>NZ_QEOA01000006.1:261825-371842 GCF_003096855.1 Bacteroides galacturonicus | reverse complement strand
TGGAAGTGTGGTGACATATGGAGCTGATCTGTACTAATAGGTCGAGGGCTTAACCGAAAGAGGTTAAGGTTTGGATAGAACAAAGAGAGTTATTCTTAAGGAAAGTACGAAAGTACTTGACAGGATACGGATGTATAAGATATATTTAATGTGCAGTTTTGAAGGAGCAATCCTTTAAATAATGAGTTAAGGAACTCAGGTGTAATCCTCGATAGCTCAATGGTAGAGCACTCGGCTGTTAACCGAGTTGTTGTAGGTTCGAGCCCTACTCGGGGAGCTGTAAGAATAATTATGATAGTTAAGCAAGTTGGGCATGTTGTCCTTCTAGTTCAGTATTAAGGCTCCATGGTCAAGCGGTTAAGACACCACCCTTTCACGGTGGTATCAGGGGTTCAAATCCCCTTGGAGTCATTTTTTGTTCTTACTATGAATATAATATGTTATGGCGACATAGCCAAGTGGTAAGGCGTGGGTCTGCAACACCCTGATCACCAGTTCGAATCTGGTTGTCGCCTCTTTAACCATCTCACAATTATGTGAGATGGTTTTTTTGTGTAATAGAAAATTCAGATAGAATTCCCTATTATACTGATGTACGCTCGTGCAAAGATGTAGTTAGTCACTGGTGACCGCACCCTGTGCTAGGATGTGCGTTGCACATTCTTTTTGCAATGTGATGTATTATTTATTTTGAAAGATATTTGAGAAAGATATTTGAGATATATTATTTTACAAAGATTTTTGATATGTTATAATATATTAAATAGGTTTTATAAATAAGTCAGAGGTAATGGTGAATAATGAATACAACTAACATTTTTAAGCAGTTCATTAAGAATACTGTGGGTAAGTTTACAAGAATTAAATTCACAAAGAACGGTACTATAAGAAAGATTACAGGAATTGCCGCTATTATATCAATAATGGCAGGGACGACAGCCTGTGGTAACAGAACAGAAGCAGTTATAACAGATAATAATGAAGATATAACAAGTTATAAGGAATATGCTACAGTGGAAGAAAGCAAGGCTTCCAAGTTCCAATATACAGATTTAACGATTAATTCGCTTAAATATATGATGACAGAAGCGGCAGTTAAGAATATATATGGCACACCTGTATCAGAATATGAGTCTACAGAGAAGGACACTAATGCTGAAGCGGAATATTTAGAAAAGGTATGTTCTTACAATGATTTAACGCTTATATTTGTAAAGTTCACAGATGACGGAAGAACGGCTGGAAAGAATGAAAATGGTACATATAAGCTGACAGCGGCGGCATCAGTAAGCGATAAGGATGTATTTTCAAGAGGACTTAAGGTCGGTATGTCGGTTGACTCAATATTAAGCGTATATTACAGGGATCAAGACTATAAGAATAATTATTATACATCAGATGACAGTACAGCAGTGCTTGGTAAATATTTATATGGAAGCTTTACACTAGATGAACTTGACAAGGTTAATACCAAAGATGCAATTGCATATGGATTAATTAATTTTAACGGCTATGACAGTGATGAAACAGCGGATAATTATATAATAGAATTTACATATTTTGCGCCTGACTATAAAAATGGTACTGCATCAGTAGATGATGATTTTGCACAGATAGCATTTGACATAGATAACAATGGCGTAATTACAGCTATCAGGTGGTACTATTATCCACAGCAGTAGTGGAAATTAAGATAATATTTTAAGAAGGAGAAGGATATGAAGAGATTTTCAAGGTGTGTGCTAATATTAATATTAGTAGCAATTCTTAGTGGAGTAGGCGGATATATGTATGAGAATAAGATGATATATCCAATGTATGAATCGACAACACAGTTATATGTTGTGCCGGGAGAAGAAAATGAAGCTTCAATAAGAGCCAATAACGGCGGATTGAAGGAAGATTTTACTATTATTTTCAAGAGTAGTGTGGTAATATCTGCGGCACAGAGAGTGGCAGGAACATCAGAGGATATAGCACAGTATTTAACAGTTTCATCTCCTGCTAACAGTAATATAGTAGAGATTAAATGCGTCAATCCAGACCAGAATACAGCAAAGAAATATGTTGATGCGGTAGCTACAACAGCAGTTAAGACAACATCTATAATACCGGTTAAGTCAATTCAGATATTATCAGAGGGTACATCTACAGGTGTAGCATTTAAGCCGGATTTATACAGAAATACAATTATAATTACAGCCATTGCAAGTGCAGTATGTCTTTTTATAGAGATAATTGTATGCCTTTGCATAAGTGCATTTAAGTCAAAGGATGAAGATTTTAACCACGAATTTGAATACGAGAGAAGATTTGGTAATGTGGAGTATATTGACCACAAGCCAGACTTAATTGAAACATCTAAAGATAAGAAAGAAAAGGTTTTGAAACATTCTAATAAGAAGAATAAAGATGAAGATATCCTTATTAATATAGAGGATGAAAAGCCAGTCTATGAAGCTGATGATGAAGAAGATTTGGATGAGGATATTCTTCGCGAGGCTGCTCAGGACGAAGATATATTAAAAGATACAGATACAATAGAAGAAGCAGAGGACGAAGCCGATTATGAGGCACAGGCGGAAGTGGCAGCTACTATAAGTGAGGATAATGCAGGCACACAGCTGGATAATGCCAACAAGAACGTAAAGCCAGCATCAGCCAGTACAGTACAGTCTGCTAGCGTAGAAGCACCAGTCAGCACAGCACAGTCTGCTAGCGTAGAAGCACCGGACAGCACAGTACAGTCTGCTAGTGTAGAAGCACCAGTCAGCACAGTACAGTCTGCTAGTGTAGAAGCACCAGCCAATGCAGAACAATCCTCTAGTGCAGAAGTACCAGTCAGCACGGAGACCTTAGCTAGTGCTGTAGAAGTAGAAAAGCCAGTACAGGAAGTTAAAGCTGCAGAGCCAGTCAATGAGGCAGATCAGTCAGCACAAGAGTCTGATGCAGCCAGCAAGGAAGCTAATGTTGTAAGTGAACCAGTGGTTTCAGCCGTTGGAGCAGAAGTTGACAAGGCTCAGCTTAATAATGCAGGCAATAATACAGATTTGAACAATAATACAGATATAAATGATAGCGAAGAGGTTAATTCTGAAAGCAGAAAGTTCAGAATTTTAGGTACAATAAGAAAGTAGTTAAAAGGGTGAAGTCGTATGTATAGTGTAAATGTTGACAAATTAGTTAAAACATCAGAAACACAAGCAGAAAGTCTTTTAGAAATAACAGATAATATTATAGAGGGACTTGGAAATCACAAAGCATTTGCAGTGCTTGGCGGTAAGGTGGATACATTTAAAATAGCCTATAATATTATGGAAAAAGGCAATAAAGTGCTTTTTGTGGACGGAGATATAAGGACAGATGTATTTCTTGGAAAGTATAAGCTTGGCAAGAGTGCGAAGGGTGTGCTTGATTATATTAAAAGACCTGAGAAGAATGAAGAAATAGTCTGTGTAACTAATCACAAGAATTTGAGCCTTATATTTACAGGTATCAATGAAGATGGTGTTGTGACAGATGATGAGATAATGATATTTAAGTCACTTATAGATAAGTATTCTAAAGAATATGATTATATTGTGGTGGACTCAGATGAGGATGGAACACTTGCTGCATTTTGTGGATATGCGGCAATAATAGCTGAAAAGGAAACTTACGATGAGGACGAGCTTAATAACAGAGTTATACAGTTAGAAGATAAGGAGTGTAATGTATTAGGAGTTATTATAAGAGAATAGGTCTATGATTAAATTAGAATGTGGCGATATTATTAAAATGAAGAAGAAACACCCTTGTGGCAGTGACGAGTGGGAAGTTATTAAAGTGGGTGCGGATATTAAGTTAAAATGCTGTGGCTGTATGCATGAGATAATTTTAAAGCGTTCGCTTGTTGAAAAAAATACAAAAAAAATACAAAAATCAGTCAATAATGACTTGTAAGAGTTATAATTATGTGCTATAATCAATCCTCGTGATATTATTAATCCTTGTTCTTTTTATATTTTAATAAAAGGGACCTAAAGACCAGAAGGAGGTGCGACGTAGAATGAATAAGTATGAATTAGCATTAGTTGTTAGCGCAAACGTCGAGGATGAAGTAAGAAACGCTACAGTAGAGCAGGTTAAGGAATTAATCACTCGTTTTGGCGGTACAATTACTGATCCAGGTACTTGCGAGAAGAAGAAGCTTGCATACGAAATCCAGCATATGAGCGAAGGATACTACAACTTCATTAAGTTTGAAGCTGATGCAGCTACACCAGCAGAAGTTGAGTCAAGAATTCGTATTATGGAGAACGTTATTAGATTCTTAATCGTTAAAGATGGAGAATAATTGATTGACGTTTAGGCTTACAACTCTTTATAGAAGAGGAGAATAAGTATGAACAAAGTTATATTAATGGGTAGACTGACAAGAGAACCAGATGTACGCTATTCGCAGAATGCAGATGGCTCTATGGCAGTAGCAAGATATACATTAGCAGTAGACAGAAGACGTGCAAGAAACAATAATGATGAGCAGTCAGCTGATTTTATCAGTTGTGTTGCTTTCGGTAGATCTGGAGAATTTGCTGAAAAGTATCTTCATCAGGGAACTAAGATTGTTGTTACAGGACGTATCCAGACAGGTAGTTATACTAATAAGGATGGACAGAGAGTCTACACTACTGATGTTGTTGTTGAAGAACAGGAATTTGCTGAAAGTAAATCCGCTGCGTCAGGTGAGACAGCAGCATATACACCATCAAGACCAGAACCAAGCGCTGCTGCTGGGGATGGATTTATGAATATTCCTGATGGCGTTGAAGACGAGGGTTTACCTTTCAATTAAGATAGGAGGTAACTTGATATGCCAGATAAGAAGGCTGAAAGACCAGAGGGTCAGATGAGAAGAAGACCAATGCGCAGAAGAAAGAAAGTATGTGCATTTTGTGCTGATGCAAACAAGGCATTAGATTATAAGGATGTTGCTTTATTAAAGAAGTATGTATCTGAAAGAGGTAAGATTCTTCCTAGAAGAATTACTGGTAACTGTGCTAAGCACCAGAGAGCACTTACAGTTGCAGTTAAGAGAGCTAGACATGTAGCACTTTTACCTTACACAGTAGAATAATTATAATTGCAGGTTAGTATAATCTGCGGTTTAAAGAGCTTTCACAGACGTATATGTTTGTGAAAGCTTTTTTAATTTTATTATACAGATATGTTTAAATATATTTTGGTTATTAACTTTGCCTGGAGATAAGGCTTAGAATATGTATTTTAATGAAGATAAGGATAATTGTGTAATTGAGCTTTAGGATATATAATTATTTAATATAGCTTTTAAGACAGATGAAGTTGTGTTATAATTTGCATATGCGTTTGGGCATAGTAGTGTGCTGTATATAAGCAAGCAGGAATTGAGGAATTAATATGAATAATAAGCAAACAAAGTCATTCAAACCATCTGGCAGGCTTAATTCTATATTTTTATGGCCTGTAGGTCTTGGTATATTACTTGTATTACTTGATATATTATTATGTTTTGTGAGTAGTGTGGCAGCGTCAATTGTTGCAGTATTTATAGTTATATATGCCTTTGTCTGTGCGATGATGATATGCTATTTTCGTCCAAGAATAATAAAGGAGATAGTGGAATTTTCTTCCAATTATTCTCAGGTACAAAGACAGCTGCTGTATGAGTTAAGCATACCTTATTGCCTTTTGGATAATAAAGGTAATATTTTATGGATGAATGCTTCTATGCAGGCAAGTATTAACAGAAAGAATGATCTTAATAAAAATATTTCTACAATCATACCTGAGTTATCAGCCAATGTATTCAGGAATTTTGAGGATTTCAAAGAAATCAGGGTCGCATTTAATGACAGGGACTACCGTGTTGAAATGAAGAGAATAAGTGCTGATATAATCACACAAGGTGTTAATATTCTTGCCAAAGATTATAATTCTTCGCTTGTAGCTATGTATATGTTTGATGAAACGGATATTAACCAGTACATACAGAAGATAAGAGATGAAAGGTTTGTAGTCGGGCTTGTATATATAGATAATTATGAAGATGCACTTGAAAGTGTAGATGATGTGCGTCGTTCTTTATTTGTCGGACTTGTAGATAAGAGAGTTAATAAATATTTCTCAGCTGGTGCGGCTATTATAAGAAAACTGGAGAAAGATAAATATCTTGTTGTATTCAGATATAAGTTCCTTGAGAAGCTTCTCGCAGATAAATTCAGTCTTGTGGAAGATATAAAGAGCGTAAAAGTCGGTAATGAAAAGACACTTACATTAAGTATTGCCATAGGAACTGGTGCGGCTGATTATGCTAGAAATTATGATATTGCCAAGGCGGCTATGGATCTGGCACTTGGACGTGGCGGTGACCAGGCAGTTATCAAAGATGGTGAGAAGATATACTATTATGGTGGAAAGAGTCAGCAGATGGAGAAGAATACACGAGTAAAGGTACGTGTAAAAGCCCACGCTTTAAGACAGATATTAGAGGCTAATGACAATGTGCTTATTATGGGACATAATCTGCCAGATATAGATTCATTTGGTTCTGCACTTGGTATATATATTATTGCCAAGAAGTTCGGCAAGGAAGCTCATATTGTATTTGGCGAGATTTCAAGCAGTGTCAGACCATTTATGAACCGTTTTATAGATAAAGAAGAATATCCAGATGATATGTTTATTAAGAAAGAGGAAGCAGAGAATTATCTTACAGCATCAACGGTAGTTATAGTTGTAGATGTGAACAGACCACAGAGAACAGAGTGTCCGCAGCTTCTTGATAAATGTAAGACTATAATTGTATTTGACCACCACAGACGTTCAAGCGATACAATTACTGGTGCGGTGCTTTCTTATGTAGACCCATATGCTTCATCAGCCTGTGAAATGGTCACAGAGATGATACAGTATGTTGATGATGGAATTAAGCTTAAAGCATTTGAGGCAGATGCACTATATGCGGGAATATCAATAGATACAGATGGATTTAACAGCAAGTCAGGTCCTCGTACATTTGAGGCTGCGGCATTTTTAAGACGACACGGTGCAGATGTTACAAGAGTAAGGAAAATGCTTAGGAATGATATGAATGAATATAAGGCGATAGCTTCGGCAGTAAGCAAATCAGAGGTATACAAGTCTGCATTTGCTATTACTGTATTTGACGGAGAAGGTCTTGAAAGCCCGACTATAGGTGGTGCAAAGGCTGCGAACCAGCTTCTTGATATATCAGGAATAAAGGCTTCATTTGTTATTACACAATATGAAGATAAATTATATATAAGTGCAAGATCCATAGACGAGGTAAATGTACAGCTCGTTATGGAAAAGCTTGGCGGTGGCGGACATATGAGTATTGCCGGTGCTCAGCTTACGAATTGTACAATACAGCAGGCAGTTAATACAATTAAACTTACTCTCGACAATATGCTTGCTGAGGGCGAGATATAGTATAAGCTTAAGCACAGATAAAGTGCAGAAAAGAGGTTAATTATGGAAGTTATTTTATTAGAAGATGTAAGAACATTAGGTAAAAAGGGACAGATTGTTAAGATAAATGATGGATATGCCAGAAATTATGTTATACCTAAGAAGCTTGGTATAGAAGCTACACCTAAAAATCTTAATGACCTTAAGCTTCAGAAGAAGAGAGAAGAAAAAGAGGCAGCAGAAGAGCTTGCGATGGCTAAAGAGCTTGCTGCAACTATCGAAGATAAATCCGTTACAGTATATATGAAGACAGGTGAGGGTGGAAGAACATTTGGAACAATATCAACTAAGGAAGTAGCCGCAGCTGTTAAGGAACAGCTTGGACTTGAAGTTGATAAGAAGAAGATGAAGCTTGATGAGCCTATTAAGACTTTAGGTACACATATAATTGCACTTAAGCTTCATAAAGATGTAACAGCTAAATTGACTGTTAAAGTAGTGGAGAAATAATACATTTGTATAAGTGAGGAACTATGGAAGAATTAAATATTACCAGAACTATGCCTAATAGTCTTGAAGCTGAGCAATCGGTAATAGGTTCTATGATATGGGACAGGCAGGCTATTATTACTGCGGGCGAAATGCTTATGCAGGATGATTTCTATTATAAGCAGTACGGGATTATGTTTCAGGCTATGGTGGAGATGAATAATGAAGGCAAGCCTGTAGATGTTGTTACTTTACAGGAGAAGCTTAAAGAAAAAGATGTGCCTCCAGAGGTGTATAGTCTTGAATTTGTAAGGGAATTGCTTTCATCAGTGCCAACCTCTGCTAATATAAGACAGTATGCAACGATAGTTAAAGACAAGTCCATTTTAAGAAATATTATAAAAGTTAATGAAAAGATAGCTAATGACTGTTATGCAGGTAAAGACAGCACAGAGGATATACTTGCAGAGACAGAGAAGCGTATATTCGAGCTTGTAAGAAATAAAGGTGCAAGTGATTATACTCCTATTGATAAGGTTGTTCTTGAAGCACTTGATAAAATATCGACAGCGGCTAAGAACAGAGGTGTCGTAACTGGTGTTCCTACAGGCTTTAAGGATCTGGACAGCTATTTATCCGGATTACAGCCATCAGATTTTGTGCTTGTTGCCGCAAGACCATCTATGGGTAAGACTGCGTTTGTCCTTAATGTGGCGGAAAATGTTGCTATTAAACAGGGCATAACAACAGCCGTATTCAGTCTGGAAATGTCAAATGTACAGCTTGTAAACCGTATGCTTTCGCTTGAGTCATCAGTAGATGCCGACAAGCTTAGAAAAGGCCGCCTGGACTCTAATGACTGGGGAAAGCTTATTGAAGGTGCAGATGGAATAGCAAAGTCCAAGCTTATTATTGATGATACACCGGGTATCACGATATCGGAGTTAAGGTCTAAGTGCAGAAAGTACAAAATGGAAAATAATCTTGGCTTAATAATAATCGATTACCTCCAGTTGATGAGTGGTAATGGAAGGACGGAGTCAAGACAGCAGGAAATATCAGATATATCCCGTTCATTAAAGGCACTTGCCAGAGAGCTTGATGTACCTGTAGTTACACTGTCACAGCTTTCAAGAGCGGTAGAACAAAGACCAGACCACAGACCTATGTTATCGGACCTGCGAGAGTCAGGTGCGATAGAGCAGGATGCCGATGTAGTTATGTTTCTTTATAGAGATGATTATTATAATAAGGACACAGAACTTAAAGGTATTGCAGAGATTATCATAGCTAAGCAAAGAAATGGTCCTATAGGAACTGTTAAGATGGCTTGGATACCAGAACAGACAAGATTTGCAGACCTTGCAAAGAATATGGGGTCATAGAATTGATAATGATAAAGTGTATCAATTAGGAAAAATGCGGTTAATATAACTGTTTAGGAATTAATGATTAAAAGTTAATGGTTAAAATAAAACAGCAGGTGTGATAATTCACACCTGCTGTTGTTAGTTATGTATCTTCAAACTACTGTGGGTTTGGAGCACCAACTGGACATACACCAGCACAAGCACCGCAATCTACACATACATCTGCGTTGATTTCATAATGAGCAGCACCTTCGCTGATAGCTTCAACTGGACATCCAGCAGCACAAGCACCACAACTGATACAATCATCACTAATTACATATGCCATAATAATATTCCTCCTTGGATTTATTGTATCCATATTATACGATAGAGTAAGAAAAAATACAAGACAAAAAAATTAACACAAATCAGGTATTCTTGACATTTTTATTGGGTAATATTATAGTAGTTGTATGTGTCGGAAATATAGACCACACAACCTGATTATAACAGGAATTAATATATATGGAGGAAACAGGTATGGCAAGAGTTACCAAGGACACAACAATTGGTGAAGTTATACAGATTGATGCAGGAGTAATTCCAATTCTTATGGGTGCAGGTATGCACTGTGTTGGATGTCCTTCATCAGCAGGAGAGACATTAGAAGAAGCTGCTATGGTACACGGTATTGACAGCGATATGCTCGTAGAAGAAATCCAGAGCTACCTTCAGTCATTAGGCTAATATTAAAAAAGCTAAAGGCTGCTTAATATTAAAAAGATATCCCATTGTAGTAACATCTGCAATCAGTTTATAACTGGAGACTGGTGTTACTACAATGGGGTATTTTTTATTTTGGTATATATTGGTATAATTATCCGGATTATAAAGCTGTATGCAGATAATCAAAAATGTGCATATGGTAATGTTAACTCCACCAGCGGCTGTATTAGAGGTTAGCTGCAACATTTATCGCGTGCTTGGCTATAATGCAGTCACCGTGCTCTTTAAAGAAAGCAAATAAAGCTTCGTTTGAAGTTTCTTTAAGGGCATATTCTGATAAGATGTTACATACCTTATTAAAATCTACAGATGAGCAGCAGCATCTCTGCATAATAAGGTAATATCTGTCACTGCCTGACTTCTTGTAAAGATAGCTTGGATCATTATAAATATGATTAATGACCTTGGAAGCATCAATAAAATCGTCCATAGATTCAAAAGAATATATTCTTGTCTTAGGAACAGGTGCAGCAGGAGCTTTGTGTTCAGTATTATTATCAGAACTGCTTCTGTCGCTGTTGGCAAATTCCTCAGGGATAGCAGTGGTGTCAGGAGCAGTATGCCTGCTTCCAGTGCTGACTGTATTCTCTTTGGAATTGTTGAGGTAATCTCTTACCTTGCTGAATAAATTCATAAGGTCATCACCGATAATCCCACCCTCTGATGTGGTCTTGGTATCCGCATCAAGCTCATCACCTGCGGTAGGTGGAACAGAAGTATCATTATAGGAATTATCATCAATAGTTTCTATATCTGAATAATCATCGTCATAATCATACTCACCATCATCTAAAGGGGAGAACTTAGAGAAGCGTGTATCTAATTCTTCAGGGTTCTCGACCTTTGTTATAATAAGAACAATACAATCAGATGAAATAGGAATTGCTTCAATCATAAGCGGAATATCGTCAGCCTCAAAACCAACCTCATAGGAAGCCTGCTGCATCATATCCCTGAAAAGTTCTTTTGCTTTTTCACTGCCATACGCAAGTTCGCTTATCTTTAATTGTCTAGAAGCAAGATCAGCCTGATTGAGTGTACAACGTATCTGATTCTCATTAACTCTTTCAATCTTCATAACAATCTCCTTTCTTGCGAAGTGCATAGTTAATTATATCTATGAAAATATAATACTCATTTTTCATAGATATGTAAAGGAGTCTGGATGTTTCATAAAATAAAAAATCTCTAAATTTTAAAAATTTCGACAAGAAGTTGTAAAATTGTATTGATAATATATTAAAAGTATGATATAAACTAATCAGAGTAATTTAATTCTATAAGTCAACGGAGGTGAATAACAGGAATTTAGCGATAAGTATGAGATAATAAAGCAATTGGCCAAGACCAATCATTCTAATGTATATTTAGTAAGGCATACCGCACTTGATACATTGCGAGTTGCCAAGGTTATCAGAAAGGCTGATATGGATAGTGACACTATCTTAAGAGAAGCCCGTCTAATTAAGAATCTTAAACATTCCCACATTCCAGTAATTTACGATATTGAAGAAGATGATATAAGTATCTGCATTATTGAAGAATATATATCTGGTAAATCTTTAAGGTCATATATTAATGATACAGACAATATAAAGACAAGTGAGATTTGTGATATAGCAGTTAAATTATGTGACATATTGGAGTATCTGCATAACTGCGATAATGAAATAATTCATCTTGATATTAAACCTGATAATATCATAATTGATGAGCATAATAATGTTAAACTTATAGATTTTGGGAGTTCGATTCACAAAGCTGGATTAACGCAGGCTGGTATGATAAGTCCAGGTTATGCTGCACCTGAGCAGTACGGCGGAAAGGAGCTTACTTATCAGACTGATATTTACAGTGTTGGAATGGTTCTTAAGTTTATGGCTGACAGCAATAGCACAGTCCATAATAAATTATACCCGGTAATTAATAAATGTACCCGTCATAATCAATACAGACGTTATAAAAATGTTAAAGCGTTAAGGTGGGAACTGGAACAAACTGCAAGGTCTGATATTACATTTTTCCAGAAAATAAAATTTATCAATAAAAATGCAATAAATAAAACCAGCAGTATAGCATTAAATAATACATATGTGTCAGGCAGTGAAAATGTGTCAGGCAGTGTATTAGAAAATTACAAAATAAACAGCATTTATGGAATTAAGAATTACTCTTATATAATTAAAGTATCAGGTAGCAGGAGAGGAATTGGAGTTACCCATACTGTGCTTAGTATGGCACACTGCCTCGGTGATTATGGCTTGAAATGTCTGGTAATAGAAGGTTCGGGAAGAACGGATATATTACAGACGGCATTGGCAGATAATAGTATATGTTCTACATCAGAAGGCCTTCTTATCTGCAGGGGAATATGGCTGATGCCGTCATATGGCAGAGATGAAACGCAGGGTGTTAATTATGATATACAGGATAATTTTGACATTGTAATTATTGACAGTGGAGTTAATTCATTATTTCAGGATTGTGATAATGAATTAAAAAATATTCATATGGATAGTTGTAACGAAAGAGTAATGATAGATAGTTATGGCTATGAGGCAATAATGAATGATAATAATTCAAAAATAATAAATATATGTGTTGTTGGCGGAAAATATGATGTCAGAAGTGAGAGCAGCCTCATAGATGAAACTGATAAAATATGCCATAACAGCATAATATTTGTAAATCTTGTTAATGAAGTGCAGTTTTATGGGTATTCTAATACTATAGCAGATAAGAAAAGCTGTTATAGAGTGCCGTGTATATATGAGTGGTACGAGAATAACGCTGCGTGGACTTTAATTATGAAGGATTTTATGCAGGATAATCTTACTGCTTTATGGGAGAACATAGATGCAGGACAAAAAAAGGAGTTATATAAAATATTATATGAAAAAATATGGGTTATCATGCAAAAGATTAAGACAAATAAAAGAATTAAAACAGATAAAGGGATTGAAGCAGAAAAGAAAATGCAGGGAATTACTAAATCAGTATGAAAATGTGAGAATATCTGATAATGTAAGGACTATAGGAGTAGCAGGGCTTTGTGACAGTGCAGGTGCAACTTATGTGACTATTATGCTGGCAGTGTTTTTTACAAGTGTATTAAAGAGAAAGACGGCTGTTGCAGGTGACATTAAGACATATGTGCTTATGAAAGAGCAGATGTGTGCAGGAAGAACAGTACGTTGTAAGAAGATGGTATCAAGACATGCCTACAGTATTAATGGGATAGACTTTTACGGGGTTCTGAATGACAATAGTTTTAATATATTAAAAGATAATTATGATATAGTAATAATAGATATAGATTTTGGTGATGCCAAGGATACATTTGCAAGAATGACTGCTACACTGGCAGGGTGTGACAAGAAAATGCTTATAGGGTCAATGCTTCCGTGGAAATTCAAGGAGTGTATTAAAAAGATTGAGAGAATGGGCAGATTTCTTCATATAAAGGGATTAACTATGTATACATTGACCAATGGCACAAAAGAGAATGAGCAGTTATTGCAGGATTATGGAGTGAAGGTGGAATTAACACCGATAGAGCGCAATCCTTTTATGATAAGTGGAGAAAATCTTCACTGGTTTATGAAACTGTTAGTACCTTCTTATAAAGGTTATAATGGGGAAATAAGATAATATCACAAAAATAATATCACGGACAATTTAATAAAATGAGTATATCAATATTATTTATAATAGATTAATTAAAGATATATTCAGAAAAATGTATTAATGAAAAATATGTTAATAAATATAACAGAAAAATACATTAATATAAGTTAAAGGCGTCCCTTCGCCATACAATATACAAGGCGGGGTTAAATACATTTTGACCCTGCCAGTATTAAATGATACAATACTTCTGCAAAGATACTGTATATAGTCAGAATAATAAATATTATTGTTAATGCAATAAAGGCATATATTTAATGTCAGATCGGGCACTTCGTATACTTAATGAAGAAATACAATAAAGTCAATTATTTAGTGTCAGAGCGTGAGCGTAATAAATAACAGTATAGACAGGAATGGAGATAAGAATGAGAAGCAGAAGGAAACACAGATATAGAACCGGACTGATAGCAGTTGTGGCAGTGGTTGTTCTTGCCGCACTGGCAGCAGGTACATTTTTAGTAAAAAGATACGCTCCATCTAAGGAATGGATGGACGGTTATAAATATTTTGAGGTTGATAGTAATACCGATAAGACATTCGTTATAATTGATAATAAAAGTTACAGTGATATCGGAGTTATGAGAGATGATGTGTTGTATCTACCGGTGGATTTTGTGTCTGATTATATAAATGTAAGATTCTATTATGACAAAGAAAGTAACGCTGTTTTGTATACAGATGACAGCAGGACATATATATACGAGCCTGACAGCACAGGGTATAAGGACAGCGATGGTAATACATATGATAGTGAATATAAGATAGCGTGTGAGATAGATGGCACAATGTATATAGCATTTCAGTATGTGGCAGATTATACGAACTGCACATATGCATATGGAAGCAAGCCTTCAAGATTGTCTGTTAATATGATTAACGGAGAGGTCAGCAGGGTTACAGCTAAGAATGATATGTATATACGATACAGAGGCGGCGTTAAAAGTGACATTTTAGAGCAGATTAATAAAGGTGACAGCGTATATTATGTAGAAAGCTTTGACGACTGGATAAAGGTAATAAGTGCTACTGGGTACACGGGTTATGTAAAGAGCAGTGATGTAAGTGAAGTGTATACAGAAGTTCCGGATAATACATATGAGTCAGAGTATGCAGGGCTGTCAATAAGCCAGAAGGTTAAGCTTGGCTGGTTTCAGGTTGCTGGTACGGCTGGCAATGATAACTATACACAGCTTACAGGTCTGTCTAATATAAATGTTATCGCTCCAACCTGGTACAGCATTGCATCAGAAAATGGCAGTATGAGTAATTACTCATCGGCTTCGTGGGTTAATGCTATGCACAACAGAGGGTTACAGGTGTGGCCTTTAGTGGACGATTTTAATAAGTCAGTAGATTTTAAGGCGTTATATTCAAGCAGGACAGCAAGAAAGACAATGATTGATACGCTTATTAAAGATGCGAGGGCATATGGATATGACGGAATTAATCTTGATTTGGAAAATGTTAAGAGTGATTATGCTAAGGATTTCCTGCAATTTGTAAGAGAGTTGTCGGTTGAGTGCCATAAGAATAATATTATATTGTCAACAGATAATTACAAGCCGGAGGCATATAACAGCTGTTATAATCTTAAGGAGCAGTCAGATTATGTGGATTATGCAATTGTTATGGCATATGATGAGCATTATGCAGGTTCTGAGGCCGGTTCAGTTGCTTCACTTCCATTTGTTAAGGAAGCAGTTGAAGATATGACAGCATTAGTACCGGCTGATAAGGTTGTTGTGGGTATACCTTTCTTTACAAGAATATGGAGCGTATCACAGACTTCGACAACAAGCAGTGCAGTTGGTATGCAGGCGGCTATTGATGAGCTTAACAAAGACGGACAGACAGCCATATGGAATGATGATGCAGGACAGTATGTATGCTCATATGATAAAAATGGAGTAACCAGGAAGATATGGTTTGAGGAAGACAAATCAATCGAGGAGAAACTTAAGGTTGTAGTTGATAACAATACGGCAGGAATTGCGGTATGGAAGCTAGGACTAGAGAAAGTTTCTGTGTGGAATGTAATTAACCAGTATATTAATGATTAATTATAAATATTAGTATGTCGGAAATGCTTTAAGTACTTACAATTAATGAATAGTATTAAATAGATTAAAGGAATTGCGGTGGCACAAGGTGCATACATTTTAATAAATGTGTAGTTGTGTGATAGTTATGCATCCTGAATTAAAAATAGTACTGGTAGCAGTTGAGATTATTGTTGTTATAGCCGCAGCTTTAGCATTAGAGCAATGTGGCACAGGTTCTGAAAATTCAGACAAAGGATATATAAGCGGTGAATACTCCGGCGGGGCACAGGAAAATATTGATTATGAGGCAAAGACAGTTGCCATAGACAGCGGACACGGTGGTATTGACCCTGGAAAGATAAGTGCTGATGGCATACTTGAAAAAGATGTCAATCTGGCAATTGCTTCAAAATTGAAAATATTACTTGAACAGTCGGGAATTACTGTTATAATGACTAGGGCAGACGATAACGGATTGTATCAGGAAAGTGACAGTAATAAGAAAGCAGCTGATATGAAGAAACGATGTAGTATTATTAATGGAAGCAAAGCAGATATTGCAGTAAGCATACACCAGAACAGTTATGTAGGAGAAGCCTCTAAGGGTGCACAGGTATTTTATTACAAGCAGTCTGAGGAGGGAAAGAAGCTTGCTGGAATTATTCAGAAGAATATGATTAAAGAGCTTGATAATACTAATAAAAGAGTTGAAAAACCCGATTCTGCTTACTATATGCTGCGTAATACGCAGGTGCCAACGGTTATTGTCGAGTGTGGATTTCTGTCTAACAGGGAAGAAGCGTATAAGCTTAACAATGATGAATACCAGCAGAAGACTGCGTACAGCATATACTGTGGAATAATTGAATATCTAGGACAGAATTAAAGATTATGACGTAAGTTCCAGAATTGAAATCTGCCATTTACATCAGAATATAGTTCATTTAAGAACATTTTAAGAAAAAGAGGTGTGTAACAATGGATACAATTGTTGCGAAAATAACTAATGACAGTCTTACGGATAAGAAAATATATGAACAGGCTGGAAAGATTTTAAGAGAGGGAGGGCTTGTAGCATTTCCTACAGAAACTGTATATGGACTTGGTGCAGATGCACTTGACGAGGAAGCATCAGCAAAGATATATGCTGCCAAAGGCCGTCCTTCAGACAATCCGCTTATAGTTCATATTGCAGATATAGAGGCTTTATATAAGCTGTCCTGTGAAGTACCAGACAAGGCATTAAAGCTTGCCGATAAATTCTGGCCCGGACCATTAACTATGATATTGAAGAAATCGGATATAGTTCCAGATTCAATTACAGGTGGTCTTGGAACAGTTGCGATAAGAATGCCAAGCCATAAGGTTGCAGCAGAGCTTATCAGAACATCAGGTGTGTATATAGCAGCTCCAAGTGCTAACACATCAGGAAAGCCAAGCCCTACAAGGGCAAGCCATGTAATAAAGGATTTGTCCGGAAAGATAGATATGATAATTGAAGATGATACTGTTGACATAGGTGTTGAGTCTACAATTATTGATCTTAGTGAAGAGGTTCCCACAATATTAAGACCCGGATATATAACTAAGGAGATGTTTGAAGAGGTTATAGGCGTGGTAAGAATTGACCCTGCGATAACTGAAGGTGTTAAGTCTGGAGTAGTTCCTAAAGCACCGGGTATGAAATATAAGCATTATGCACCTGATGCAGATCTTAAGATTGTTGAGGGTGATGAGGCTAAGGTTGTTGAATATATTAACGATAATGTGAACAGACTTATAAGTCAGGGATACAAAGTCGCTGTAATGACAACAGAAGAAGGAAAGCACAATTATAACAAGGGAATAATTGTTTCGATGGGACATAAAGATGATGAGCTGAGTGCGGCAAGACATCTGTATGCAGTATTAAGAGAGTTTGATAATGAAAATGTAGACTATGTATTTTCAGAGAGCTTCGAGACAGATAATGTTGGACGTGCAGTTATGAACCGATTGATAAAAGCGGCTGGACATACTATAATTAATGTTTAAAGATCAATGGTTAATCATATGCCAGCTTAATTATTCATTAACTGGGTGGTGTCAAATTATGAACAGATTTAATAAAGTTATATTTATATGTATGGGTAATACCTGCAGAAGCCCTATGGCGGCTACTATAATGACCAAGCTTATGCCGGATATAAGAGTTGAATCAAGGGGGATGGTTGTGTTATTTCCAGAGCCATACAATCCCAAGGCTGTAGCTGTGGCGGCAAGACACGATATGATTATGCCAAGTAATGTATCGGTTCAGGTTGTTAATGATGATTTTGGCATAGATACGCTTGTTCTTACGATGAATTCGTCAATGAAACAGAAAATATATGATACCTTTGACAAGGCAATTAATGTATTTACGTTAAGTGAGCTTGCGGGTGAGGGTGATGTTGAAGTACCAGACCCATATGGCAAGGGTGTGGAAGAGTATAACAAATGTTTTGAACAGCTCTACAGCTATGTTGAAAAAGTAGTGAAGGTAATATCAGCACCTAAGAATGAAGCTGATTAAAGTTATATAGAAGTTAATAAAATACACAAGGAGATTATAATTATGATAGCAATTGGATGTGATCACGGAGCAATAGACCTTAAGAACCAGTTAATAGAACACCTTAAGAAGAAAGGTTATGAGTGTAATGATGTAGGAACTTATACTACAGAGTCGTGCGATTATCCTGTATACGCACACAAGGTTACAGACCTTATAACAAGTGGTGAGTGTGAGCTTGGTATTCTTTTATGTGGAACAGGAATTGGAATGAGTATGGCTGCTAACAAAGTTAAGGGAATAAGAGCTGCATTATGCAGTGATTGTTTTAGTGCACAGGCAACAAGAGAGCATAATAATGCAAATGTACTCTGTATGGGTGCAAGAGTTATAGGACCAGAGCTTGCATTCAGAATTGCAGATACATTTTTAGAGGCAGGCTTTAGCAATGATGAAAGACATATAAGAAGAATATCAATGCTTGAGGAGTAATATATATGAGCGATAAAAGAAAGGATTATATATCGTGGGATGAGTATTTTATGGGTGTTGCAAAGCTTTCAGCACTTCGTTCCAAAGACCCTAATACACAGGTGGGAGCGTGTATTGTAAGCAGTGACAATAAAATACTTTCTATGGGTTATAATGGACTTCCAAGGGGCTGTTCAGATGATGAGTTTCCATGGTGCAGGGAAGGTGACCCTCTGGATAATAAATATTTCTACACAACTCACAGTGAACTTAATGCCATACTTAATTATCGTGGAGGTACGCTTGATGGGGCAAAGATGTATGTCACATTGTTCCCTTGCAATGAATGTGCCAAGGCTATTATTCAGGCAGGAATAAAGACTGTTGTGTATGACAGCGATAAATATAAAGATACAGCCTCAGTTATTGCCTCTAAGAGAATGCTTAATGCGGCAGGCGTAAGATATTACCGCTATGAGCATACTAACAGGGAGATAACTATAGAATTATAAGAATTAATATGAGGCAGACATACGGTTAGTGTATGCCTGCTTCATATTCGTTAATGGTATTAATATATTCGTTAAATGTTCCGTCATATATTGTCTTAAGAAGCTTATCAAGCTTGTGGAGGGCGTTAACAAGCATAGCATCAGATATAAGCTTAGCACTTGCTGCATCAGCCAGCTCGTCAAGGTCTACAACACGGACAAATCCAGAATTCTCAATAATTACATCAGCCAGAAGATCGGTAAAGACATAGGTATCTGTGCCAGCGTCATAGGCTGTGTCAATTATGTCACAGTATATATAGGCAAGTGAATTATCTTCTTTGTAGAATTTACTTACCTTGAAACCATCATTAATAAGGTAATATGATATTCCGTGAGAGAATTCTGCCTTAGGATGGAAAGTTTTCCAGCTTGTTATAATGTGGCTGTCATCCTGATGAATTATAATGTCGTCCTTAAGACTTACACATTCATCAGGTATCAGGCGTTTGCGGAATAAAGTTGTCATACGCATTTCTCCTTAAAAATATTAAATTTGTATAATTAAAATTTCACATATTAATTATCAAAATTATATCAAGTAAACGTGTGAAATTCAATTTTTTTTGGACATATTTGGACAAGAAAATTTGTAGACAATTTAACAATTAAAGGTTATAATCGAATATATAATTAAAATGAGTGGGTTATAAGAAGAATATATGAACGAGGAAATGCTATGAAGAATATAGTATTAATATCCCAGCTTAGTATATGTGTAATGGTTCCTACGTTTCTCTGTCTTGCTATAGGATTATGGCTTGACGGAAAGTTTGGAACATATTTTACAATTCCTCTGCTTATTATTGGAATTGCTGCAGGTGCAAGAAATGCTTATGTGCTTGCTATGAATTCGATAAAACAGGATGAGCAGGCGAAGAAGCACAAGCAGGATAAAGAAATTGCAGAGAAAGTTGAAAAGTATAATGAAACTCATAAGTAGACGTATCCTTGATAGAATTATTGATATTAATCCCTCAATTCCAGGTATGCTTATTATTAATTTAATATATCTTATACTTGGTGAGATTATAATAATTGCATTGGTTCCGAATACAATGCGGTGTGCCATAGGATTTCTGGCAGGAGTTATATATTCGGTATTTGCAACATTTCATATGAGCAGTGGAATACGAAAGATAGTATATGGTGGTGCAGAGTCAAGAGCAACTATGATTATTGGTTATCTTATCCGTCTTTTGGTTATGCTTATATTATTCGTACTGTTATATTTCCTTAATATTGGAGATCTGCTATGTGCGGTTATTGGAATGTTTTCTATGAAGGTAGCGGCTTATTTACAGCCGTTCACTGATAAATTAATAACTAAAAAAGGAAGGTGAGAAGGTGGGAAGCTCTTATGTTAACACACTTGTAGCGTGTGATTCGAGTTTTATGATTCAAAGCCTGAAGGAATTCCATATTCCAGGCATTGATTATACTTTTAGTATTAACACGACACACGTTGCTATGCTGCTGGTTTCAGTCTTCATAATCATTATGGCCATAGTTGCCAGGGTGAAGATTAATAAGGTCAAGCCTGACGACACACCGGGAATGTTCCAGAATGCTATAGAGATTATAGTGGAGATGCTTGGAACTATGGTTGATGGAATTATGGGTAAGAATGCTAATAAGTTTGTCAATTATATTTCAACATTATTCTTATTTATAATTATATCTAACATATCCGGACTTTTTGGTCTAAGGCCACCTACAGCCGATTATGGTGTGACGTTATGCCTTGGTCTTATAACATTTATACTTGTTCAGTTCAACGGCATAAAGAAGAATAAGGGAGGACACTTTGCTGCTTTATTCCAGCCAATCTGGTTCTTATTTCCAATTAACCTGATTGGTGAGTTTGCAGTTCCGTTGTCACTCTCACTGCGTCTGTTTGGTAATGTTATGTCAGGAACAGTTCTTATGGGACTTATATATGACTTATTAAAGCCATTTACTATAGGATATCCTGCATTATTACATGCTTACTTCGACTTGTTCTCAGGTTGTATTCAGGCGTATGTATTTTGTATGTTAACAATGGTATATGTTAACGATAAGATTGCAGACTAGTATAGCTGGTCATAATAATTTATTTAACGGAGGATTTTAAGATGAATATTAGTGGACAGGAATTTATTCAGGCTATGTCAGCCATTGGTGCAGGTATTGCGATGATCGCAGGTGTTGGTCCTGGTGTTGGACAGGGTATTGCAGCAGGTCATGGTGCAGCAGCAGTTGGACGTAATCCAGGTGCTAAGTCAGATATTACATCAACAATGTTACTTGGACAGGCCGTTGCCGAGACAACAGGTCTTTATGGTTTCGCCGTAGCTATTATCTTAATGTTCGTTCAGCCATTTAAGGGCTAATATAAGACATTTAGTCTTGACGACAAATTTATTAAGATAACGGAAAGGAGGCCAACAATTGAATTTGGGAAGTACATTTGTGGCTCTTGAAACATCAGGAAGATTATTCGGCCTTGATTATCAGCTGCTTTTTGATGCTGCTATAACAGCTATCAACGTATTTATATTATTCCTGCTTTTGTCAGTTATTCTTTTTAATCCTGTACGTAATATGTTAAAGAAAAGACAGGACAAGATAACAAGTGACAGAGAAACTGCTAACCAGAGCAGAGAAGAAGCACTTGCTATGAAGGCAGAGTATGAAGAGAAGCTTAAGGCTGCTAATAAGGAGGCAGAGCTTATATTAAGTGATGCCAGAAAGACAGCAGTTCATAATGAGCAGAAGATTATAGATGAAGCCAAGGAAGAAGCTGCAAGAATTATCGAGAGAGCTAATAAAGAAGCAGAACTTGAGAAGCAGAAGGCAGCAGATGATGTTAAACAGCAGATAGTTGCAGTGTCAGCTATGATAGCTTCAAAGCTTATTGCTAAATCTATCGATGAGAGTGAAAGCAATGCAATTATTGAACAGACTTTAAATGAAATGGGTGAGAACACATGGCGAAATTAGTAGAAACAACTTATGGTGAGGCATTATTTGAACTTGCTGTCCAGGAGTCTAAGGTTGATGAACTATGTGAAGAAGCTCAGGCTGTAATTGATATTTTTAAAGATAATGAAGATTTGGTAAATGTTCTTAAATCTCCAAAGGTTGAGAAGAAAGAAAAGGAACAGCTTATTGAGAATATCTTTAAGAAGTTTGTATCTGAGGATATTACAGGACTTCTTGTGATAATGGTATCTAAGGACAGACAGACTAAGATAGTAAGTACACTTGAATATTTCATAAAGAGAATTTATGAGTATAAGAAGATTGGTGTTGCTTATGTAACTACAGCCAGACCTCTCACGGATAATCAGAAGCTGTCGATTGTAAGCAGATTGCTTTCAACAACTGATTATGTGGATTTCAAGATGAATTATGACATCGATGAATCACTTATAGCAGGTATGGTTATAAGAATCGGTGACAGAGTCGTAGACAGCAGTATAAAACATAAAATTGATGAGCTTACCAGGAATTTAAAGAATATCCAGTTAGCGTAAGCTTTAAGCTAATAGAAAGTAGGTGCATAAGGCTAATGAATTTAAGACCGGAAGAAATCAGTTCAGTTATAAAAGAACAGATAAAAAGATATTCAGCCGAACTTGAAGTATCAGAAGTAGGTACAGTAATTCAGGTAGCAGATGGTATCGCAAGAATTCATGGACTTGAGAAAGCTATGCAGGGAGAACTTCTTGAATTCCCAGGAGAAGTATACGGTATGGTACTTAACCTTGAGGAAGACAATGTAGGTGCAGTTCTGCTTGGTGATTCAAGAAACATCAGCGAAGGTGATACTGTTAAGACAACTGGACGAGTTGTAGAAGTTCCAGTAGGTGATGCGTTAACAGGACGAGTTGTTAATGCACTTGGACAGCCAATAGATGGCAAAGGTCCTATTAATACAGATAAGACAAGACAGATAGAGAGAGTTGCCTCAGGCGTAATCACAAGAAAGTCAGTAAGTGTTCCACTTCAGACAGGTATTAAGGCTATTGATGCTATGGTTCCAATCGGAAGAGGACAACGAGAGCTCATTATTGGTGACCGTCAGACAGGTAAGACAGCTATAGCAATCGATACAATTATCAACCAGAAGGGTCAGGGAGTTCATTGTATCTATGTTGCTATTGGACAGAAGGCATCAACAGTTGCAAGTATCGTTAAGACACTTGAAGAATATGGTGCAATGAGCTATACAACAGTAGTTGCATCAACAGCCAGCGAACTTGCTCCACTTCAGTATATCGCTCCTTATTCAGGATGTGCTATCGGTGAAGAGTGGATGGAGAATGGCGAAGATGTACTTGTTGTATATGATGACCTTAGTAAGCACGCAG
Source organism: Bacteroides galacturonicus (assembly GCF_003096855.1). Taxonomy (NCBI): domain Bacteria; kingdom Pseudomonadati; phylum Bacteroidota; class Bacteroidia; order Bacteroidales; family Bacteroidaceae; genus Bacteroides; species Bacteroides galacturonicus. The sequence continues at coordinate 348,118 of NZ_QEOA01000006.1, read as the reverse complement.
CAGCATATAGAACACTTTCACTTCTTTTAAAGAGAGCTCCAGGACGTGAAGCTTATCCAGGTGATGTATTCTATCTTCACTCAAGACTTCTTGAGAGAGCTGCAAGAATGTCAGATGAATACGGCGGAGGATCACTTACAGCCCTTCCAATTATTGAAACACAGGCCGGTGATGTATCTGCATATATTCCAACTAACGTTATATCTATCACAGATGGACAGATATATCTTGAGACAGAGATGTTCAACTCTGGTTTTAGACCAGCTATTAATGCCGGTCTTTCAGTATCACGAGTTGGTGGTTCTGCTCAGATTAAGGCTATTAAGAAGATTGCAGCACCTATCCGTACAGAGCTTGCCCAGTACAGAGAGCTTGCTTCATTCTCACAGTTTGGTTCAGAACTCGATGCTGATACTAAGGAGAAGCTTGCACAGGGCGAACGTATCAGAGAGATGTTAAAGCAGCCACAGTATAAGCCAATGCCTGTAGAATATCAGGTTATTATAATATATGCTGTTACTAAGAAGTTCGTTATAGATATTCCAGTTGATAAGATTCTTGATTTTGAACAGGGCTTATTCGATTTTATAGATACTAAGTATCCACAGATCCCAGAATCTATTAAGGAGACTAAGGAACTTTCAGAAGATACAGAGAAGTTACTTGTAAGTGCTATTGAAGAGTTTAAGAAGACATTTAACTGCTGATTGATCAACGATTAACAGCAATTAATGCTTGGAATGGAGGTAAATTCTATGGCCTCAATGAGAGATATAAAAAGGCGTAGAGATAGTATTCAGAGTACAGGTCAGATTACCAAGGCTATGAAGCTTGTTTCCACTGTTAAACTTCAAAAAGCAAAGGGAAAGGCAGAGAGCACAAAGCCTTATTCAGATCTGATGTACGAAACGATATGCAATATGCTTGCCAGATCAGGTAACATCAATCATAAGTATCTTCAGGCTGGTGAGTCTGAAAGAAAAGCTGTTATAACAATAACGGCCAATCGTGGACTTGCTGGTGGTTACAATACTAATATAACCAAGCTTATTACAGAGAGCGGAATTCCTAAGGAAGATATTGATATAATTGCAATAGGAACTAAGGGAAGAGATTATCTTGCAAGAAGAGGTTACAATATAACAGATGATTGTTCAGATGTTATTAACGAACCACTTTATACGGATGCAAGAGATATATGTGATAAGCTTCTTGAAAGATTTGCGGATGGACAGATAGGTGAAATATACCTTGCTTATACATCATTTAAGAATACAGTTGTTCACGAGCCTAAGCTTATTAAGCTTCTTCCAGTATCAGTTGATACTGAGAGCGTGAGTGCTGATAAGGAAGATACAACACCTATGAATTATGAACCAGCCGAAGATGAAGCTTTGAATCTTATCATACCTAAGTATGTGTGCAGTCTTATATATGGTGCACTTATTGAAGCTGTTGCCAGTGAGAATGGTGCACGTATGCAGGCTATGGATAATGCGACAAGCAATGCCGATGAGATGATTTCTGATTTATCACTTAAGTATAACAGAGCCCGTCAGGCTTCTATTACACAGGAACTTACAGAGATTATTGCTGGTGCAAATGCTATCGGCTAATTAGAGTTTGTTATAACTCTTGGCGGGTCTGTGTATTCAGCCCGTGTACAATTAATTAACAATAGATGGAGGTAACAATGGCAGAGAAGAATATCGGTAAGATTACTCAGATTATCAGTGCTGTAATAGATATTAAATTTGCAGAAGGTAATCTGCCAGAAATCAATTCAGCCATCAATATAAAGACCAAAGACGGCGGCAAGCTCGTTGTAGAGGTTGCTCAGCATCTTGGGGATGATACAGTAAGATGTATAGCCCTTGGACCTACTGATGGTCTTGTTAGAGGTATGGAAGCAGAAGCCACAGGAGCACCTATTTCAGTACCTGTTGGTGAGCAGACACTTGGTAGAATCTTTAATGTATTAGGAGATCCTATCGATAATAAGCCAGCTCCAGAAGTAGAGCATATGCCTATTCACAGAAAGGCACCTACATTTGCTGAGCAGGCTACTAATACAGAAATGTTAGAGACTGGTATTAAGGTTGTAGATTTACTTTGTCCTTACCAGAAGGGTGGTAAGATCGGTCTTTTCGGTGGTGCCGGAGTTGGTAAGACAGTTCTTATTCAGGAGCTTATCAGAAATATTGCTACAGAGCACGGTGGATATTCAGTATTCACAGGTGTTGGTGAGCGTACTCGTGAAGGTAATGACCTTTACCACGAAATGATGGATTCAGGAGTTATCGAGAAGACAACAATGGTATTCGGACAGATGAATGAGCCACCTGGAGCTAGAATGAGAGTTGGTCTTACAGGACTTACTATGGCTGAGTATTTCAGAGATAAGGGTGGAAAGGATGTACTTCTTTTCATCGATAACATTTATAGATTTACACAGGCAGGTTCAGAGGTTTCAGCCCTTCTTGGACGTATGCCATCAGCCGTTGGTTATCAGCCAACTCTTCAGACAGAGATGGGTGCTCTTCAGGAACGTATTACATCAACTAAGAATGGTTCTATCACATCAGTTCAGGCTGTATATGTACCAGCGGATGATTTAACTGACCCAGCGCCAGCAACAACATTTGCACATCTTGATGCAACTACAGTTCTTTCACGTTCTATAGTTGAACTTGGTATTTATCCAGCGGTAGATCCACTTGAGTCTACATCAAGAATTCTTGATCCAAGAATCGTTGGTGAAGAACATTATAAGGTTGCCAGAGATGTTCAGGAAATCTTACAGAAGTACAAAGAACTTCAGGATATTATCGCAATCCTTGGTATGGACGAACTTTCAGAAGAAGATAAGATGGTCGTATCAAGAGCAAGAAAGGTACAGAGATTCCTCTCTCAGCCATTCTTCGTTGCAGGACAGTTCACAGGACTTGAAGGACGTTATGTACCAATCAGTGATACAATTCAGGGCTTTAAGGAAATCATCGAAGGTAAGTATGATGATATACCAGAAAGTTATTTCCTTAACTGTGGAAGTATTGATGATGTACTTGCTAAGGTATCTAAATAGGTATCAGACACGGATATTAAAGTATAATTAGATATCTTGATAAGGAGAATAGATATGGCGGATACAGGTACAATGAAGCTTCTGGTTAATACGCCAGAAAGAGTATTTTTTAATGGTGAAGCCACATTTGTTGAATTAGCTACAAGTGAAGGTGAGATAGGTGTGTATCCACAGCATATCCCACTTACTGCAGTGTTAGTTCCATGTGTGCTGACTATTCACCAGAATGACGGAATTAAGAAGGCGGCTGTACACGGCGGTATTGTTGAAGTCCTTAAGGATAAAGTGACAATATTAGCAGAGATAGCTGAATGGCCTGATGAGATTGACGTCAATCGTGCCAATGATGCCAAGATAAGAGCAGAGAGAAGACTTGCCAGCAAGGACAGTAATCTTGATGTTCCTAGAGCTGAGATGGCATTAAAGAGATCACTTGCACGTTTAGGTGCTGCTGATTAATAATTAAAGTATATACCTTCCATTAACTGGTAATAATGTTATTAGTTAATGGGAGGTTTTTTATGTATAAATGCAGAAAATATAAATTACAGCGGATAGCTGTTACAATAGCGGCTATTCTGTGGATTGTTACAGCAGTGAGAAGCTTTATGGAAAGAAGTATATATGCGGTTAATAATACAGGCAGTGATATTGTTAGTATATTCAGCGAAAATGTGGATAACAATGTCCAATCTGACATAAGTGTGGATACAGAGCTGTCAGATAATTACTTATCTGAGCAGGCAATGTGCCTTATACTTGAGAAAATGGCATCAGAGATAGGAATTAACCGCTATAATATACAGTATTCTGGTAATAACTCTTATGAAAATGTGTATAATAACCGTTATATTTCACGGGAATGTGTATTAACGCAGGATTCTTTATATGGAACAGTAGTTATGGGGATAAAAGCGACAGATGAGGATAAGAACTATATAAGTATCCACATAAAGCTAGGCAAAGGAGTAACATCAACAACTGCATACAAGGCGAAGCTTGAAAAAATATGCAATATATACGGAATTGATAGTAATGTTAACGTATGTATAACAGGCCAGTGTGATGGCGATAAAAGCATAGAAGAAAGAAATCAGATAACCGGTAACATCTTAAGCCAGCTTGGTGCAAAAGAAGCAGAAGCAAGCCGAACTAAGGACTTGTATACAATATATGCCTATGACAAAGACACAGATGGCTATATGTACATTGGAAAGAAAAAGACCAATATTAATATATCAATGAATTATGATGAAACAACAGACAAGACCAATATATATCTGGCGACCCCAATTAACAGAGGGGACTATTAATAAAATTGCAGACTATCAGACCACTACATTTATTGAGATAATAGGCTTATATTAATTGCTACTTGTGTATTGTCCGCAAAGATATTAAAATAGTACAGTAAGCCTAAAATGGAGGTTATGATATTGGATATTACACAATTACTTGATATATGTATTAGCGATAAGCTTATAGATATGGTTATAAGCGGACAGAAGAATAAAAGCGAAGATAAGGCAGTAAAGGTAAGAATAAGACCAGTTATTCTTAAGAATGAGATTGAATACCAGGTGTCTGAATTTGTAGGAAGAAAGGTGTTACATTCTAACCATAGTGCTGCTGATGTAAAGAAGAAGATAATTGATTATATGACAGAGGATTTCAAGCAGGCACAGATTAATATGACTGATGCGGCTGCAACAATACTTTCAAGCAAGAGTAAGACATTGACCTGCAAATATAAAAAAGCAGGACAGTTGAAGGCACAGAGAGATCTGAGCCATAACAGAACCAAGAAATATATAATACAAGAAGGAAAGCCTGTGGCATTTATGATAGACCTTGGTGTTATGGGACAAGATGGTAAGATTATAAGAACAAGATATGATAAGTTCAGACAGATTAACCGTTTTCTTGAATATATAGAAGATATACTTCCAAAGCTTGATAAGGAAAGAGAACTTACAATAATTGATTTTGGCTGTGGAAAGTCTTATCTTACATTTGCTATGTATTACTATCTTAAGGAGCTTAAAGGATATAATATACGAATTATAGGACTTGACCTTAAGGCGGACGTGATAGAACATTGTAACGAACTTAGAACAAGGTATGGTTATGATAAGCTTGATTTCTATGTTGGAGATATAGCAACGTACAAAGATGTGGACAAGGTAGATATGGTGGTCACACTGCACGCCTGTGATACAGCAACGGATTATGCACTTGCCAAGGCAGTTAAGTGGGGGGCGGAGGTTATATTATCAGTGCCTTGCTGCCAGCACGAAGCTAACAGGACAATAAAGAGCGATATATTATCGCCGGTTATGGACTATGGCATATTAAAAGAAAGAATGGCGGCTATAGTAACAGATGCGGCAAGAGCCAAGCTTCTTACAGCTAATGGCTATGATACACAGATATTGGAATTCATAGATATGGAGCATACTCCTAAAAATCTTCTTATAAGGGCAGTTAAGAGTAGTAAAGAAGACATCTCTGCCAGAGAAAAGACTAAAGATATGTTAGAGGCATTGAATTTGGAACTGACAATCGACAAGCTTATATAAGAATGGAGATAATATGAGAAAATCTGATAAAAAGGTAAGTTCTAAGTATCTTGTACTTGGAATAATATTTATAGTTACGATGGTGCTCACATTTTTGTCAATGAGTTTTGAGTCAGTTACACCATCGGCAACAACTATGTCTGCGGCGACAATTCCTGTTATAACTATGCAGTCAGAAGAGGGCAATGAGTTCAATTCATTGCACGGTTTTACACAGGAGATTAATCAGGCACTGATTAATGATAATCTTACTCCAGTGGCAAAGACAAGACAGCTTCCTATTATTATTCACAATTATGGAGCTGAGGTGCAGGAGCTTACATATAAGATAAGAAATCTGTCAGATAACGGACTGATAGAGAATACCAAAGTTACAGAGCTTGTTAATAATGGTGAAACAATTACTGCCACACTGAATATCAAGAATCTTATAGATGATAATACGCAGTATGCTCTTGAGATAATATTAGAGACAAGCACACACGAAGAAATTCACTATTATACAAGAATTATTACAGGTGAAGATTATTCAATAGATGATAAGTTTGCATTTGTGGAGGACTTTAATGCCTGTACATTTAATCAGGACAGATTAAGTGAAATACAGAAGTATATAGAAACTTCGTCTGCTGGCAATAATAATAATTTTGGAAAGGTTAATATCAACAGCACATTAAGCCAGATTGGCTGGGGTGATATGGGACCATATGTAGAAAGCCAGCTTATACCAGTTATTAAGGAGATAAGCAAAGACGTGGCTGTAATAACATTTGATTATAAGATAGGTGCTATTAATGAATATGAATCTTATGACTCTTATAATGTGTATGAATATTACCGTATAAGACAGACTACAAGCGGATTTTATCTGCTTAATTATGAAAGAGAAGCTAACCAGATATTTGACGGTAAGAACGACCTCTTATCAACAGCTAAGATTAATCTTGGAATACAGTCAGGAACAACAGCTGAATTTAATTCTGACGAGAAGGGAACTTATTCATACTTTGTCAATGAAGGTTCTCTGTGGTGCTACAATATTGATACTAATATGTATACAAGAGTATTCTCATTTAACGCCGATGAAACAGATGGCATAAGAGAGAACTATAACCAGCACGGAATAAAGATACTTAATGTAAGTAACGATGGCAACTGCGATTTTATAGTATATGGATATATGAACAGAGGTGAGCATGAGGGCGAGTCGGGCGTATCTTTGTGCAAGTATTCATATGAAGATAATATAGTAGAAGAAAGATTGTATATTCCAATGGATAAGCCATATGACATATTGTCACAGAATGTTGGCCGAATAGCTTATCTTGCTGATGAGAATACATTTTATATATTAATGGACGATACACTGTATTCGATAGATATTGTAAGTAAGGAAGTTATGACAGTAGTGTCTGGGCTTGTGGACGGAACATATGCTGTATCAGAAAATGGAGATGCCATAGCCTACAGTATGAATGGCAGATTATATAGTACAGACTCAATACGAATATTCAATATGAGTACGGACAGCGAGAAGATAATTAAGGCTGACGACAATGAATATATAAGATGTCTTGGATATATTAATGGAGATTTCGTATATGGCATAGCTGATAAAGCTGATATTCTTATAAAAGAGGATGGAAGCAGGACATTTGCAATGTATAGGCTTGAAATAATGGATTCTGATTACAATGTAATAAAGGAATACGAACAGCCGGGTGTATATGTAAGTGATGCTTCGGTAAGTGATATGCGTATCAATCTTACAAGAGTTGTGAAATCAGGTGATGGTGATTATGAAAGTACAAGTATTGACCAGCTTATTAATAAAGATGAGAATAAACAAGAAGATGGACTTACACTGGAAACTATAGTTACAGATAACAGAAAGCAGGAGCTTGCAATTAAGCTTATGAAAGCACTTCCGGCAGGCAGTGTGGAATTCAGGACATCTTCTGAGGTAAGTTATAAGGATAATGCACTGCTGGAGCTTGATAATGATTTTGCCGGTGATGGACGATATTATGTATATGGGTATGGACGTTTTCAGGATAGTACAACCCAGATATCAAAGGCTATAATACTTGCCAATGACACATATGGTTCAGTTAATGATTATAATGCTAACACAATATGGAAGCGTTACAGGAACACCTCAGCACAGATTAAAGGACTTAGTATAATTGATGCTGGTTCATCTCTTAGAACGGCATTACAGACAGTGGCTTCCTATGCAGGTGCACAGTTTGATATTAATGCTTATATACAGGATAAAACGGCTGACGAGATATTAAGCCTTATTCCAGGTGTTGCAGGACTTAGTGTGAAGTCAGTAACAGTCGATAAAATGCTCAATTTTATTGATAATGGCTGTCCGGTTATAGGCAAGAGCGGAAGTGAGTCATATGTAATAATTACAGGCTATGATTCTAAAAATGTAACATATATAGATACTGCTTCTGATTCAATGGTAACAGTTGCATTAACTGATGCCAGCAAGATGTTTAACCAGTGGGAAAATGTATTTATAACTTATTACAAGAATTAAAGAGGATATGCAGATGGCTAAATCAACTAAGAAAAGAAAGAAAAGACAGAGCAAAAAGATAAAGATTATAAAAATTATAATACTATCAATAATACTTATTCTTCTTATAGCGGGCGGCATATATGCAGGACCTAAGATTGTAACAGTAATTCAGCTTGCGAATGATGCTAAGAGAATAGCAGATGAAAGTACAATAGATACATTTAAAGATGGAAAGACGACTATAATATACGATACTAACGGTGAACAGTTATGTACTATGAAAGCTTCTAAAGATATGTACTATATCCAGATGAGTGATATACCAAAGACACTTGCAAATTCATTTGTTGTAATGGAAGACAGGGACTTTTACAACCACTCGGGAATTGATATTAAGGCGATTATAAGGGCGGTTATAATCAACAGCCGTAACGATACAATAGTTCAGGGAGCGAGTACAATTACACAGCAGCTTGCCAAAAATGTATTCTTAAGCCAGGAGGTTACATGGGAGAGAAAGGTTAAGGAGATATTTTTAGCACAACATCTGGAAAAGAAATACAGCAAAGACCAGATTTTGGAATTCTATCTTAACAACATATATTTCAGTAATGGATACTATGGAATAGAAGCTGCGGCAAGAGGATATTTTGGCAAATCAGCCTCAGAGCTTTCAGTATCACAGCAGGCATTTATTGCGGCTATACCTAATAACCCTACCAAGTATAATCCGTTGACTAATTATGATGCGACAATTACAAGAAGAAATCTCATTTTAAAAGAACTTCGTGATGCAGATTATATAGATTCAATGACTTATAATACAGCGATTGCTGAGGAGATAACAATAACAGGACAGAAAGCTGCTAATAAGAACAGCTCGGTTGAAACCTATGCAAGGCATTGTGCAACGGAAGAACTTATGAAATATTACGGTTTTACAATGCGTAATAACTTTGATACAGAAGATGAATATAATACATATGAGGAACTGTACCAGCAGTATTACTCATCATGCCAGCAGATGCTTATTAATGGTGGATATACAATATATACAAGCATAGATCCGGATATACAGGCTTCACTTCAGGAGTCCATAGATAATAATCTTTCATCATTTAAGAAGGTGTCAGATGACGGAATATATGAATTACAGGGTGCAGCGACATGCATTGATAATAGCACAGGAAATGTAGTTGCAATTGTAGGTTCAAGGTCACAGGATGATATTGATGGATATACACTTAACAGGGCATACCAGAGCTATAGACAGCCGGGAAGCTGTATTAAGCCGGTAATTGTATATGTGCCATATCTACAGCTTGGCAATAATCCGGATACAATAGTTAATGATGAGAAGATAGATGGTGGCCCATCAAATGCAGATGGTGTATATGCCGGACAGATGACACTTAGAACAGCAGTAAGCAAATCTAAGAATACTGTTGCATGGAAGATATACAGGGACGATATAACACCTAAGGCTGGTATTGGTTTTCTTCTTAATATGGGCTTCCATAAAATATGGATGGATAAATCAACCAATGCTGCGGCACTTGGAGGCTTTACTTATGGCGTATCGACAGAGGAGATGGCTGGTGCATATGCAACAATCGTCAATGATGGCGAATACAGACAGCCAACCTGTGTTGAGAAGATACTTAACACATCAGGAAAAGCGATTGTAGATACCTCTAAGAGAGGTTCAAGAGTATATGATACTAATTCATGCAGAATGATGACAGATATGCTCCGTACTGTGGTAACAAGCGGAACAGGTGTTGGGGCAGAACCATCTAATGCAATTGTAGCTGGTAAGACAGGTACAACCAATTCTAATAAGGATGCGTGGTTCTGTGGATACAGCCAGTATTATACAACAGCTATATGGATGGGATATGATTATCCTAAGACATTAAGCTCAGTTAAGACTCTGGCTATATTTAAGGATTTTATGTATGATATACATAAAGATAAGAAAAAGGTAGAATTCAAGACGGCAAATGGTTCTTATACGAAGAAGAACCAGACTGAAACTGAGACACAGAGCCAGACAGAAGAACAGACAACAACACAGCAGGAAACTACTACTGTAACTCCAACGACAAAGGCGGCAACGACAACACAGCAGGCTACTACTAAAGCACAGACGCCAACGACACAGCAGGCTGCTACTAAGACACAGCAGACAAAGGAACAAAAGACTGGAGAGTGGGAAGCACCTACTAAGGAAGATGCACCTGCACAGAATATAAGTCCGTATTAATTAATCATAAGGTCTAAATAAAAAATCACGGTCAGGTGTGTTATTAACAATACCTGACCGTGATTATTATATTTAATATATTAAATGTTATTAACATTCATTAATATATTAATAATTGCCTTTGTTTAATTTCAGGCTTAATTCTTCTTTAACTTCTTAAATAAGCCTTTCTTAGCTTTCTTTTCTTCAACAACTATCTTGCCACCGCGAACTGACTTAATTCCTGTGATGTAGATACCACTTACCTCAGCCTTAACTTCCGCCTTGATAGGTATCTGGTCGTATACCTTAGGATCAGCCATAAGTGTCATAACCTTAGGACCAATCTTAGCTTTAACTACAGGAACTTTGCTTCTCTGAAGATACTTAGGTGTCTGTTCAAGAACAATCTTTGGAAGTCCTGCTTCTTTAAGTTTCATTTTCTTCTTGTCTATAATCAACATAGACATAATCTGTTTAGCGGCATCAATCTGTGCCTGGTTCTCTGTCTGCTTCTTACGAAGCTTGTTACCAACAATAATAAGAGCTATTAAAGCAACAACGAGGATTGCTATAATAACTAATAAAACTATCGACCATACTGGCATATAAGTTCTCCTCCTGTATAATATACAAATAATTCACAATTCAAACTGAATTCACAAAGTCCATTATATCACGGAATATAAATAATGAAAAGAATAATATATTGAAAATGCGTAAGAAAATGTGTAATGCTTACACAAGATTCTGGTTTTTCTCATAAGTAGAAAGTATAATATCGTGTATATATGCTGCTACATTTTTCTTCTCATCAGGTGACATTAAGGACATATCTACCGGCGTTCCGAATTCAATAACAGTGTGGGCTTTCTTAAGGAAAGGCTTCTGGTCTTCAAATATTGCAGAAGTATTATTCTGTGTTACAGGAATAATAAGACTGTGTGATTTCTCAGCAAGCTTAAAGCTTCCGGCGTGGAATTCCATAACCCCCTCACCCTTGTTACGTGTTCCCTCAGGGAAAATAACTAAAGAGGTGCCGTCTTTAATATATTCAATTCCAGAAAGTATTGATTTGAGGGCTTCCCTTGTGTTCTGTCTGTCGAGTAAAAGACAGCGGATATTACGCATCCATACACGAAGTATAGGTACTTTTGCCATCTCCTTTTTGGCAACATAAGCCGCTCTTGTCTTTATATAAGTATAAGAAATAATTACATCAAAGAAACCACGATGATTACCTACAAATAATACAGGCTTGTCTGTTGGAATGTTCTCAACACCAATAGCAGTCGTCTTAGTTCCACATACGAACAATATAAGCCTGAACATAAAGCGTGCAACCGCATCAGAAGCTTTCTCCTTAGCAACAGGGTTCTTCTTTCCGATAAGCCATAAGATAGGAAGTGCAATTAAGCTGAATACTGCAAATATAAGCAATAACAGCACTACGATAATAAGTCGAATCATATAATCCTCATTTCTACAGATAATAATCTGTCGTAATAATTAATTAATATACGCTTTCGCGTTGTCTGAATAATATTTAGAACCATCATTAGTCATAAATACAGCCTCAATGCCTTCAAGCGAATTAATGAGTTTCATACCGTCATCAAGTCCTAATACAAAGCAGGTTGTGCTAAGACAGTCGCCAACCGTTGACTCACTTGAAATAATAGTCACATCACATAAGTTGTTGTCATAAGGGTAGCCAGTGGCTGGATTTAATATATGGTGGTAAAATGTACCGTCATCTGAATAGAAGTATCTTTCATATGTTCCAGATGATACAACCGAATAATCATTAATATGAAGTACTTCCATATATTCGCCGGTTTCAGTAAATGGCTTCTTTACCGCAATATTGAAATCTGAGCCGTTACGCTTCTGACCTATACATAATACATTGCCGCCAAGATTAATGATAGCACGTTCGACGCCATTATCAATAAGATAAGCTTTAATCTTATCGGCAATGTAGCCCTTGGCAATCGCACCAAGGTCAAGACAGTATCCGTCAGGTATGGATATGTGATGAGTGCCGTCATTGTCGGTGCTTAATGAAACCTTGGTATAATCGACATATGCAAGTGCATCTGTTATGGCAGAACTGTCAGGTACATCTGGGGTATCAGTATTAAAATCCCATAAACGTGACACGCTTCCTATTGTAATATCAAAAGCACCATAGGATAGCTGGCTGTAGTAAAGCCCAAGTTCAATAAGCTCATAGAGTTCATCACTTATAGCAGTTGTCTGCTGGGTGTTGACTTTATAAAGCTCACTTGTTTCAAGGGTTCTTGAGAAAATGTGTTCGTAATAATCACACAGGTCAAGAGCATCGGATAATACATTTTTATTGACATTAGTATAAGAGTCAATCTGTACATAAGTATTAAGCTTGTAATCAGTTACGCTTATAGGTGAACTCAGAGCAAGCTTCTTACTGTTACAGCCCGTCAGTGCTGACAGCATACAGTTTATAATAACAATACATAGAACTAAAGAAGCTGTCCGATGTCTTAGATGTGCAGGTTTTTGCAAAATTACTAAATTATTCATATTACTCCTTAAATAAGTTATACATATGTATAAAGTATATCAAATATTGAAAAAAATGTGAATTCACTTTTATTTTGTATTGGATTATGTTATAACAAATAAAGTGTCAAAAATAAAGAAATGAGGATATTTTATGAAAAAGAAATTAGTAAGCCTTATGTTAGTGGCAGCTATGACAGCTTCACTTACAGCATGTGGCTCTAAAAAGACAGAAGAACCAACTTCTACAGTACATAAGAGCATAACAGCTGCAGAATATGATGCTGCTATTACATCAGATGCAGCAATTTATAAAAAAGCATTTACAATGCCTGAGTACAAAGGAATTCAGGTAACAGTTGATAAGTCAGTACTCAATGTTGCAGAAAGTGACGTTGACGATTATATCAATAAGAATATAGTATCAGCGGAAGCTACAACAGAGAATGTTACAAGTGGTGTAACAGCTGATGGGGATACAGTTATACTTGATTATTCAGGTAAGCTTGATGGCGAGGCATTCTCAGGTGGTACAGCAACAGATACTACATATACAATAGGTTCAGGTAACTTTATATCAGACCTTGATAAAGGACTTGTAGGACTTACAGTAGGCCAGGAATATGATATTCCTTGTACTTTCCCAGATAATTACACATCAGACCTTGCAGGTAAGAGTGTAATATTCACAGTAAAGGTTACAGCAATCCAGAAGACAACTTACCCAGAGATAACAGATGAATGGGTAGTTAATAACAAAGAAAGTCTTAATCTTTCAGGTGATACAGTTGCAGATTTCAGGGAAGAAGTAAGAAAGATAGTAGAAGCTAATGCTAATGATACTTATCTTAATAACACATTTACATCAGCATACCAGATTATAAGCGAGAATATCGGAGATGTTAATTATCCACAGGATGAAATAGATTCATTGGTAGAAGTACTTAATACTAATATTGAGAGTGAATTTAACACTTATGGTTCATACTATGGCATATCAGATTTAGATACATATAAGAAATCAGTATATGGATTTGATTCAATTGACGCATTTAATGAATATGCTACATCATCTGCACAGCAGTATCTTTTACAGAAAATGATAGTAACCATTATTGCCGCAGATAATGATATTCATGTGTCAGAAGATGAAATTAACTCATATGGTAACGATTTAGCTCAGTATTATGGTTACGATGACTTCAATGCAATTGTAGATGCAGTCGGCAGTGAAGTTGTATCAGAGATAGGTTATGAAATACTTTATCAGAAAGTTGTAGAATTTGAGTGCAGCCAGATTACAGAGGTAGAACAGTAAAATGAATGAATTGGTACCAAAGATATTTGATGTAATGAAGACATATTCCAAGGACCAGTTAGTAAAGGATATAGTGGCAGGGATTATTGTTGCGATAATAGCCCTGCCATTATCCATTGCACTGGCACTTGCATCAGGAGTAAGCCCGGAGCAGGGTATATATACAGCAATATTTGCTGGATTTGTTATTTCCTTCTTAGGAGGAAGCAGGGTTCAGATAGCTGGACCTACAGCAGCATTTGCTACAATAGTAGCTGGTATAGTTGCGAAAAATGGTATGGATGGACTTATAGTTGCTACAATTATGGCAGGTATAATACTTGTTATTATGGGGCTTCTTAAGTTCGGTAACCTTATAAGATTTATTCCTTATACAATAACTACAGGTTTTACATTTGGTATTGCTGTGACTATTGTTATAGGACAGATTAAAGATTTTCTTGGCCTTACTTATCCGGCAGGAACTGCTACAGTTGAAACTATGGATAAGTTAAAGGCGATAATTGCCAATATAGGAACATTTAATATAAAAGCATTAATAGTTGGTGCGGTATCACTTGCAATTCTTATTATATGGCCTAAGTTCAAGTCTCTTGATAAAATTCCACCATCACTTATTGCGGTTATAGTATCAGTTCTTATGGTTAAATTCATCGGACCATTAAAAGATGTCAATACAATCGGAAGTCTGTATACAATAAAGAAAGGACTTCCAGGAGTGTCAGTACCATCAGTTAATATGGATATGATACTTACACTTCTTCCAGATGCTCTTACAATAGCGGTTCTTGCAGGAATAGAGAGTCTGCTTTCGTGTGTAGTATCAGATGGAATGATAGGTTCAAGACATAAGCCTAATATGGAGCTTGTTGCACAGGGAGCAGGTAATATCGTATCCGCACTTTTCGGTGGTATTCCAGCGACAGGCGCTATTGCAAGAACAGCGGCTAATGTCAAGAATGGTGGACGTACACCTATAGCAGGTATGGTTCACTCAGTTACACTTCTTATTGTGCTTGTGGTGCTTATGCCATATGCGGCCTGGATACCAATGCCAGCCATTGCGGCAATTTTATTTATTGTTGCATACAATATGAGTGGCTGGAGAGAGATGGTTAATCTTGTTAAGCACTCACCAAAGTCAGATACATTAGTATTACTTACAACTATGGTGCTTACAGTTGTATTTGACCTTGTTGTGGCTATAGAAGTAGGTATTGTTATGGCTGCACTTCTTTTCCTGAAGAGAATGGCAGACGTAACAGAAGTAAGAAGCTGGAAATATATCGGGGAAAATATTGATGAGAATAACGACCCTGAGAGTATTAATTTAAAGAAAGTTCCTGATAAGACTTTAGTATACGAAATAATCGGACCAATGTTCTTTGCGGCAGCGGATAAGTTTATGGATATACATATGGAGTCAGATGTAAAAGTAGTTATAATCAGAATGCGTGGTGTTCCAGCTATGGATATATCAGCATTGCGTTCGCTTAAGAATATACACAATGTATGTAAGAAGCGTGGTATAACTATGGTATTATCCCACGTCCAGGAACAGCCTAAGTCTATGATGGAGAAGGCTGGATTTGCGGCAGAAGTTGGAGAAGATAACTTCTGTGCTAATATTGATGCGGCGTTGGCATATGCACAGGAGATAGTGGGGTAAGAGCGGCAAGAGCGGAGCTGGCAGACGGACGGATGGACGGCGAAAGGCGGGACAGCCCCCTGCCGTGTGGAACTGCGGATAAGACAATTGGATATTACCGGGTGTTTCCGAGGGAGTGTTGTGGCGTTGGACGCACACGCTCATATTCGGCATCCTGCCTCAGTATTCGCTTGACCAGACCTCGTGTCTGGTCATTGCTGTTTATGGGTGCGGAAACATTGGTAATATCACAATTCTCTTATAATGCAGTGCCACGCGGCAGGGGGCTGTCCTGCTTTTCGCCTGTTCGTTGCCAGTTCGTGCGGGGCGGGGCGGGCAATGCGCTGTGCTGTTGCCCTTGGGGAAGGAGAAAAATGGTTATGGTGTATTTGTCAGGAAACTGCCGAGCAGTGTGGCGGCGTTGCCGCCTTCGATGGCTGTGAGTTCTTCTGGGGTGAGACCGCTTGTCCTTAGGAGGTGGAGGGACTCGGACTGGTCGGACCAGGGGCTGTCTGTTCCAAAGAGAATGTGGTCAGAGCCATGTGTGCGGACCATCTGGACGAATTTCTCTTTGGAGAGGAAGTTGTTGTCCGGAGTGCTTTTTAAGACAAGTGCAGTGTCGAGCCATACATTTGGTGTTCCAATTAGCTGGTCACATACTTCGTCATACATAGACCAGCCACCCATATGGGCTAATACAAGTTTGTGTGGTGGGACTTCTTTTATCATATTGGCAAGGCGTTCAACGCTTGCCTCATCACAGTTAGGAAAGCTTATATCCATACCGCAGTGGATAGATACAATAAGGTCGTTGTCGTTTGCACATTCTATTATTCTAAGACATCTTGGGTCATCTATATTGGTGCGCTGGAATACAGGGTGAAGCTTAATTCCTGGAACACCAGCTTTGGCAAGGTCACTTATTATAGTCTTGTAGTCATCATTATCAGGATGAATTGTACCAAATGATATTATTCCAGTAGATTTAAAGGATTTATTAGTTTCTATGGCTATTTTGTTGATAGTCGTATGCTGTGACGGCTTTGTTGCTATAGGCAGTAAGACAGAGTAATCAATGCCAGCTTTTTTCATAGAAGCTTTGATAGAGTCTACACGTCCATCCAGATAATTAGGTATACCGCCGCTTTGAGCAAGTCGTCCTACGGCACGGTCCGCAATGTCATCAGGAAAGCTGTGAGTATGAAAATCTATAATCATAAATATCCTCATTTCTGCGCCCCAGTTATAAGTATAGCGTGTCGGGTGCGCATAACACTAATTCATATTTTTACCATTTAAGAACGCATTTAAACATTTAATAATTAAATGATAACATAATAAAAGGAGCAGGTCAAAACGCGCAAAACAACCTGCCTATATGGATTTCGTGTTGCATATTATGTGGAAAAACCACAGATAATTATTGTATTATACTAGGTGGTTTATATGCTGGCAATATGGATATAGTCAGCAAAAGAGAAGAATGGCAGAATTTAGATGACTAGCCTTTTTAAAATGTATAATTTTTCACAATTTTCACATACTACCCATACAACGCAATATATGGAAAATAGTTCGATAAACCATTGAATGAGCATAGAGAAACAGCGTGTATGGATTATATTGAAAATAAGGAGGATTGTATGAAAGCCACTGGAATTGTTCGTCGTATAGATGATTTAGGAAGAATTGTAATACCAAAGGAGATAAGAAGAACATTAAGAATAAGGGAAACTGACCCTATGGAGATATATACAGATATGGATGGGCAGATTGTGTTAAAGAAATATTCTCCGATGGCAGATGTATCGGAATTTGCAGTGGAATATGCGGAGTCCATAGCACAGAATACAGGAATGACAATTGCAATAACTGACAGGGATTGTGTTATTGCGGCAGCAGGAACACAGAAAAAGAATGTACAGGGAAAGCATATTACCAAAGAACTTAATGATATTATGGATAAAAGGCAGAGTGTTGTAGCAAGTGCCAGTGAGAATGATTATGTAAAAGCGGTAACAGACTATGATTGTGAGTCAGAGGTGATAAGTCCGATAATATGTGCCGGAGATGTTCTGGGTATGGTTATTATGTTTGGCAATGACAAGAAACAGAAGCTTGGCGAGAGTGAGAAAAGAATAGTTAAAGTTGCGGCGGATTTTTTGGGCAGACATATGGACAATTAGCAGATAATTTTAATATAATAATATGATGTAAGGCAAAATACCATTTGCCATATACATCTAAATGCCAGAAGTTAGAAATATTGCACGGCTTCAGGCATTTACATATTAATATAAGTTAATTACGATTGGCAGACATTCCGGAGGAAGATTATGAGATTAGATAAATATTTAAAGGTTTCAAGACTTATTAAAAGACGTACAGTAGCTAATGATGCGTGTGATGCAGGCAGGGTAATGATTAATGGTAAAGTGGCTAAGGCATCAGTTGATGTCAAGGCAGGAGATATAATAGAGATATCTTTTGGTAATAAGAATGTTAAGGTAAGGGTTACAGACGTAAAGGACACAGTTAAGAAAGAAGAAGCTAAGGAGATGTTTGAATATATTTAATGATTAAGTATATTTAATGTTTGAGCATATCTAATAGTTTAATGTGTTTAAATAATAGTTATAATTAAGCATTTTTTGGTGTACCGCCTAATATATTAGACAGGTAAGATAAATGTATAATATATGGAGGCAGTTATGGACGATATTAAAAGGGTAAGACATCCTCATACAGTAAGAATGGAAGATAGAAAGAAGGCTCAGTTTACTGGTATTACTGACGTTATATCCTTTGAACCATCAAAGGTAATACTTGAGTCAGATTATGGCGTTATTGTTATAAAAGGGGAGTCGCTTCACGTTAATAAGCTGTCAGTTGAGAAGGGGGAGCTTGATGTTGATGGCAGGGTTGACTCACTTGTGTATTCACAGAACAGCATAAGTATGAAAAAAGGCGACTCATTAGTGAACAGGTTATTTAGATAATTGTGAATACATCTTTTAGACATTATAAAGATTAGTTAATTATATAAGTCCAGCAGTAGCGGGGAATAATGCTTATGTCAGGTGATATTATATGGGAGAGCGGCACATTTTTATATGCACTTTGGTGGGGAATGGTGCTCGCATTTCAATATGATACGATAAGAATAATAAGAAGAATAATAAGACACCGGCGTGTATTTATGATTGCTGTAGAAGATGTTATATACTGGATATATGTAGGAATACGGATATTTATTATATGTTTCTATGTTAATAGCGGAATTATAAGATCATTTATTGTAGTGGGGCTTGTGTGCGGTGTAGTTCTATATCTTAAGGCGTTAAGCGTGTATTACATAAAATATGGAGTAAGGCTTGTAGGAATTTTACTGAAACCATTGAAAATGCTTGTGTCTGTGATTAGAATAGTGTTGCAGTCATTAAGGAAAGACAGACCGAAGAATGGAGAGATATAGATGAGATTTGAGACAAAAAGAGAAAGGGAACAGCGAAGAAAAAGACAGAAACGCTCAGCAATTCTGGGTATGGTATTTGCTATGCTTGTTGTTGTGGGTCTTGGCGTGCTTTTATGGAATGGCAAAAAGAATATTGAAGCCAAAAATGTAGAGTACGAAAAGCAGATTAAAGAGCTTCAGGAACAGGTTGATGAAGAAAAACAGCGTACAGAAGAGCTTAATGAATATAAGAAGTATGTGCAGACGAAGAAGTTTGCGGAGGAGATTGCCAAGGATAAATTCGGACTTATATATCCAGATGAGATAATATTTAAAGGGAAGAAGTAACGTAACAGGGTTCGACACATTTTTTATATAACTGCTATTATAATGGTGTTCGGTTTAAGAAAACAGTATATTTAGACCAGAAATGAGGGGCTATGGCAGTTAAGAATGATGGATTGTGTATGACTTATACGATAAACAGATTGTCCGAAACAGCTAAGACGTTTCGCCGTCTGGGAGAAGCATATGAGTGTGCATCAGGTGATGAAGCACAAAGTCCCAGCTTTAAAAGACAGTTGTTTCTTGTTGCAGATATTCTTGAGGACTGCACGCTTATGCAGTTACAGGCAGATAAGCCGTCTAAGGGAATTGCAAGAGATATGGCTTCAAGGGCACTTGTCGCAGGAATAGTTATTAAAGATGTCAATATATTAAAAGACAAGACAGGCAGGAGTGAAGTTGTTATACTTGCAAGAACTCTTGGCAAGGGCTGTGTCGCAGAGAGAAAGATACGGAAAATAGTATGTGATGTTATGGGGATTGGATACTATTCAGACCATAATAACAGGCTTGTCATTAACGACAACTGCCAGCAGTATGTGTTTCATCAGGAGAACCGTTTCCGATTTTTATCAGGAGTTGCAAGAAAATGTAAAGAAAAAAGCGGCTTTAATGGCGATAATTTTATGGTATCAAGCCTGTCGTGTGGTAAAGTTGTGGCGGCAATTGCAGATGGCTGTGGAAGTGGCAAGAGGGCATTTATTGAGAGCAGAATGGTTATAGAACTTATGGAGAACTGTATAGATGCCGGATTTGAGGAGAAGACAGCCATAGATTTTATCAATACGGCATACATTAATTGCAGTGGCAAAGACAGCCCTGTAACTATGGATATGAGTGTTGTGGACTGCCAGTCAGGTATGATGCATTGCATAAAGTTAGGGGCAGTATCTACATTTATTAAAAGGGAGGGCTGGGTTGAGATAATCAAATCGTCCACACTTCCTATCGGTGTGCTTGAAAAGGTAGATTACGACTGCACAGCCAAGAAGTTGTACGATGGTGACTATGTAATTATGGTGAGCGATGGTGTGCTTGATAATCTTCCGTGTCTTAATAAAGAGGAGAAAATGGTAGAGATTATCGAGGAAGTTGTAATGAAAAAGCCTAAAGCGATAGCTGACGAGATACTTAGAAAGTCAATGTCATATAATAATTGTGAAGTATGTGATGACTGCACAGTGCTTGTGTTCGGACTGTTTGACACCTACAACAAATAAATATATAATTGGGCAATATTGCCATATAAAACAACAGGAGAAAGCATTTAATATGGATGTTAATAATATAGAGAAAAAGGTATGGGCATACATAAAGGCTAATAATATGCTTGAGGATTGCAGTAATGCAGTTGTCGGTGTGTCAGGCGGAGCAGATTCTGTCTGTCTTATGATTATGCTTAACGATTATATTATACATAATAATAAAGACGTAAAGCTTCATATTGTACACGTTAATCATGGTATAAGAAAAGAAGCCGCTGATGATGAGCAGTTTACAAGAAAGCTGTGTGAAAGTCTTAAGCTTGATTATCATTGCTACAATATAGAATGTGAAAAGATAGCAAGGGAGAATAATCTTACTGTTGAGGAAGCTGGAAGACTTGAAAGATATGATATATTTGACAAGCTTTCAAAGCAGTATGATAAGACAAGGATATTTGTTGCCCATCATATGAATGACCAGGCAGAAACGGTTATTATGAATATGGCGAGGGGTACATCACTTAAAGGAATAAGAGGAATTGTGCCGGTGAGGGATAACATATGCCGTCCTCTTCTTTGCATAACAAGACAGGACATAGAAAGCTGGCTTGTGCTAAGAAACCAGTCATTTGTGACAGATGTGACTAATTATGATAACGATTATACAAGGAATTCAATAAGAAATGTCCTGTTGCCATATATGGGTGAGCATATTAATAAAAATGTTGTGCAGAATATTGCATTTATGGCGCAAGAAGTACGGGCGGTTGAGAATTTTGTTGATAAAGAAGCAGACAAGCTGTACAAAAGCTGTGCAATACAGGATGGTGCAGGGATAAGATTATCAGTTGAACAGCTTGGGCAGGCAGATGAGGTGCTTGGAAAAAGAGTTATATATAAGGCACTTGTTAAGCTTGCAGGAAGGGCTAAGGATATATATTCGGTCAATGTATATGATGTATACAAGCTTATTAATCTTCAGACAGGAAGAAAGGTAGACTCGGTATATGGAATAAAGGCAGTGCGTGAATATGAATATATTGTGCTTGAAAGAAAGAACAGAGCAGAGAATACATTTTCTGACACAGCAAGTAACAGATATAGAGCGGACACAGAGCTAACAGCAGATGCAGGACTTGTAGAGGTTCATCGCATAGATATCACTAAATGTAGTAAAGATAGAGAAGTAATTGTTGATATAGATAAGACAGTATATATACCGGAGTATGATAAAATGTATTCAGCAAGTATCAAAATGTCCGTTTATGACAATAATGATAATGACGAAGAATTGGCGGAGAATGCTTCAAATGGTAAAATTTGCGTAAATAAATTGAATAACAGCTATACGAAGTATTTTGATTATGATAAACTTAATAAGTTACTTGATATCAGATTTAAGAATGTCGAGGATAGGATTGTGGTATCGGAAAGCGGTAATACCAAGAAGCTTAAGAAAGAACTGACAGACCGCAAGATACCTGCTTCACACAGAGATGAAATACTGCTTGTGTGTGATAATAACCGCGTGCTATGGGCGTGTGGTGTGCGCAGATGCGAAGATTGCAGGGTCACAGGCTCTACAAAGAACGTATTTAAAATACAGCTTATATTGAAAGAGAGGAATTAATTATGTCAAATAAGCACAAGATAAGTGTAATGATTTCAGAGGACAAACTTCAAGAGAAGATAGCAGAGATTGGTGCTAAGATTAGCGCTGATTATGAGGGTAAGGAAATTAAGCTTATATGTATTCTTAAGGGAAGCATATTCTTCTGCTGTGAACTTGCCAAGAGAATAACAGTTCCAGTAAAGATAGATTTTATGCAGACTTCAAGCTACGGAAGCGGAACAACTTCAAGTGGTAATATTGTAATTAAGAAAGAACTTGATGAGTCTATAGAAGGCGAACATGTAATAGTTGTAGAAGATATTATCGATTCAGGTAATACTTTATTCAGACTTATGCCTATGTTAGAGGAAAGAAATCCAGCAGACATATGTATATGTACACTTCTTGATAAGCCAGACAGAAGAGAAGTTGATATAGATGTTAAGTATAACGGATTTAATATTCCGGATGAATTCGTTGTAGGATATGGTCTTGACTATGACCAGATGTATAGAAATCTTCCATTTATAGGAGTTGTTCATCTTGATGATGAGAATTGATTATTACCTAATTACGAATATATGTAAGAATGGAGATTGATATGGATAATAAGAAAAATGTAAGATTTTCAGGAATGGGAATCTATATGATTATTGTGATTATAGCAGCGATGTTTATTATGTATGTTGCAAGAATGAATACAGGTACAAGCAATTATACTTATAACGAATTAGTTAACGATATCAGCAAGGGTAAGATAGAGAGCGTATCCATAAGACAGAATGCAGAAGTTCCAACTGGTGTTGTAACTGTTAAGGTGAGCGGTGAGCAGTCAGTTAAGAGTGTATATGTATCAGATGTTAAAGATGTAGAAGAACTTTTACTTGATAAGAATATAGAATATACACTTAAAGATGTTGCAAGACAGAGTGTTATGCTTACAACTATACTTCCATTTGGCTTAAGCCTTCTTGTTATTGTATTCATTATGATGATGTTTACAAGACAGGCTGGTGGCGGTGGCAATGCCAAGATGATGAATTTTGGAAAGAGCAGGGCCAGAATGATAAGCAGTGCTGATAATAAAGTTACATTTAAGGATGTAGCTGGTCTTCAGGAAGAAAAAGAAGAACTTGAGGAGATAGTTGATTTCCTTAAAGATCCAGTAAGATATACTTCTCTTGGTGCAAGAATACCTAAGGGTGTTATTCTTACAGGTGCACCTGGTACAGGTAAGACACTTCTTGCCAAAGCTGTTGCCGGAGAGGCAAGCGTACCATTCTTTAGCATATCAGGTTCGGATTTCGTAGAGATGTTTGTTGGTGTTGGTGCTTCAAGAGTAAGAGATATGTTTGAGGAAGCTAAGAAGAACGCACCTTGTATTATATTCATTGATGAGATTGATGCTGTTGCAAGACGAAGAGGAACAGGTATGGGCGGCGGCCACGATGAGAGAGAACAGACACTTAACCAGATGCTTGTTGAGATGGATGGTTTTGGTGTCAATGAAGGAATTATCGTTATGGCCGCTACTAACAGAATTGATATTCTTGACCCAGCTATATTAAGACCGGGAAGATTTGACAGAAAGATAGTTGTCGGCAGACCAGATGTTGCTGGACGACTTGAAATATTAAAGGTACACGCAGCTAAGAAGCCTCTTGGTGATGATGTTGACCTTGATAAGCTTGCAAGAACATCAGCCGGCTTTACAGGTGCTGATCTTGAAAATGTATTAAATGAAGCTGCTATTAATGCGGCAAGAAAGAAGAACAGATATATAACTAACGCAGATGTTGAAGAAGCATTTATTAAGATAGGAATAGGTGTTGAGAAGAAGAGTAAGATTATATCTGACAAAGAGAAGAAGATTACAGCTTACCACGAATCAGGACACGCTATATTATTCCACCTTTTACCAGATGTTGGGCCGGTTCATACAATATCAATCATTCCTACAGGAATGGGTGCGGCAGGTTACACAATGCCGCTTCCTGAAAGAGATGAGATGTTTAACACTAAGGGGAAAATGCTTCAGAATATCGTTGTAAGCCTTGGTGGACGAGTAGCGGAAGAACTCATATTTGATGATATAACAACAGGTGCTTCACAGGATATCAAGCAGGCAACACAGACAGCAAGAGATATGGTTACTAAGTATGGTTTCTCTGACAAGCTTGGTCTTATTAATTATGATACAGACAGTGATGAGGTATTCATCGGAAGAGATCTTGCACATACAAGACCATATGGTGAAGATGTAGCAGCACTCATTGATGAAGAAGTTAAGAGAATTGTAGATGAGTGTTATACCAAGGCTAAGAAGCTTATATCAGAGAATATGGACGTGCTTCATAGAAGTTCAGAACTTCTTCTTGAGAAAGAGAAGATTTCAAGAGAAGAATTTGAAAGTTTGTTTGAAGATAAGCCATATGGAGAGAGTTTATAATCAGGTATTAACAGAGATTTTGCAGTTTAAATGCAGTTAAATAATGGAAATGTATTTATACACAAAAAATATTTGGTGATAATTCACAAAAAAAGTTGCAATATATTGTAAAGTTTGTGAACACTTATGGGACTTTGTATGATATTATAATTAACGTAAAAACCCCCAATACATTATATATTTTTTGCTACACCCCATAATAAGTGAAATACCTTCTCCAAAAAGGACAGTCCCCCCAGACTGTCCTTTTTATTTGCACGAGTAACGATGAGAATGGATAATTTAAAGAAATCTTCCATCCTGCTTGCAGGAATGGAAATTTTTTAAATTATCTATTCGAGGAGCACCGCGTCATAGGTAAGAGCGTATTTTATAAAGTAAATAAATTACGAAGCAGAAACGCTCTTACCTATGACATCGTTACGAGTTAAGAGAAGCTGTAAATTAAAGAAATCTTAATAAATATATCTTACAGTTGAATAAATACCCGTAATGATATAAAATTATATATGATTAATGTCAAGGAGTATTTTCTATGATAATAAGCGCAGGAGTTGAGAACCTTACATCATGGGAAAGAAAGCTTTTGTATATGTGTAATGCAAGGCCAACCATTAATACAAGAGCTTTATTTTCTGATGCGACAAACGATTACAGATGTCCGGCAGAGCCTATGCCGGGTGATACAGTTAAGATACGATTAAGAACAGGTCGTTATAATGTAGACAAGGCGTATATATATGTTAATAATGTAGAATACCCTATGACAAAGATTAAGGCAGTTGGAGTATTTGATTATTACGAGGCTGAGATTAAAGTTAATAATGACAAATTATATTATTATTTCAAGGTAGAGACTGGAAAGGTTGTATGCTATTACAATCAGATAGGAGCTATTAAAGAACTTAATACTTATTATAATTTCCAGATTATGCCGGGATTTAAGACACCTGACTGGGCAAAGGGTGCGGTTATGTACCAGATATTTGCCGATAGATTTTGCGATGGTGATAAATCTAATAACGTGCTTGATGATGAATACAGTTATATAGGCGAACACGTCTGTCAGGTTAAGGATTGGAATAAATATCCAGCCAATATGGGTGTAAGAGAGTTCTATGGTGGCGATTTGCAGGGCGTGCTTGATAAGCTTGATTATCTTAGCGAGCTTGGTGTCGAGGTCATTTATTTTAATCCGTTGTTTGTTTCGCCATCTAATCATAAGTACGATATACAGGACTATGATTATATAGACCCACATTTTGGTGTTATAGTAAAAGATGATGGGGAACTTTTAAAAGAAGGTGACCAGAACAATACTAATGCAACACGATATATTAACAGGGTTACAAGTAAGGAAAATCTTAAAGCGAGTAATGAGTTCTTTGCCAAGGCGGTAGAACAGATACACAGCAGAGGAATGAAAGTCATAATAGACGGAGTGTTTAACCATTGTGGTTCATTTAACAAATGGATGGACAGGGAACACATTTACAGTTCTAGTGATGACGATTATGCCTGCGGTGCATATGAGAAGTATGAAAGCCCATATCACAGCTTCTTTAAATTCTATGGTAATCAGTGGCCGGATAATGGTTCATATGACGGCTGGTGGGGACACGATACACTTCCTAAGCTGAATTATGAAGACTCAGATACACTTGAAAAGTATATTATAGATATTGGAAAGAAATGGGTATCTCCACCGTACAATGTAGATGGCTGGAGGCTTGATGTTGCAGCTGACCTTGGGTACAGCAAGGAATATAACCATACATTCTGGAAAAAGTTCAGACAGGCTGTTAAGGAAGCTAATCCGGAGGCAATAATACTTGCAGAGAATTATGGTGATTCATATGACTGGCTTCAGGGTGATGAATGGGATACGATTATGAATTATGATGCCTTTATGGAGCCTGTAACGTGGTTTCTTACAGGAATGGAGAAGCATAGTGATGAAATGCGCCCTGATTCATTAGGTAATCCTGATTATTTTTTTGGTGCTATGCACCATAATATGGCAAGAATGGGTGGACAAAGTTATTCTATATCTATGAATGAGCTTTCTAACCACGACCATTCAAGATTTCTTACAAGAACTAACCATATTGTTGGCAGGGTTGATAAGCTTGGATCAGAAGTGGCTAATCAGAATGTGAATAAGTTTGTATTTATGGAGGCTGTCATTATTCAGATGACGTGGCCGGGTGCACCAACTGTATATTATGGAGATGAAGCGGGAGTGTGTGGTTTCACAGACCCTGATAACAGAAGAACTTATCCATGGGGACATGAAGATAAGGAGCTTATAGACTTTCATAAGGCAGCAATAAAGATGCACAAGGAGAATGAGGTATTAAGAACCGGCTCGTATAAGCAGCTTTATTCAGCACATAATGTTATTGCATATGGAAGATTTACATCAGATGATGCAGTGATAGTTGTTGTTAATAATGGGGAAGATGAGATAAGAGTTAATATACCTGCCTGGGAGACTGGACTTGCTATGGATGATGATGTCGAGCAGATAATGGTAACATTTGAGGGCGGATATTCAACAGACAGACAAGGTTACAGACTTAAAGACGGAATTCTTAATATAGGCTTAAGAAAGACTTCAGCTACAGTGTTAAGACGTCTTAGATGGTAGATAATGCTGTTAAAATATAATACACAGAAGTAAGAATGAGGAGTAATGTATAATGGCAGTAGATAATAACGAGGAAAAGAATAAAATAGTTCTTAACCGTAAGATGAGATTATGGAACAAGTATAAGAAGCCGGTAATAGGTGTTATTTTGGCTGTAGTAGTTATTACAGTTGTTGCAATTGTTCTTAAATTATGCAGTATTGGAAAGCCAGTGGAAGATAAGGCGACAACACTTGCCAATAACAATAATAATAACAATGATATAATTATTACACAGTCATCTATAGAGATGTCTAACAATGAAACAACAAGTGCAGCTGATACAGAGAGTACAACATCAGCTGTAACAGAAAGCACAACAAGCAGTACAACATCAGCAGCTCAGGTATCAGGCGGAGTTGCCAGGATTACAACTAAGGCAGAGATACAGGAATACACATCACGTTCTAATTATGATGATGCAGTATTCTTTGGTGATATGATTGTATCAGGTATAGGTGAATATGGTTATCTTGACACATCACGCATATTCTCAGATAATAACCTTACAACAGATAAGGCACTTAATTCAGTGTCAAGTGTTGCGGCGGCTAATCCATCTAAGGTATATGTCCTTGTTGGACTTAATGACCTTAACTATGGAACAAGGTCAGGAGAGAATGTAGCTGAGAGAATAGGTTCAATAGTAGAGTCGCTTAAGGAAGCAATTCCATCAGTAAAGGTATATGTAGTGTCACTTCTTCCTATAACACAGAGCTTTGAGGCAAAGTCAAATGTAAAGATAACACAGGCGGCTATTGATGAAGCTAACAGCACACTTGCAGCCAGGGCGACAGAGTATGGAATGACATTTATAGATATAGCAGATGCATTTAAGGATGAGTCTGGATATCTTAATACAGATGTATCAACAGGTGGATATAACCTTAATCATAACTATTACCCATTCTTCCTTAATAATATATCGGGAGCGTCTAACTAATGAAATTTTATGTAATGTCACTATTTCCACAGATGATTTTGGATGGGTTGAATACAAGTATAACAGGCAGGGCTATAGATTCAGGAGTATTGTCTATAGAAGCTGTTGATATAAGGGATTTTTCCAATAATAAGCATATGAAGGTAGATGATTACCCATATGGCGGAGGAGCAGGAATGGTTATGCAGCCGGGACCCGTGTGCGATGCTTATGAGAGCATAGCATCAAGATGTTCAGGCAGACCAAGGGTTGTGTATATGACACCACAGGGGCATACATTTAATCAGCATATGGCAGAAGAATTTGCCAAAGAAGAAGAACTTGTAATTCTGTGTGGACATTATGAGGGAATTGATGAGAGAGCACTTGAAAGCATAGTTACAGACTATGTGTCAATTGGAGATTATGTCCTGACAGGTGGAGAGCTTCCGGCGATGGTTGTTATCGACTCAGTGTCAAGATTAGTTCCGGGAGTACTTAATAATGATGAATCAGCCCAGACAGAGAGCTTCTCGGATGGTTTATTAGAATATCCACAGTACACAAGACCAGCCAATTATAAAGGTATGGAAGTGCCAGAAGTATTATTATCAGGTCACCACGGCAATATAGAGAAGTGGAGGCACGAGAAGTCGTTAGAACGTACTAAGAAGTACAGACCGGACTTATATGAGAAATATATGGCTGAGAACAATAATAACAGTTAAAATAATTGTTGACGGATAAGATATTTATGTGGTAAACTAATCAAGTCTTTTGGTGAATAACTTGATTGTTTACTACAGGATATTATGATGTGAAGTCACAATAAGCCTAGATAGCTCAGTCGGTAGAGCAGAGGACTGAAAATCCTCGTGTCACTGGTTCGATTCCGGTTCTAGGCATTTTATAATTGAATATAATTTAATTATGATGATATGCGGGTGTAGTTCAATGGTAGAACACTAGCCTTCCAAGCTAGATACGTGGGTTCGATTCCCATCACCCGCTCTATTTTTTTACCCAGAAGTACTATACTAATGAAAGGAACAAAGGCAATGATAGACAGCTATGTTGCACTGGATATAGAAACTACAGGGCTTAACCCGGCAGCAGACAGAATAATTGAGATAGGAATGGCAAGGGTATGTAATGGAAACGTGACAGATACATATTCAACACTTGTCAATCCAGGCATTAAGATAAGCGACAGAATAATAGAGCTTACACATATACATAATGAGGAGCTTACAGATAAGCCAAGAATTAATGAACTGATTGATGATGTAATACAATTTATAGGGGATTATCCTATACTTGGACATAATGTTATATTTGATTACAGCTTTTTAAAGAAGGCGGCGGTTAATAACAATCTTGTATTTCCGTCAGCAGGAATAGATACACTTAAAATGGCAAGAAGAATACTTCCAGAACTGGAGCATAAGAAGCTTGATTATCTGTGTGAGTATTTGAAGATTGACCCTGGTAACTCACACAGAGCTTTAGATGATGCGCTGAGTGCAAGCGGAATATACTGGAAAATGTATACAATAAAACCGGATGATTCAGGCTTTGAAATACCATCTGAGCTTGTATACAGTGTGAAAAAGGATAGTCCGATTACACAGGCACAAAGAAATTATCTTACAGCACTTGTTGTAAAGCATAATGTAAAGCTTGATATCCCGATTGATGAGATGACCAAGAGTATAGCTTCACGAAACATAGATAAGATACTTTCAGAATATGGAAAATAATGGTTAGTAATGAATTAATGTTTATATAGATAATATATTCATATAATTAATTAAATACCTAGTTAATAGCTGATACTATCAGGTCTTTATTAACAGACTTGATAAGAGAGGCGTATTGTCTTAACTGTCTGATTTTGGAAGCATTTCCTGCTTCTGAATATAATGCGTAAAGGTCAGTATAGGTAAGTCGTATGTCAGAGCCAATCCTTACGGCATATTCAAGAAATGCTGTGGCATCGGATATGTCCTTATGTTCAATAAGGATATGTCCAAGCTCTGAAAGGCTCTTTATAAATGAAGTGTAGCTGTCTTCGTATTGTGTTAAAGTATCAAGATTGGCAACACCATATTTTAACTTAAGGTCAGTGTTGGAATACTCTGACAGGTTAAGCATTGGCTCAGTCTTAAGTGTCTGGATATTATTATAAGCCTTAAGGGCTTCTGGTGAATTATTTAATATGTCAGCTAATGTCAGGCTGTTATCTATAGTAGGAAGTGTGTCGTCCCATTTAATATAGTTAAGGGAGCTTATATCCTGCTTTCTTGTTGAATTGGCTTTCTGTTCCCTTTCCCAATATTTTTTTGAGCGTTCTGAGCCAGAACGTGTACTTTTTTTAAGATAAAGTTGAATAACTATTAATATTATTATAAAATAAGGCAATATAAAGTGCATAGTATTCTCCGTTTCCAATATGTTATTAAATGTATTGTTTAATGTGCTGCTATGTTTAAGGAGGTAATTATGATTAATTTAAAAAAGAGCAAAACTAAAAGAATATTTGCTGCGGTTATAATAGTAATCCTTGTACTTGCTATGGTACTTCCTATGGCTGTGTCAGCATTTATTTAAGATTAAGTATAGATTGAAAATGTAATATATGCAAGTTCAAGCTTGCAATTGAATGTAATATGTGAAAAGCATAGAAACGAGGAATGATATGAAATTAGGCAAGGTATCAGATACAATTCTTTCAAGGTCTGTATTAAAGCCTCTTAACACTGTAAGAGGCCAGAAGGTTACACGTATGGATATTGGACAGGATGTGTCTGAGGTGGATATTAGAGAGCAGGGCGTGGATAAGACACTGTTAAGTGCGACAGCCTGTGGATATATGCCTCTTATTAAAGCTGTTAATAATATATATGCCGCTGGCGGTACACCCATAGCGGCAAGTGACTGCATAGTTATGCCAGAGCAGGCAAGGGAAATCCGTATAAGGGAAGTAATCGCAGGACTTACAAGACAGGCGGCGGTTACAGAAGTGCCAATAGCCGGAGGGCATACAACAGTCAGCGCTTCGGTCAGTGAGCCTGTAGTAACTGTTACAGTGCAGGGCTTAAGGGAAGACAATAGAAATGTTATTGAGGCAGGACAGCATAT
Organism: Bacteroides galacturonicus; assembly: GCF_003096855.1. Taxonomy (NCBI): domain Bacteria; kingdom Pseudomonadati; phylum Bacteroidota; class Bacteroidia; order Bacteroidales; family Bacteroidaceae; genus Bacteroides; species Bacteroides galacturonicus. The sequence continues at coordinate 316,349 of NZ_QEOA01000006.1, read as the reverse complement.
AATTGCCGCTGGCTGCATAGGAATAAGTGGAGTAAAGCAGTTAGTTGAAACTGATGAGCAGGCGGTATACGAAAGATATAGTAAAGACTGGGTAAGTAAGGCTGTTGGCGAAGATACAGATATGTATATAGGCGGAATGGTACAGCTTTTAAGGGACAATGGAATTAATTGTTATATGCACGATGTATCAGAGGGAGGAATATTTGGTGCGTTGTGGGATATGTGTGAATATGGCAATGTCGGACTTGATGTTGACATAAGAAGCATACCTGTAAGACAGGAGATTATAGAGATATGCGAATTATTCAATGTTAATCCGTATGAACTGCAATCTTTAGGTTGTTTATTAATGACAGCAGATAATGATTGTGATATTATTAATATACTTAACAGCAATAATATCCCAGCCGCAGTTATAGGAAGAATTGTGAATGGCAATCAGAGAATTCTTCATAATAAAGACGAAGAAAGATTTCTTACATTGCCTAATCAGGATGAGATATTCAGCTGTATAAAGACAGCACAATAATTTAATTGAAAGGGTATGATGATATGAGAGAGAAAATCCTTAACTTGTTAGAGAATAATGGTAGAATTGACATTCACGATATGTCCGTTATGCTTGGAGTCGCGCAGGAAGAAGTCGCGAATGAGATAGCGGATATGGAAAAGGAACATATTATCTGTGGTTATAATACCCTTATCAATTGGGATAAGACAGGCGATGAGAAAGTAACAGCACTTATTGAGGTAAAGGTTACACCTCAGAGAGGACTTGGTTTTGACAGCATTGCCGAGACAATTTACAAATACGATGAAGTTACATCAGTTTATCTTATGTCTGGTGGCTTCGATTTTACAGTTATTATTGAAGGAAAGACTATGAAGTCTGTTGCACAGTTTGTGGCGGCGAAGCTTGCACCACTTGATTCAGTGCTCAGCACATCAACACATTTTGTATTAAAGAAATACAAAGATTATGGAACTGTAATTGACGAAGAAGACAGAGATGAAAGGATGTTAGTAACACCATGAGAGATGCTTTATCTAAGAAAATAGTAGATATAGAGCCTTCAGGTATAAGAAAGTTCTTTGACGTAGTAAGTGAAATTCCAGATGCAATATCACTTGGCGTTGGTGAACCAGATTTTGATACACCTTGGAATGTAAGGGAAGAAGGTATATACGCATTAGAGAAGGGAAGAACATTTTATACTTCTAATGCAGGACTTAAGGAATTAAGACAGGAAATAAGCAGATATGTTGCAAGAAAATATGATACACAGTATGACCCAATGAAGCAGGTGCTTGTAACTGTGGGTGGAAGTGAAGCTATAGATGTAGCGTTAAGATGTATGGTTGACCCAGGTGATGAAGTACTTATACCACAGCCAAGTTATGTATCATATCTTCCTTGTGCAGTTATGGCAGATGCTGTTCCTGTATTTATTAATCTTAAAGAGGAGAATCAGTTTAAGCTTACTAAAGAAGAATTGCTGGAGCATATTACAGATAAGACTAAGATTCTTATAATGCCATTTCCTAACAATCCGACAGGTGCTATCATGACAAGAGAAGAACTTATGGAGTTAGTGCCTGTTATTATAGAGAAGGATTTGTATGTTATATCAGATGAGATATATTCAGAGCTTACATATGGAGATAACAAGCACTGCTCAATAGCAAGCCTTCCTGGTATGAAAGAAAGAACTATTATGATAAATGGTTTCTCCAAAGCATTTGCTATGACAGGCTGGAGATTAGGTTATGCCTGTGGACCTGCTGAGATTATAAAGCAGATGATTAAGCTTCATCAGTATGCGATTATGTGTGCACCAACTAACAGCCAGTTTGCCGCTGTTGAGGCATTAAGGAATTGTGATACAGAGGTAGAGAAGATGGTTACAGCCTACGACCAGAGAAGAAGGTTTCTTCTTCATGAGCTTAAGAGTATGGGAATAGACTGTTTTGAGCCATTTGGGGCATTCTATATATTTCCATCTATCAAGAAGTTTGGTATGACATCAGATGAATTTGCTAGCCGACTTCTAGAAGACCAGAAGCTTGCAGTTGTTCCTGGAACAGCATTTGGCAATAGTGGTGAGGGCTTTGTAAGAATATCGTACGCTTATTCAATTGAGAACCTTAAAGAAGGAATTAAGAGAATAAAGAACTTTATAGAAAAGTTATAAGTACATATTAACTACAATGGAGGAAGAATTATGGCAGGAATGAACGCAGATTTTATCAATCCATTTTTAATGTCAGCGACTAAGATAATGCAGGAAATATGTCAGACAGAGATGAAGATAGGAAAGCCTTATGTCAAGACAACAGAATTCGAGAATGAGTCGGTTGCAGTTATGATAGGTATAACAGGTGAGTTAAAGGGTCAGGTTATTATGGCATTTGAGTTTAATAAGGCATTGGACGTGGCATCTAAGATGATGATGGGTATGCAGGTAACTGCACTTGATGATATGTCTATAAGTGCAATAAGTGAGCTTGGTAATATGATTATGGGTAATGCTGCAACAATATTCTCAACAAAGGGATATGTTATAGATATTACACCACCAAGCGTATGTCACGGAGATATGACTATTACACAGTCATATACACAGAATATATGTGTGCCTATCCATTCAGGTGACGAAGTGGCACTTGAACTTAATATAGCTGTAATAGCAGAACAGTAAAGAATTATAAGGAAAGATAATTATGTTAAATATAGTATTACATGAGCCAGAGATGCCTGCTAATACTGGCAATATAGGAAGAACCTGTGTAGCGGCAGGCGCACGATTACATTTAATTGAGCCGCTTGGGTTCAGCCTTAATGAGAAAATGCTTAAAAGAGCGGGACTTGATTACTGGGATAAGCTTGATGTGACAGTATATAATGATTATGAAGATTTTCTTAACCGTAATCCGGGTGCTAAGATATATATGGCAACTACTAAGGCACATCATACATACGCTGATGTGAAGTATGAAGACGACTGCTATATTATGTTCGGAAAGGAAAGTGCGGGAATACCAGAGGATATACTTGTAGACCACGAGGATACCTGTATAAGGATACCGATGATTGGAGATATCCGTTCCCTTAATCTTTCTAATTCAGTGGCAATAGTGGCTTACGAGGCATTAAGACAGCACGGCTTTGAGAATATGAGCTTGTCAGGAGAATTGCATAAGCTTCATTGGAAGTAATTAATTATAATGGGATGAGGGTACATTTTATGTATCCTTATCCTTTGTAATATACAGAGTTATCAGATGAGTAAGGTGTATTGGATACAGGAGTTGCGAAACGTATGAGAAACAACAGCAATATCGTTAATTTTTATGCGAAAGAATATATAAGAGAGAGGTTAGAAAGCTCTCTGGATAAATTCATAGATAAACAGCTTATAATGGTGGTAGCACCATCGGGATATGGAAAGTCCACACTTGTAAGGCATTATTTTAATGACAGGCCATATTATAATAAAATGTGGTTCCCTATGCAGAGTAAAGAAAAAGACGACAACTGGGTGTGGAAAAGATTATGCCAGAAGTTGGGTGAATATAGTGAAGAGTTAAAAGGAAAACTGTCGGATACACAGCTTCCACAGTCTAAGCAGGAATTGTCTTATATAGTTAAAATATTAAGGCAATATGTCAATGATACAGTATATCTTATAGTAGATGATTATCAGGAATGTGCAAGTGTCACATTAGACAACCTTATAATGGAAGTTGTAGATAATATAGACAATATTCATATAGTGCTTATATCAAGAATACTCCCATACAATATACCATATGAAGCAATGTTTCTAAAAGGACAAAGTGTGCTTATCACACAGCAGGATTTAAAGCTTACTAAAGACGAAGAAAAAGTAATATTTAAAGAGAATGAAATAAATCTTACAGCTGAAGAAGCAGATTTGTTATATGAGCATACAGATGGCTGGATTAGTGCTGTTTATCTGTCTTTATATGAATATAAGAAGCTTGGCAGAATGGGTGGTTTTCTTTCTGTCAATCATCTGTTAAAGACAACTATATTTGATAAGTTGTCAGCAGATATGCAGGAATTCTTTATGAAAATGTCACTTTTTGACTGGTTTGATATTGAAGGTGCAGAGTATGTCACACAGCTTGATGTTACAGAGAATGACCTGCTTGAAAGTGTAGAGCAATTTGGATTTCTTGATTATGATGTGACAACACATTCATTTGCTATGCACACATTATTAAGAAATGTGTCTGGTATGGAATTGAATAAATCGGACATAGAAATTTCTATGCTTTATAACAGGGCGGCAGAAGTATCTGAAAAGCGAAAGTCTTATATAAAGGCAGTAGCTTATTATACTAAGGCAAAGAACTGGGACAGAATTGCAGCTTTATATGCAGGAAAGAATGGAAGACGTCTTATTGAGAGAGCACCGGGAATATTCCAGAGCGTAAGAGAGAATATAGAAGAAGTTATGTGGGAAAAATATCCGACTGTAATGCTTAATTATCTTTATTATATGTCAACTAAGGAAAATGTGCATAATGTAATGCCATTATATGAAGAGATAATTAATGATATTAATAATCATCCAATATGGAAAGATAATAAGTTCCTTATGGGCGAGATGATGATTATATTATCAATTCTTCAATTTAATAATCTTGAAAAGATGAATCAGTCCTTAATAAAAGTCAGAGAATATTTTGGTGAGAGAACATCGGTTATATTTGGCAATTCACTTCTTACTTATGGAACAACGTGTATGACGACATTGTATTACAATAAGTCAGGCAGGCTCAAGGAGATAATAGAGCAGGAAAAAGAATATGCTAAAGCATATATGAGAATAACACAGGGAAGCAGAGTGGGATGGGATGAATTCTTTGATGCAGAATATGCAATGATTACAGGTGATATTGATACAGCCTACAGGCTAGCAAAGCAGGTGTTATTACAGAACATTTTAAGAAACCAGACGTGTATAATTATAAGCTGCTACTATATGATATTAAAATGTCTTATATATTATGGTAAGAAAGAGGAATTCTATGAAGGCATTGAAAAGCTTAATGAGTTGACCAGGGATATAACATATCCCCTTCTTATTATAGATGCTGAGCTTGTGCAGGGCTATGTATATGCGTGCCTTGGACAGCAGGAGAAAATGTCAGACTGGTTACAGAATTTCAGACTTGAGAACTGTAGTAAGCAGATAAGGAACATACGAAGCGGCTGTATGACATATGGAAAGCTTATGTGTTATAAGAAAGACTGGGCAATGCTTGATATGATAGGACAGCAGATGATGGTTCCATATGAGAATACATCACATATATATCCATTTATAACAGGCTGCGTATACAGGGCAATAGCACAGTATAATATGGGTAATACAACAGAAGCTGAAAGGTATATTAAGTGGGCAGTTGAACTTTCATATGACGATAACGTGATAATGCCATTTATTGAGAATGGTGTTGAATTAGAACCTGTTATAGAAAATGTGTATACAGACGGATTCCTTGAGTCATTAAAGCCATATATCGCTAAATACAAGGCTGGAATAGAAAGCTTTAATGCAGTTAAAGACGACAATCCATATAAGCTTACCAAGAGAGAAAAAGAGCTTATGGAATATGTTAAGGCTGGTTATAAGAATTCAGAGATTAGTGAGCAGATGCACATCGCATTAGTGACAGTTGAGAAAAATCTTACAAGCGTATATAGAAAGCTTGGAGTTAATAATAGAACATCAGCAATTATGATGTTACAGAAATAATATGTTATAGAATAATATGTAATTTAATGCTTGCGGACAGGCTTATAAAATAACAGATTATGGAGCAAAAACCAGTATATCATATAATAAAAAGTATGGTTTACCATAATAGAAAATCATTTTCTATATATGTATACTACAAAAGTTAGTTTAAAATTGAGTAAATAGGAAAGGAAAATTAATGGTAAATAAGTACAAAGAAAGATTAAAGCATTATACGATTAATCGTAAGTTAAAGGCTACTCTTGGAGTTGTAGCTCTTATAGCATGTATTATAGGTGTAATTCTTATAAGTGGTATATTAGCGGTTGCTAATAATGTAAAGGGAATATATCAGGGACCAATGAACAATGTTAATGATATAGCTAATGTTAAATATGGTCTTACTGATTTACAGAGAGCCATTAACAGACTTTTAGCTGAAGGTTCTGATAATATGGCAGATAGATATGCAAATTTTGAAAAGACAGTAGAAGAAGATGTCAATCTTGTCGTTTCAGGAGTTGATGATATGGATAAGCATTTCAAGACAGAAGCTACGAGAGCAAAGCTTTCAGAAATGCAGGCTAAGATTAACGAGGGCGAGAAAGTAAGACCTCAGGTTATGCAGCTTTTAAAGAGCGGAAAGATTGATGAAGCTTATGCACTTAATTATAATACATATCTTCCTATAGTTAACGAAATCAAGTCATTAGCAAATGATATAGAGACATTAGTATACCAGAACGGAGCAGTGTATTATACTCAGTCAGTGCGTCTTGGTAATGGACTTACAATAGCAGGTATTATACTTGTTGTTGCGTTATTATTTATTTCAACATTCTTTACAAGAACTATAACAGAAGTTCTTACAACACCAGCCAAGCAGATTGTTGAAGCGGCAGAGCAGATGTATCATGGAGATATGTCAGCAGCTAATCTTATAACATACGAATCAGAAGATGAATTCGGAGCTATGGCAAAGACACTTAAGGGAACAATGTTAAATCTCCACGCATATGTGGATGAAATATCAACAGTTTTAAGAGAAATTGCAAGTGGTGATTTAACTAAGGATTCAGATGAAATTACAGATTTCCTTGGAGATTTTGTAAGCATCAAAGAATCATTTGTATACATTTTAAAGAATTTTAATATAACATTAACTAATATTGCCAAGACATCAGAGCAGGTTGATATTGGTGCCGAGGATCTTTCAAAGGCAGCAGGTGATCTTGCTAAGGGAACAACAGACCAGGCAAGTGCTGTTGAAGAACTCACAGCTACAGTTGAAACAGTAGCGGCATTAGCTAAAAAGAGTGCAGATCAGACACAGACTGCATATGATAATGTATTAGCGGTAGCAGAAAATGCAGAAGAAGAACGTAAGAAGATGGACAGCCTTACAGAAGAAATGGCTAATATTATCGAAATATCTAATAAAATCGAAGCAATTACTTCAACTATCGAGGATATCGCTTCACAGACAAGTCTTCTTGCACTTAATGCTTCAATTGAAGCTGCCAGAGCTGGTGATGCAGGACGTGGTTTCGCAGTGGTTGCAGAGCAGATTGGAAAGCTTGCAACAGACAGCCAGAAGTCAGCTGTTAATACAAGAGAACTTATTGTTAAGACTATAGAAGAGATTAATAAGGGTAACGAGATAACCGCCTCTGTTGCACAGGCATTTGAAGGAACAATTAATGAAATGCAGAAGTTTGCTGATGTAGCTAAGGAAACTAATGAGTCAGCAAGAAATCAGGCAGAAATATTATCACAGATTGAACAGGGTATCGAGCAGATATCAGGTGTTACACAGAACACAGCAGCTTCTTCACAGGAAAGCTCAGCAATCAGTGAACAGCTTGAACAGAGAGCCAGGGAGCTGGATAAGCTTATTAATAACTTTAAGCTTTATAGACCGGTTAGCAGATAATAGGACTAAAATTATATATTAATGCTTGATTGGTGGCTGTAATTGATAACAACGGACGATTGGCTGCAATCAACATAAGCAACGAAGACACATTTGCATTGAGTGTCGCTCGCAGCGGTACTAAGTCGCCAGCTAAGGCTGCCGACTAAGGACCGGCGGCTCCCCATCGTCTTCTTATGCTTATGTTGATTGCAGCCAATCGTCCGTTATTAACATCACCCCTTCGCAAGTGGCAGCGTAAATATAAACTCCGTCCCCACATCCGGCGTACTGATTACATCTATATGCTCTTCGTGTGCCTGAATTATTTCTTTAGTTATGGACAGTCCAAGTCCAGACCCTTTCTTGTCACGGCCTCTTGAGGCATCTGATTTATAAAATCTATCCCATATTTTATCAATATCTTTCTTGGCAATTCCGCTTCCAGTATCTTTAATGGATATCTGGGCTTTATCACCTTTTTCTTTGACAGTTACATATATAAAGGAGTTATCGTGGCTGAATTTGATTGCATTATCTACAAGGTTGTATATAACCTGTTGTATTTTACCTTTGTCAGCTTTGACATTAAGTGCTGTGCCAGAGAATGTCAGGCTGAACTTAATGCCTTTCTTTTTACACGAACCCTCAAGAGTTTCTATTGTATGCTTTATTACTGAGTTAATATCAAATGTTGTAATCTCAAGGCGGACAGTCTTAGGGTCAAGTTCATTAAGCGTAAGTATATTGCTTGTAAGCTTGGTAAGTCGTTCGGTTTCAAATAATACAATATTAATGTATTTATTAATCATCTCCGGTGGTACTGTTCCGTCCTCAATGGCTTCAAGGTAGCCTTTTATTGAAGTAAGAGGCGAACGGAAGTCGTGCGAAATATTGGATAAGAACTTCTGCTGGAACCGGTCCATTTCGTTAAGTTCTTTTGCCATATAATCTAGAGAAGCCGCCAGACGTCCGATTTCATCATTGTGGTGTATCTTAATGCGGTAGGAAAGATTACCTTTTCCATATTCTTCAGTAGCCTTGGTAAGCTCATTGATAGGCTTGTGAATATGTATGAAATATAGCACCAGCATAGAAAGTGAAAGCAGCATAGCAATCACCAGTGTAAGATAGTTGGTGTTAAATGTATCATATACCCTGTCAGTTATGACAGTTTCAGGCATATTGATGACAACATAGCCTTTCATTGTGAAATTGCTGGCAATAGGAAAATATGCACTTACAACAGTTTCGTCAAATACACCATAGAAATCACCTGTCTGTGTGTGTGCACCTTTAAGTCTGCCATAATCAAAATCCTTAAGTTCATATAGATAACCATTAGAATCTGCTGTTCCAGAAAATCCAGTATCTAACATAACATCACCGAATGGGCTTACGAACATAATTCTTGTGTGGTTGAGTTCAGATACTATTTTAAGGTCAGCTTCTATGCCTGAAAGATATTCTGGCGTGAAGGTATCTTTTGCAAATGTGCCGGCAATTTCGTTAGCCTGCTGGTAAAGCACTTCAGAATAATAGTCATATACTTTATTATAATCGTGCCTGAAACATATTGTTGTTACAGCTATAAATCCTACAACAGCAATTATTATATATAGAGTTATCTGTTTGGTAAGCATATTATATTTCATATTGAGTCCGTTCCTGCTTATTTAGTCACAAATTTGTAGCCAATTCCCCATACGGTTTCAATCGACCATTTATCGTGGTCTTTAATCTTTTCACGAATTCGTTTGATGTGCACATCGACAGTACGGGTATCGCCAATGTAATCATAGCCCCAGATATTGTCAAGAAGCTGTTCTCGTGTGAACACCTGATTAGGTGCAGATGCAAGGAAGTATAAAAGTTCAAGTTCTTTAGGCGGCATTTCTACAGCCTTTTTATCATAAGTAACTGAGTAATTGTCAAGATTGACAATTAAGTCAGGATACGTTACACATCTTGCATTTTCTGATGGTGCAACGGTAGTTTGTGGAAGATGATAACGTCTTAATACAGCTTTAACGCGTGCGACAAGTTCTTTTGTTTCAAATGGCTTGATAATATAATCATCAGCACCAAGCTCCAGACCTAATACCTTGTCAAATGTTTCGCCCTTAGCTGAAAGCATAATTATTGGCGTATTATTATTCTTCCTTATTTCACGGCATACCTGATATCCGTCAATACCAGGAAGCATAAGGTCTAACAGAATGAGGTTAGGCTTGAATGTAGAAAGGTTATCAAGTGCACTTTCGCCGTCATATACAATCTTAGTTTCAAAACATTCTTTTGTAAGATAGAGTGAGATGAGTTCAGCTATATTCTCATCATCATCTACGATTAAAATTCGTTGTTTAGCAACCATATGTGCCTCCATATACAATATTTATAGTTAATCTTTAAATGTTACAATTGTAACACCTTCTGCACCCTCGCCAATCTGTCCAAGGCGGAATTCTTTAATATAAGGAACCCCGTGCAGATAAGAAGTTATACCAGAGCGTAGAGCACCTGTTCCCTTGCCGTGAACAATTCGTACCTGTGGAATTCTGGCAATATAGGCATCATCAAGATATTTGTCAAGAACGGCAATAGCTTCATCAACAGTGTATCCAAGAAGATTAATCTCAGAAGATACAGAAGATGATTTTGACATCTTGATTTTACCTGAGCCACCAGCACCCTTAGGCTTAGAACTTGTTTCAGCAGGATCCTTATAGCCTTTAAGTATGGCAAGATTTTTAATATCCATTTTAGTGCTTAAGCTTCCTACAAGTACAGTAACCTGGTTTTTGTTCTTATGAATCTGGGATACAGTACCTATGACGTTCATTGTAAGAACCTTAACGTGCATACCAACCTTGAATTCAGATATATCGTGAGCCTTATGCTCGCTTATGTTGTTGGCAGGTTCAATCTTTAACTTTTCCTGTCGCTTATTCATTTTCTCACGGATAGCACTGCGGTGTTTCTCAAGCTCTTTTACAGTCATACCATGCTTGTTCATAGCATTAATTGTCTTATCAGCATACTCTTTCGCATCTTTAAGTATGCGTGCAGCTTCTTCGTTAGCTTTTCTTATAATATTGTCAGTGCGTTCATCAAGACGTTCAGTCTTTTTGGTCAGTTCAGACTTTAACTGGGCAATCTGTGCTTTGTACTCATTTAATTCCTCACGCTCACGCTCAATTGTAACACGGCTTTGCTCAAGATCAGTTACAAGGTCTTCAAATTTGATATCCTCAGAGTCAAGACGGCGTGAAGCATCATTAATTATATTGTCAGAAAGTCCAAGCTTTTTGGAAATGGCAAATGCATTACTCTTTCCAGGAACTCCGATAAGAAGCCTATAAGTAGGGCGGAGTGATTGTACATCAAATTCACAGCAGGCATTTTCAACGCCATCGGTTGTGAGTGCATACATTTTAATCTCGCTGTAATGTGTTGTCGCCATTGTTGTAATATTACGTCTGTGAAGGCTGTCAAGTATAGCAATTGCAAGGGCTGCACCTTCTGTAGGGTCAGTACCAGCACCAATCTCATCGAATAAAATGAGACTGTTGCTATCAGCTTTTTTAAGAATATCGACAGTATTAGTCATATGTGAGCTGAATGTACTAAGGCTCTGTTCAATACTCTGTTCATCGCCGATATCAGCAAATATATTGTCAAATACAGCTATGTCGGAATGTTCCAGTGCTGGAATATTAAGTCCGGCCTGAGCCATAAGAGTAAGAAGTCCGACAGTCTTTAAGGATACGGTCTTACCACCGGTATTAGGTCCTGTTATGATAAGAAGGTTAAAATCTGTACCGAGATAAATGTCTATAGGCACGACAGTATGCGGCTCAATAAGAGGATGTCGTCCTTTTTTAATATTTACTATACCTTTGTTATTCATAACAGGGCGGCTGCAATTAAAATGCCTTGATAAAAGTGCTTTGGCGAATATGCAGTCAAGATTGGTAAGTATCTCATAGTCTGAAAGCAGTGAATCGGTATATTCTGCGGCTTTAGCACTTAAATCTGCAAGAATAACTTCAATCTCAGCCTGTTCCTTAAGTTCAAGCTCTCTTATATCATTGTTAAGCTTGACAACTGCGGCAGGCTCAATAAATACAGTAGAACCTGTCGATGACTGGTCATGAACCATACCAGGCATAAGTGATTTGTATTCAGCTTTAACAGGCAGACAGAAACGTCCCTGTCTTGTTGTTATCACATAATCCTGAAGATAAGTTCTTGTAGATGGTGAATTTAATATTTTATTAAGTTCAGTGTGTATGCGGTCAGCAGCTATATTTTTCTGACGTCTTATGCTGCGGAGGTTCGCACTTGCATCATCACTGATTTCATCTTCTGATATAATACATTTCTTAATTGCGTTATTAAGAAGTGTAACAGGGTCAAGCATGTCTATTAAAGGTTGTATTGAGTCAGCACGCTGTTCATAGTATCCCTTTATGTGGGCAGCACATTCTAATAACATAGATATGTTAAGAAGCTCAAGTGCATTAAGAGAGCTTCCGACTTTAAGTCTTGCAATGCTTCCCCTGATATCTTTTATCCTTGAGAAATCCACACTTCCCTTCTGGTATACACGGGTAAGTGCATCATTAGTATAATCAAGTGCTGTATTGATTTTGTCTATGTCAGTCATAGGCTCAAGCTTATGAAGTATCTGCTTTGCACCATCAGAGCAGGCAAAAGATACAAGACGAGATATTATTTTATTATATTCAAGTGTTGATAATGATTTATTATTCAATGTAATACTCCTGTCATTTCAAATAATAATTATTATATGTCTGCTATTAGTGATAAAAGCTGACAATCCTCTCTTATTATATACTAAAACCGATTAAAACCATAGGATAAATTTAAGAAAGAGCCGACTTTTTAACATCTATGTCATAGTTTGTTCATAAACATAGTGTATACTTTATTTATATTGCGTAATAACCGGATAGTCAGAAGAAAAATGTACTTGTGATTTAGCATATCAGATGCGTAAGCATCTGTTAATGAATAAGAATGAGGGATAATATGGAACATAAAGATACTGAGCAGAAATACGATTTATATACGGAAAAGATTGTATTAAGTCCTAAGGTTAAATATAAGAATCTTATAAGAACAATTAAGATACTTATATTGATAATAATAGCAGGAGTGGTGTATATAGCGGCTGACAAGCTTATTGTGCCGTCAGTAAAGGCGAAGTTTGATAAGAAGAAAGCAGAACAGGATAGAATTGAATTCACAAGAGATGAATATCCGGAGCCTGTTGTTGTTGTTGAGGATGAAGAAGGACAGCCACAGATTAAGAAGGATTATGATACATTAATGCAGTCGTTAAGAACGAAGGTAGATGATGTGCAGAAGTCAGTTGTCATAATTAAGGAAAGCACGGAAGGGCTTAATTATGAGAATTATATTGAGAACAGGGAAAATGTAACATCTACGGCAGGACTTATTGTTGCCTATGTGAATTCAAGATATATTATACTTACATCAAAGAAATATACTGATAATACTGCGGATATAAGTGTTAAGGTTAATGATAATGAATATAAGGCGGTATATGTGTGCTCAGACAGTAATACAGGTATAAGTATAATAAGTGTTGATGCTGAACAGATGAGTGAGGACGACAGGACAAGCATAGAGGTATCAGTTCTTAGCAATTCATATATACTTAACAAGGGTGAGCTTGTAATTGCCGCAGGCAATATATATGGAACGGATGGGGCAGTAGATTATGGAACTATAACCAATATCAGCTCGTACAGCCTTATAGATAATAATGTAGACATATTTGAAACTAATCTTACAGCCAAAGATGAAGATTACGCATTTTTATTTAATTCGGACGGCAATGTTGTAGGAATATCTGTACACAGTAATAAAGATGTCAAGCTTAAGTTTATGGGAATATCAGATCTTAAAGGTACTATTGAGAATATGATAAACCGTCAGGAGATTATGTATTTTGGTATTAAAGCAGAGAATGTAGACAATGAATTGGCAGATAAATACAGTCTTACAACAGGAATATATATACTTGCAGTTGAGCAGGAGTCGCCGGCATATCAGGCAGGACTTCAGACAGGAGATGTAATTGTAGAGGTAAATGGCGAGGAATGTCTTACTATGCAGAAGCTGAATGAGAAGCTGTACAGATGCCAGTCAGGACAGAGCGTTAATGTCCTTGTAAAAAGGCTTGGTAAATCAGGGTATTTTGAAGTATCTTATGATGTCAATGTGGAATACAGATAAAGCAGCTACTTGACAGTACAGAGTAGAATTAAATAGTTGAGATAAGAATATAATAAGATTAATTGAAATCAGAGAGAAATCTGATTGAATGGAGGAAGAGTATGCGTTATATAGAAACATTTAAAGACGGAGACAGAATTTCAGAGGTATACCTGTGTAAATCCAAGTCATCAGCACTTACTAAGGCTGGAAAAGAATACGAGAATGTTATACTTATAGATAAGACAGGACAGATAGATTCAAAGATATGGGACGTTAATTCAGGTGGAATATGCGATTTTGAAGTTAATGATTATGTATTTGTTAATGGACAGGTTACAAGTTATAATGGTGCATTACAGTTTAAAATAGAAAGAATTCGTGTGGCAGCAGAGGACGAGTACACACCAACAGATTATATTCCATCTTCAAGATATGATATAGAGCAGATGTATGAGGAATTATTAGGATTCGTAAGAAGTGTAGATAATCCATACATAAAGCAGCTTTTGGAAGCATTTTTCGTTGAAGATGAAGTATTTATTAAAAAGTTCAAGAATACGTCAGCAGCCAAGACAGTACATCACGGATTTATGGGTGGACTGCTTGAACACAGCCTAAGTGTTACAAGATTATGTGCAAAGATGAGTGAGAATTACGATTTCCTTAACAGGGATCTGCTTATAAGCTGTGCAATGCTTCACGATGTAGGCAAGGTAAGGGAATTAAGTGAATTTCCAAGAAATGACTACACAGATGAGGGGAATTTTATAGGTCATATAGTGATTGGCTACGAAATGGTTATTGAAAAAATCAGACATATACCAGATTTTCCAGAGATATTAGCTAATGAGGTTGGCCATTGTATATTATCACATCACGGTGAGTTAGAATATGGTTCACCTAAGAAGCCAGCAATAGCAGAAGCACTAGCACTTTCTATGGCAGATAATATGGATGCAAAGCTTGAAACTTTAAGGGAATGTCTTGAAGCCAAAGACACTAATGACTGGCTTGGATTTAACAGATGGCTTGAATCCAACATAAGAAGAACAAGTTGTTAATGTGAGGAACAGTTATGGCATATAGTAAGAATGATATTGTACAGGTTACAATAGAGGATATAGGAGTAACAGGAGAAGGAATAGGCAAGATAGACGGCTATACATTATTTGTAAAAGATACAGTCATAGGTGATATAGTAGAAGTTAAGATTATGAAGGCAAAGAAGAATTACGGATATGCCAGACTTATGAATATCATAACACCGTCAAAGGACAGGGTTACACCGGAATGTAATATAGCAAGGCAGTGTGGCGGCTGTCAGTTACAGGCTATGAGTTACGCTGCACAGCTTAAGTACAAACAGAAGCTTGTCAGTGATAATTTACAGAGAATAGGTGGACTTACAGAAGGCGTAGATTATGAAATGTGTGACATTCTTGGTATGGACACGCCATTCAGATACCGCAACAAAGCACAGTATCCTGTAGGTGAGGATAAAGACGGTAATATTATTATGGGATTTTACGCAGGTCATACACATTCAATAATTCCTTGTGATGACTGCCTTTTAGGTGATGAGAACAACTCTGTAATATTAACAGCCGTCAGGCAGTGGATGAAAGATTACAGGGTAAGAGCCTATAACGAGAATATCCATAAGGGAACTTTAAGACATATACTTATAAGAACAGGATTTCATACTGATGAGATTATGGTCTGTCTTGTTACTAAGAAAATGTTAAGAAAAGAGGCGGCAGATGGACTTGTAAGAGTGATTGAGCGGCTTAATAGTGGCAGTTCAGCAAGTGATAATATTTCATCAGGTAGTGATAATAATACAAGTAATAACAGTGGAAGAAAGTTAAATATAGCTTCGCTGGTTGTCAATATTAATAAAGAGGATACTAATGTAATACTTGGCAGGGAATGTGTAACTCTTTATGGAAGACCTTATATAGAAGATTACATTGGAGATATAAAGTTCCAGATATCACCGCTTTCATTCTTTCAGGTTAATCCTAAACAGACAGAAGTGCTTTATAACAAAGCATTGGAATTTGCTAATCTTACAGGCAATGAGGCAGTGTGGGATCTGTATTGTGGAATAGGAACAATCTCGTTATTTTTGGCAAAAAATGCAGGAATGGTATACGGTGTAGAGATAGTTCCACAGGCGATTGAAGATGCGAAGAATAACGCGGGGCTTAACGGAATAGATAATGCAGAGTTCTTTGTAGGAAAGGCAGAAGAAGTAGTCACAGCATTTTATGAAAGCAGGAAAGCAGATGATGGTACTGGTCACAATATGACAAGACCAGATGTTATAGTGGTAGACCCACCAAGAAAAGGCTGTGATGAGAAGCTTCTGGATACTATTGTTACAATGTCACCACAGAGAGTTGTGTATGTAAGCTGCGATTCGGCAACACTTGCAAGGGATTTAAAGGTGTTATCGGAGCGTGGATATAAGATTGTGAAAGTACAGCCGGTTGACCAGTTTGCTAATACAGTCCATGTGGAGACGGTAGTACTGCTTTCCCACAAAAAGCCAGACGGACATATCAACGTAAAAGTTGAGTTTGGCGAGGGTGAGGGAAAAGTTCCGCTTGATAATATCGCTAAAAGAGCCGAAGAATACAAGCTCAAGGAACGAGTGACCTACAAAATGATAAAGGAGTACATAGAAGCTAAATACGGCTTCAAAGTACATAGCGCATATATCGCAGAGGTAAAGAGAGATTTAGGCTTGCCGATGTATGATGCTCCTAATGCGGTAGAAGAATTGAAACAGCTGAGGAAGCATCCAACTCCAGAGAAGGTTGAAGCAATAAAGGATGCATTGAGGTATTTTGAGATAATATAGAGGGAGAAAATTATGGCGATAATAAGACCAAGATTGATAGATTTCTACAATATTCCAATAACGCAAGAAGAGGTTGATTTCGCTATTCCTTTTTTAGATGAAGATATACCATTATATTTAGACCCATTTTTGTTGTGGAAATCTCCTTCGCAGCAAGATAATGCGTTACACCTGATACTAATTAATTCATTTAATAAGTTGGGGGCAACGTATTTGAAAAATGAAGATAAAAGGGAGTTAATAGCAGAGAACTTAGCTGGCTTATCTGAGTGTAGTGAGGTAGGATTAGGTTCGGGAAAAACCAAAAAGGGATTGAAAATATCCATAAATACAGCAAAAGAGATATTAGATTTGTTCAGTATAGTGCCACAATATAAGACAGGTGGTTTTTCTCATTTTGAGGAAATACAGTTATATGTAAATAATATATCTAAGGATAGGATTAGTGATTTTGCGTGTAATTTTTTAAAATCCTTTCTTATTGATTTTACACAAGATGAATGTAAAAAATATAATATTCCAGTAAGAGAGTTTGCGAATATTAAAGTTTTTAATCCAAAGACTTGTAGTATTGATGAAGAAAAACTGTCATTACCATATAACCCAGAGGACGAAACCCCTATTATTTTTGTTCCAAAGCGGTGGTTGCGTCATACTCCATGGATTAATTATGACGACTATTTTGTAAATGCTTATGTAAAGGAGGGCGAAGAAGATAAAATTGAAAAACCTAAAGTATTAGAATACAACAGATATAATTATGGAATGATTACAGCATATATAGCAGCAAAGGAGCGTACGCAAGCAGATTGTAAAAATGACCCATTGTTCAAACAAATACCAGTTATCTCTGCTAAAAAATGTTTGAATCAGATAGTAAAACTACCATCGGGTAAAACGGATAATGCCGATAAAAAGTTTGAAAATAGTTGTACAAAGCTATTTGCGTCTTTGTTATATCCCCATCTTGATTTTGCTCAAGCGCAAAGCAGGATTGATTCGGGAACTCAGATAAGAGATTTAATCTTTTATAATAATTGTTCATTTCCATTGTTGAAAGAATTATATGATAAATATGATTGCAGACAGATTGTTTTTGAAATGAAAAATGTAAATGAGGTTAGTAGAGAACATATCAATCAGTTAAATCGTTATCTTTCGGAGCAGTTTGGACGTTTTGGAATTATTATAACTAGAAATCCATTAAAGAAAAGTATTATGAGAAATACTATAGATTTATGGAGTGGACAAAGAAAGTGTATTTTATGCCTTACTGATGAAGATATCAGGCTTATGGTTGATGTATACGAAAATAAGCAACGTGACCCAATGGAAGTTATAAATAAGAAGTATGTAGAATTTATAAGAATGTGTCCATCTTAGGAAAGTGAGAAAATATTATGGAAAAAGATAAAATTGAAAAATTTGAAAAATTACATATTCAAATAAAGGATATGTATAATGAGCTGAGTATCTTATCAAAAAAATCTCCTGATGGGGCAATTAACAAATTTAAGTTAAAATTCATTAACCAGTTAATTGAGGAAGCTAATCAGTTTTTGAAGGAACGATATAAACCTTTTGCCGATTTTGAAAAGTTTGAAGAAGAGGATATACCTTTTAACAGTGATGTAGTAATGATTATCTCGCAATATATAAAATGTTTAGAAAGATTCAAATATGATAATGTAAAATTGCTTTCTGGGAATTGGTATTGGAATCTTTCAGATTCAAAAGATGAAGTAAAAACTTCAAGACCTTTATCGGACTTTACATTTTAGAGGGAGAAGAAATATGAAAGATACAATTACTCAAGAAGCAGTCACTCAATATGAGTTGCTTTGCCCGTTACTTTCGGGAATATATGGGGAGTTACAAGAATTATCAAAGAAAAAGCCAGATACGCCTCTTAACAACTTTAAGGTTAAATCAATAAATAGAGTCTTAGAACCAATAAAGGAATTGTTGAAAGAGGAAAATATGTACCCGTTTTTGGATGTGCTTGATATGGATGATATGCCTACAAACAGTGATGTTGTATTAATCCTGAGTCAATATATAAAATCTATGGATATTTTTCATGATAAATATTATGGATACAATTCACGTTCTGGGCAATATGAATGGAGTACAAAATAACCGTAGGAGTTCTCTTTCCTTTGAATTGCCGCTTAGTTTCGAGCAGGCAGCAGCCTATCGAAAGGTTAACGGACAGTATGTAAGGAAAAATCAGTGGAGAGATACCACTGTAAGGGTATTGATAGACCTTGATTAACAGTTAAATATGATAAGCGTATCATTGGAAATAGTGGTACGCTTTTTTCCCCTTTTTGCAGATTTGTCCTTTCTCCCGCTTTCGAATATAATGAAGCTAAAGAAATGGAGGTGTGCTTATGAGAGAGAAATTTAATCATCTGTATTTGGATAGCCACGAAAGAAAACTTTTAATACATAGTCTTGTAGAGTTAAAAAATCAGCTCATTCAGCAAGGCAGATATACGGATTGTATTGACGAGCTTATTTTTAAGGTCATAAATGCACCGACCAAGAGAATGAAAATTGAATATGTCTAAGGCATTTTACAAAGCCGCTTATTCTTATTGATTTTAAGAGTAGGCGGCTTTTTTGCGTTCTCTGGTACTGTTTACATAGCCACCGTGACAAAGTGGCTAAATCTATCTGAAAGGAGGACGCATCTATGTCAAATTGCAAAGTGATTGCTCTGACTAACCAGAAAGGCGGTGTCGGAAAAACAACCACAGCGGTCAATCTGGGCGTAAGTCTGGTGCAACAGGGTAAAAAAGTCCTGCTGATTGACGCTGATGCACAGGCAAATCTCACGATGGCTCTGGGTTATAACAGACCAGACGATATTCCCATAACGCTCTCTACTGTGATGCAGAACATCATAGACGATAAAACGCTTGATGTTTCACAGGGTATTATCCACCACAGAGAGGGCATTGACCTGCTTCCGTCAAACATTGAGCTGTCGGGCTTTGAGGTAAGGCTAATCAATGCAATGAGCCGTGAGCGTGTGCTGAAAACCTATGTCAATGAGGTTAAAAAGAATTACGATTATGTGCTTATTGATTGTATGCCGAGCTTAGGCATGATAACCATCAATGCTCTGGCGGCGGCTGACAGCGTGATTATCTCGACACAGCCCCACTATCTCTCGGCTAAAGGTCTGGAGCTTTTGCTTCGCTCCGTATCAATGGTCAAGCGGCAAATCAACCCAAAGCTGCGGATAGACGGTATCTTAATGACTATGGTAATGCCCCGTACCAACTGTAGTGGTAAACTAAATTTGTAACACCTTGTTCGAATAATATATTATAATATTATTCAATTAAGGAGGATGTTACTATGTCAGTACACTACACCGAAGACTTCAAAAAAGAAGTAGTTAAAGCCTATATGGCAGGTGATAAATCAATACAGCAACTTGCTGTTGATTTTAATGTTGCCAAAAGCTCCGTTAGCAAATGGGTTAACGAATACAAGGAAGAATGCCTTTATACCACCAGCACCTCATCTGAATCTAATGAAGCAAAGGAAATTCGAAGATTAAATCAGCTTCTAAACGAGAAGGATAAGGAAATTGCCTTTCTAAAAAAAGCAGCGGCATTCTTCGCAAAGGAAATCGATTAGTGGTATATCGATTTATCGACGATAATAAAAAAATATTTGGTTTAAGATGGCTGTGCAATAAATTTGGAATCAGCCCTAATTGTTATTACAACTACAAAAAGGAGGCAAAGAGGAAATATCATAAACGCTTAGCACATATCTATGAGCTTATAAAGTATGTTTATTACAATAACAATCGTGTTATAGGCTATAGAGCTATGCGCATTTTTATCAAGCGCTATGGATATGAAGTAAGCAATACCACTATGCATAAATACATGAATAAGGAATTGAATTTATGTGCTGTAATTATGCACTCCAAGCCAGGCTATAAGAGCGGCAAGAAGAATAAAATATTTGACAATCTCTTAAACCAGAATTTTACTGTCGATTGCAAAAATAAAGTATGGTGCACTGATTTCACATATATGCGCCAGTCAAATGGAAAATTCAGATATAACTGTTCAATAATTGATTTATATGATAGGTCGGCTGTTGCTTCGCTTAATAGTGACTATATCAACACAGATTTAGCAATAGATACACTTAAAACAGCACTAAAAAAAGAAAACTATCCTAAAGTAATTCTGCATTCAGATCAGTGGGTGCAGTTTACCTCGTGGGATTTTGTAAATTTCTGCAAAGCTAACAATGTAACTCAAAGCATGAGTAAGTCTGGATGCCCTTACGACAATGCCCCAATGGAAAGATTTTATAATACCTTCAAAAGTAACTTTTATAATGTAACTTCGTTTTCAAGTGTGGAGATGATGGATGAACTTACTATGAAATACATCAATTGGTATAACTATGTCCGTCCTCATTCATACAATAATTATTTAACACCAATGGAAGCTCGTTACAGATAGGTATTTATCGAACAGAGTGTTACAAAAATGCTTGACCAGTACAGCTTTGAATTTGGTAGTGAGAATGTACTGCTCATCATCACTGAGATATAATTGCACCGGATTGGTACGGTTTCGGTTTGCCATTGTGCCACGTTCTTTCTAAATTTGGGTACAAAAAAACTGCTGTAAAATGTTCGATTTTTACAACAGTCTGTTTCGTGTTTTATTCAATTTTGGGTGTAACTACCCATAGCAAATTATACAAAGACGATAGCAAAGGTTAAGGTATTCCAACGGAAAACCGAAGAAAAATATAAAGAGGGTTAGGGATACTTCCCTATGGAAATTATTTTTCATTAGTTAAAGGTTTTTAACTTTTCCGATTTTAAAATACATGAAGACTTGCATTTAGTAGCGGCAAAGGAAGCTACTATGACAGATGAAGGAAATATTGAATATTGGTATTGTAATGCTTGTGACAGATATTACATCAGGCAGGATGGGTTTGTTGAAATTGAAAAATCACAGACTGTTATTGCAAAGCTTAAAGATACAACACCACCGGCAGATGTAACACCACCGGCAGATGTAACGCCACCGGCAGATGTAACACCACCGGAAGATATAACACCACCGGCTGATACAACATCACCAGCCGATATAACACCTGCGACCGATACGGATAAAGAAGCTAAGGCAGAAGCAGTAAAAGAACAGACTCCTGGTACGGGAGATGACAAACGTACATTAGCATGGCTTCTTATGTTTGTAATAGGAGGAGCAGGAGTAATAGTATTTGGTAAGAAAAATAAGTTTACAGATAAAATTTAAAATGGAGTAAAATAATAAATTGCTGGAATTCTGGTTCATTTATAGAATCTGAGTTCCAGCTTTTTGTATAAGACAAAAATTTTGTGTTATAATGTTTTACAGGATTTTTGATGGAATATTTATTTACGAGGAGGAAGCAAAGGGTGGATGAATTGAAGTGCAATAATTGTAAATATAAAACTAATGTATCCAATACAGAGGAAACAGGAACTGCAATATGTTCATATCCGCAAGGCGAATGGTTTGTTGTAAATGTTGAAGATAGCTGCCATTATATTCCTGAAAAAAAGGAGCTTACCTGTGGAGATTGTTCAAGACTGAATGAAGATACCGGCTGCTTTGCCTGCCAGGAAACGGATAGTGCAATGTATAATGGACATTTGTGTATTGGATTTATAGATAAAAGGGAAGAGGAATTCAACAGCATACTTATGTTTTGGAAGGTACAAGGTTTATATGACCGGGAAAAAATAAATAAATTACTAGATGATTTCGAACAGTCATATGACAGGCTTTTTAATCAGGAGTAATTAATTCTTTGTATGTAACTTCTTATACTGCGAAGGATTTACTCCAGCTATTTCTTTAAAAACGCGGTTGAAGTGTGTGAGGTTGGAAAATCCGGTCAGCGTTGCAACCTCGGTGACATTTTTATCAGTTTCCTTGAATAAACGTTCTGCGTTCATTATGCGTGTGCGTTTTATATAGTCAACAACAGTACGGTTAGTATTTTTCTTAAATTCACGACAAAGATAGTAAGTACTTATATGAAACATATCTGCAAGAACATCAAGTGATATGTCGTGTTCATAGTTGTTGTTGATATAGTTAATAATATGCGTTGTTCTGTTATGTCTTTCAATACCAATGGTGCTCTCTTTCATTCCAAGAACTGTAATAATTATAAGATTCACAAGTGCTTCCATCTGTTCCTGCTTGTATGCTGAGGCAGAGTTCTGGGCTTCAAGAAAATAGTACATAAGCCTTCTTAACTTTTTTAATGATTCAGTATCAGACTTGTATACACAGTATGAGTCTGCAAGCTTCTGCCTCAGGGCATCTGATGAAATTATGTCCGGTCTGAAATAAAGTACAATCCTTGAAAATGTGCATCCTTGTTCACTGTAGGAACGATGCATAGTCTGAGGTGGGAATATAATACAATCACCAGCCTCGGTTTTATACAATTTATCGTCTATATAGTGATATCTTTCACCATTATCTAAAAAATACAATTCATAATAATCGTGATAGTGCGAACGTGTCATATTATCGTTGACGCTGGCAGTATGTGCTGCAGCTATGGATTCACCAAGTGACATAAGGTTCTGTGCTACATCTATCATAATAATCCTCCATTCTTGTGCTGCTTCTTTGCGCATCTCAAGTTTGTGCGAAGCAATATTTATATATTTCACAACTGTATAGTTATATTTAATATATTATAAGTAGTATACAACGAAAAATTTGAAAGTGCAAGAAATGTAAAAAAACCAATTTATCCTGTCAATATCTGTATAGTTTTAATTATTGAATAGTTGTATAAATTAATTATAAACAAAACATAAACAAGAGATTATCAGATTACTGAAAGGAGATAAAAAATAATATGAGAATATGTTATAAGGCAGGAAATGTAACCTATAACACTAACTATTATTCTGTTATTACAGATTCAGTAGAAATAAGAATATGGTTTCTCACAGATGAAATAATCAGAATAAGAGCCGGCTTTGATGGAGACTGGGATGAAGCTTCATATAGTCTTGCTATGACAGCATGGGACTCAAGAACAGATGAGTTTTTAAAGGGCTATAGAAAAAGAGTTGAAGTGGCATACTCAGAGCTTGTGGATGGAACTGACAAGGCAGTTATTTGCGGAAGTAAGCTTCGTATAGAAATTGAAAAGAATCCATTCCGTATATGTGTATATGATAAAGATGGAACATTATTACACGCAGATATTACAGATCTTGCATATAGAGAGGATTCAAATAAAAGGCGGATACATACAAGTCAGATAGAGTCAGATGATTACTTTTATGGCTTTGGCGAGAAAGGGGGAGATATTAATAAGGCTGAAAAGTATATGAATATGGCTCCTGGTGATGCAATGGGCTACAATCCTAAGGAAACAGATTCATTGTATAAGCATATCCCATTTTATATAAAGCTTTCAGGCTCAACCCACAAGGCAGTTGGATATTTCTATCATACAACAGCAGAATGTGACTTTAATATGGGACGTGAAAAGAGAAATTACTGGCATCGTTACTCAAGCTTCAGATCAGATGCCGGAGATATAGATCTCTTTCTTATAGCAGGACCTTCAATAGGAGAGGTAATAAGCAGATATACAGATCTTACAGGCAAGTCAATACTTCTTCCAAAGGCAGCACTTGGATATCTTGGTTCTTCAATGTATTATCCAGAGCTTCCTAAGGATTGTGATGATGCGATACTTGAATTTATAGATACTACCAGAGAAGAAGGAATTCCTGTAGACGGCTTCCAGCTTTCATCAGGATATTGTGCAGTAGAGACAGAGCAGGGAATTAAAAGATGCAGCTTTACCTGGAATTATAAAAGATTCAAGAATCCAGAAGAATGGTTTGCAAAAATGAAGGAAAAGGGCATAGTTGTTTCGCCTAATGTTAAACCTGGAATGCTCCTGGTTCATCCGTATCTGGAGGATATGAAGAAAAAGGATATGTTTGTATATGACAGCATAAAGGATGAACCCGGTAAAGGTACATGGTGGGGTGGAACTGGAATATTTGTAGATTTCACCAAAGAGCAGACAAGAGAATACTGGAAAGAATACCTGAAAGAGGGACTTATAAAGTATGGCTGTGAATCAGTATGGAATGATAACTGTGAATATGATTCTATGGTTGATAAGGATGCAAGAGTGTATTTTGAAGGTAAAGGAAGTACTATTGGTGAGCTAAAGCCGGTAATGAGTAATATCATGTGCCAGCTCTCTAATGAGGCAGTAACGGAATATAATGAGAATATAAGACCATTTTCAGTATGCCGTTCGGGACACGCAGGTATACAAAGATATGCACAGGTGTGGGCAGGTGACAATCTTACATGCTGGGATGCATTAAAGTATAACATAGCAACTATACTTGGTATGGGACTTTCTGGCGTTGCAAATCACGGTTGTGATGTAGGTGGATTCTATGGAGAGTCACCAGAGCCTGAGCTTTTTGTAAGATGGGTGCAGAATGGTGTGTTCATGCCAAGATTTTCAATACATTCAGTAAATACTGATAATACAGTTACAGAGCCATGGATGTATAGTGGTATGAAGGATTATATAAGAACTGCAATTAAACTCAGATATTCTATGTCTCCTTATCTTTATTCGCTTGAATACAGAGCACATAAGACAGGACTTCCTATTATGCAGCCAATGTTTATGGTATTCCAGAACGATAGTAATACATATAATGAAGGCGTGGATTTTATGTGGGGCGATTCATTACTTGTAGCAAATGTTGTAGAAAAGGGTGCAGAGATAAGAGAGGTATATTTACCTGATACAGGAGATAAAAATATACGTTTTTATGATTATTATACCAGAAACGAATATGAAGGCGGCAAGACTATAAATGTACCGGTGGATATAAGTTCAATTCCAATGTTTATAAAGAGTGGAGCTATTATTCCGATGGCTGCTAATGAACTTAACAATCTTATGAATGATAAGGTTGATTCACTTCATATAATAATGGCACCTGATATAGATTCTTCATTTACTATATATGATGATGATGGAAAAACTAATGATTATAAGAATGGCAGCTACTTAAAAACTGATATTAGAGTTAAAGCTGGTGCGAAGACATATATCGATTTTGAATATGAAGGCAGTTATGAGAACACAGTAGAAACAATGGAACTTGATGTGATACATAGGGAGAAAGCACCATTCTATGTACAGCTTGATGGAAAGGAAGTGCCACATTTCCTTCATAGAAGAAAATACGAGGAAAGTGACATTGGATGGTATTACAGCCAGACTAAGAAATCAGTGCAGGTAAAGTATCCTAATCCAAAGAAAAACCATCAGGTGCTTATATCATTTGAAGTCTTTGATATGATTGGAATGTAATAGCATCAGGCAAAAGCAGGCTGTTACGAAACAGGAGAAATAGTGTAATTCACAGCTTCAGGTTATTGTGCATAAGACCAGTAGCTGACATATAAAAAATGAGTGCACAGAAATGAGGTATAATATGTTGAAAAAAATGAAAAAATATATTGCTGTTTTGCTTACAGTTACACTTATATGTTCATTTGGGCTGACAGGCTGTGGAACAAATAGCGCATCAAACAGTAAGGAAGCTACCGCAGAAAATCCTATGGTATTAACGCTGGCACATGGTTTGTCAGAAAGTCATACAGTACATATAGCTATGCTGCAGTTCGCAGAAGAGGTTAAGCAGAAGACTAACGGAAGAATAATAATCAAGATATTCCCTAATGGACAGCTTGGTTCAGAGACAGAGAATCTTGAGCAGCTTCAGGCAGGTGTTATTGCTATGACAAAAGTATCAGCACCAGGTCTTGCAACATATAATGATGCTTATAATACATTTGGTCTTCCTTATATATTTAGTAATATTGATGAGTTTTATAAAATAATGGATTCTGATAAAATGCAGGATTTCTTCCTGTCATCAGAAGATGATGGATTCGTAACCTTAACATACTTTACATCAGGCTCCCGTTCATTCTACACAAAAGATAAGCCTATACGTAAGCCAGAGGATCTTAAAGGAATCAAGATACGTGTTCAGGATATGAAGTCACAGACGGATATGCTTACAGCACTTGGTGGAACACCGGTAGCAATGTCCTATGGTGACATATATACATCCCTTTCAACAGGTATTATAGATGGAACAGAGAACAATGAAACAGCGCTTACAACAGGTAAGCATGGTGAGATATGTAAGGTGTATTCGGTTGATGAGCATGCCATGATACCTGATGTTATGGTTATGAGCTCAAAGGTATGGAATAATATAGAGCCGGATGATCAGAAGATTATACTGCAGTGTGCAAAGGATGCTACACAGTCTCATAAGGTTATGTGGGATAAGGCAATAGATGAGGCAGTAGCACAGGCAAAGGATATGGGTGTTGAATTTATTTATGATGTAGATAAGGAAGCATTCAGAAGTGCAACAGCAGGTCTTGTTACCGAGTATAGAAATAAGTATACAGGTGTTGCAGCTTTACTTGACAGAATAGATGAGATAAGGAAAGGAGAGTAACTATGATTAATATACTTGTTAAAGTTAAAAATGTTATGAATAAGATATTATCAGCAGCGAGTGTTGTTCTGCTTGTGTTTATGACTTCGTTAGTATTATGGCAGGTGTTTACAAGATATGTGCTTGGCAAACCAGCAGCATTTACAGAAGAACTTGTTAAATACTCACTTATGTGGACAGCCTTTATAGGTGCTGCATATGCTTTCTTTACAAGAGACCATATGTCACTCACTATTATTAAAGATAAGCTCACAGGTAATAAACGAAAAATATTATTACTGGTTATAGATGTACTTATTCTTTTACTTGCAGTGTTCGTGTTTGTAATTGGTGGATTTAAGCTGGCAATGTCAGCAAGGGCAGAGTATTCAGCACTTCTTGGTATTCCAAGAACACTTGTATATGCGGTATCCCCTGTTTCAGGTATCTTTATAGTAGTTGCACAGATTATTAATATATATGAAGACTTAACCGGTGTTAAGGTAGAATAGGAGGTAAATATGAGTATTGCAGTAACTACAGTAATATTATTTGTTGTATTCGGTGTACTTCTGTTTTTAGGGGTTCCTATTTCAGTAAGTATTATTGCTTCGTCAATTGTAACTGCCATGTCAACGCTGTCATGGGATCAGATAACATTCATAACCATGCAGAAAATGAATTCGGGTGTTGAAAGCTTTTCGCTTTTAGCAGTTCCATTATTCATCCTTGCAGGTAATATTATGAATAATGGTGGTATAGCCAAGAGACTTATTAACTTTGCACAGATATTCGTAGGAAAGATTCCAGGAAACCTTGCACAGGCTAATATTCTTGCAAATATGCTCTTTGGTGCATTATCTGGTTCATCAGTAGCAGCAGCTTCTGCAATAGGAGGATGTATGAGTCCTATTGAAAAAGAGCAGAAGTATGATCCTGCTTATGCGGCAGCAGCTAACATAGCCTCAGCACCAACAGGACTTCTTATTCCACCTACATCGGCATTCATTGTATATTCAACAGTTGCAGGTGGTGTATCTATATCGACATTGTTTATGGCAGGCTATGTACCTGGAATATTGATGGGTGTTGTATGTATGATAGTCGCCTTCATTGGTGCAAAGAAGTTAGGCATAAAGGCTGTTGGAAGAGATAAGTCAGTAAGTATTTTAAAGATATTTGTTGATGCTATCCCATCATTACTTCTTATAATAATTGTTATTGGTGGTATTGTATCAGGTATATTTACAGCAACAGAAGGTGCTGGTATTGCAGTTCTGTATTGCCTCATACTTTCTATCATATACAAGAGCATGAATTTTAAGACATTTGTAGAAATACTTAAGAAATCAGCTAAGGTGTCAGGAGTAATTCTTTTCCTTATATCAGCATCATCAGCTATGTCATTCGTTATGGCTTATTCTGGAATACCAGCAGCCATAAGTAACGGATTATTAAGTATTTCAACTAATAAGGTTGTAATATTCTTATTAATGAATATTATACTTCTGGTTGTTGGTATGTTTATGGATATTACACCAGCTATACTTATATTTACACCTATCTTCCTTCCTATCGCACAGAGCTTTGGAATGACAGATATCCAGTTTGGTGTAATGCTTATATTCAATATGTGTCTTGGTAATATTACACCACCTGTTGGTTCTGTATTATTCGTAGGCTGTGGTATTGAAAATGTATCAATCGAGAAAGTAACACCTAAGCTTATACCTTATTTTATTGGTTTAATTATATTACTTATGCTTATTACATTTATTCCAGAGCTGTCACTTGGAGTACCAAAGCTTATGGGATTGATTTAGTATAAAATAACAAGACTTTTTTCCTAATATTATATAAAACAGACATCCGGCCAGGTCGCTTGATAGGACCTGGCCGGATGTTTTGTTAGTTACTTTAGAATTCTGTTTTATTATTTATTTTGTGTTATAATAAATTTTATATTTTTATATTTTTATATTTTTATATTTTTGGATTTTTAGATTTTTGTTGAAGCTTTGTCTGTTACAGGGTGCAGGAAAAGACAATTTTAAATGGGCATACAGACGGCTGACAACACAATAGAAATAAATAACGAATGTAAGAAAAGGAATTAACAGAATGTTATATATAATGAGATATGGGAAAACAGACTGGAATGTACAGCATAAGCTGCAGGGAAGAATAGATATACCAAATAATGAAAAATATATGAAAAATGTACAAAATACATATGTGAAACTATTCTTATATGCTACAATATAATAACAAGATGTGTTAATAACTATACAACAACTTTTAGTGGGTAAGAATGGAGAGAAGTATGAATATATCGTTTTTTTTACAACCAAAGTGCAAGGTAGCATATATTTACAATGATGACACAATAAGACAGGGATTACAGAAGATGAATTATTATGGCTATTCTGCCATTCCTGTTCTTGATGAGAATGAGCATTATGTTGGGACAATCACGGAAGGTGATTTCCTTTGGCATATATGCAGAATTAAACAGAATAACGCGATGGAAGTTGATATAAAGGAATTAGAAAAGCAGAGAGTTAACGAGCTTTATTTCAGACGTAATTATCCAAGTGTTAATGTGGATACATCGATGGAAGCATTGATTGAAAGAATATCTAATCAGAATTTTGTTCCAGTTGTAGACGACAGAGGTGTATTTATAGGAATTATAACAAGAAAAGATGTAATTACATATTTGTCTACCAAGAAGAAAGAGCCAGTGTTTCAGAAGATTTCTTAGATGTTAGGCTGAGTAGATTAATTAAGTAATGATATTTATATTGGTATATAATATTCTATATTAGAATGTGATGATTTTTAATAGTAGTATTATTAAAATATTAATTTTAATAGTGTGTAATTATAATCTTATAGTGTGTAATTGCAATAAGGAAATGTCAACATTAACTATAATTGGGTTGACATTAACAAGCTGAGTAACTATACTTATGCGTATGCACGGGGGTTAAAGGATAAGGCTGCTTATTGATAGAATTATTCATTTTACCAGAGTTAGTATTAATTCAATTAGTGTGCAGGAACGGAGTAAAGTATGGGCGTTATGCAGAATGTTACAGAAAATATTAATGTTGGGAAATTATTAGATAATTGGGACGAAACACACGAATTAACCAAAGATGAGGCACTTGCAATTCTTAATTGTGATGATGTATGTCTTGACAAGCTTATTGAAACAGCGTATGCGTTAAGACTTAAATATAAAGGAAAGAAAGTAAGCATACAGCTTCTTACTAATGTCAGAAGTGGTAACTGTTCACAGAATTGTGCTTACTGTGCCCAGTCGTGTGAGTCCCAGGCTCAGATAGAGAAATATAAAAGAGTATCAGACGAGAAGTTGTATGGAGATAATGACCTTGTAGATAATAAACATCTTGCGAGACATTGTATTGGACTTAGCGGTATAAGCTTTACAGATGCTGAGATAGAAGATTTAGCCGGACGTATAAGAAAGATGAAGAAGAACGATACCCAGATATGCTGTTCTATTGGATTTCTTACAGAAAAGCAGGCTTTAATGCTTAAGGAAGCTGGACTTAACAGAATTAACCATAACCTTAACAGCAGCCGTAGATTTTACCCTAATATATGCACAACACATACATATGACCAGAGAATTAATAATATAAGAATGTTAAAAAGAATAGGTTTTGAGATGTGCTGTGGCGGTATTATCGGGATGGGCGAGAGCAGGGAAGATGTTGTAGATATGCTTATGGACGTAAAGGAAATCAATCCAGAGTCAGTGCCAATTAATTTTCTTCTTCCAATAAAAGGAACAAGGCTTGCAGACAGAGATATATCAGGACTTACACCACAGTATTGTCTTAAGGTGTTATGCCTTGCAAGATTATTAGTTCCTAAGTCAGACATAAGATGTGCGGCTGGACGTGAAGTATACTTTAAGGGAATTGAGCCAACATTATTTAAAGTTGTAGATTCAATATTTGCTTCTGGTTATTTAACAGCAGATGGACAGGGAATAGATGATACTATTAAGATGATAGAAAATGCAGGATTTACGGGTGAGATAGAGAGTAAAGACTGTTAATAGACTTATAGGACAAGATATGTTGATAGAACAGCCGCCAGCCTTTGAAATTAAATGGTTGACGGCTGTTTAATCTTTTTAATTAAATACATCATTGAAATAGGGCATATTATTTTGCCCATTAATTATTACTGTTTGTTAGTTCTATCAAGTGCAGTAATTGTCTTAGTGGCTGTGTTGAGTGCTTTCGTAATTGCACTGCTGGCTTCGCCCATACCTTTGGCAAGCTTCTGTACTTCTTCAGCAACTACAGCAAAGCCTTTTCCAGCATCACCGGCTCTTGCAGCTTCAATGGAAGCATTAAGTGCAAGTATATTCTGTCGTTTGCTGAATCCGTCTATTAATTTGACCTTGTCATTGGCTGTAGCAAGCTGGCTTGCGGCGGCACTAATTCCTGTTGTAAGTTCATTTAGAATAGTTGAGTTCTGGCGGGCAGTGTAGCTTGCACGGACAAACATATTGATAACATCGCCCAGCAGATTGGCAGAAGCGTCAATCTCCTCTTTAGTACGCACGTTTACTTTTTGCAGAGCCTTGATGTACTTATCTTCATTAATTCCAAGTTCACGTGCTGTTGCCCTGAACCTTTCTTCGTCTGGGTTCTCAGGAAGAACCTGTCCGCCGATAATACTTCCAAGAACAGTTCCATCATCAAGAGTAATAGGAATACCGAAATCAACTAATCCTGCATGACAAGGATAAACGCCATTACCATCACGGTCACACTGCTCACATCTCTTGCGGCCTTCAGTACTTCCTCTGGTAAGATCGATGCAGAATTCAGTGAAATTATAACATTCGCTTATGTACTTGCCGTCTGCACCTACAGCAACAGTTGCCAGCCCGGTACTCTTTGCCCAGTTAGACATAATCTCTTCAAATTTGACCATATCACAAAAATCCTGAATCCTCATAATTAAATCCTCCAATTAAGGTTTTTATATTTTTTATATTATACTATATTGTCGGTATATTTACATTATATATTAATCGCAAATTCAAAGAAAAATAAAAAAATTGCCATATGATTTATTGTCAAAAATATAGAATATTATAAGTTTATTTGATTATGAAATTAAACAAATTTAATTACTGGGGTATATATTTTAAACAATTAGCCATAATATTTACAGAATATAAGCTCATATTCCAAAATAGACCTATTTGGGTCAATCGTAACTATCATAAAATCTTTAGTAATAGCATAGCTAAGAGGTTAAGGTAAATGAACAATACCCGTTACGAAGATTTTTGCAATAGAATGAGAGTATATAGAAAAAGACTTGGCTATAATCAGGCAGATATCGGAAAAGAGCTGGGAATATCGCAGAATGACTATTCTAAAAGAGAAAATGGACTGATAATGATTTCGTATGATAATTTAAAAAAATTGCAGGAAATTGGAATGGACATTGATGAGCTGGTTTCGGGAAAGAGAGACGATATTGATACTAAAGATTTGGACGAGCTTATAAGTGACTGTGAAAGTGAAGAACTTAAAGATATGACTATGCGTATGGTTGCTGAATGTATAAAATATTATCGTGTTAATGACACTAAGAATAAAGACAATGATACGCAGAATGATAGAATGTTTGATTTTATGTTGAAGCAGTGGGATGATTTTTCAATGCTTGAATATGTAAGGCACGAAACGCATTATTCACAGGAGGTTATGTCTGAAAAGCTGGGACTGACAAGAAAGAAGTACAGAAAATACGAAAAAGAGATTATGTATCCTGATGCAGATACTCTTGTTCAGATGTATAATTTGTACAAATGCAGACCATCAATGTATCTTAATATGTATGACAGAAGATATTACGTTATGCAGAACGTATGGATGGAGTTGGATGATAACCAGCGTGACAGAATATTAAGAATGGTCAAGGCGATAAAGAATATAATATAGAAAAAGGAGCACCTGTAAATGCAAGACACAAACAATGTTAAGCATTTGCGGGTACATTTTTTATGTAAAGGAGCTTCTAATAGAATTTCCTATTATATAAAAGGCACAATAAAATATCACACATAATAATATTGTTGCAGCTTTACAGAGTATGATAAAATATATTGTGCATTGTACATTTATTTTGTAATAAACAGATGATAATCAATGTGTGGTGGTTACAATTTCATTTGTTATAATGTAAATTTATGTGTAATAATAATCAGAGTAAGTAGAAAGAAAAAATATGAGAACAGTACAGCAATATTATGATGACAATAGAGATAAAATCCTTTTTGATGTAAGAGCATTAGAGGAGTATGAGAAAGAGACCATAGAAGCTTCCATACATTATTACTGGGAAGATATGATAAAAGTTCTTGAAGATAATAAGGAAGAATTTGAGGCAAAGTATTCAAAGGATACACCAATATATATTCTTTGCTACACTGGACAGAAAAGTGAAGAAATAGAAGATATACTTGATGAGATGGGTTATGAAGCTTACAGCCTTGATGGTGGATTTGTCGCATATCTAAGATGGAAGTTTAATAAATATCTTGAGCAGGATAAAGAAAGCGGCAATAATACTTCAGAAGAAAATGTTAAAGAGATTGAGCGAAGCATAGTAAAGAAGTTCCGCAAGCCAATATGGAGAAAGTTCACACAGGCTCTTAATGAATATGATCTTATTCAGGACGGCGATAAGATAGCTGTCTGTATATCAGGCGGTAAAGATTCAATGCTTATGGCGAAGCTTTTTCAGGAGTTGAAACGTCACGGAAAGAATAATTTTGAACTTGTATTCTTAGTTATGAATCCGGGTTATAATGACCTTAACTACAATGTAATACTTAACAATGCAAAGATATTAGATATTCCAATTACAGTATTTAAGACAGAGATATTTGATACTGTAGTAGATATTACAGAGTCGCCTTGTTATTTGTGTGCAAGAATGAGGAGAGGATATCTTTACAGCAAGGCAAAGGAACTTGGTTGTAATAAGATTGCTCTTGGACATCATTATGATGATGTGATAGAAACAATTCTTATGGGTATGCTTTATGGTGCACAGGTTCAGACAATGATGCCTAAGCTTCATAGTACGAATTTTGAGGGAATGGAGCTTATAAGACCTATGTATCTTATAAGAGAAGCTGATATTATTCACTGGAAAGAATATAATAATCTTGAGTTCATACAGTGTGCCTGTCGATTTACAGAGGGATGTGCTTCCTGTGGTGGTACAGGAAAAGGTTCTAAGAGGGCAGAGATTAAGCAGCTTATAAAAGATCTGACCAAGGTAAGTCCGTATATAGAAAAGAACATATTCAGAAGTGTAGAAAATGTTAATATTGATACGGTAATTGCTTACAAGAAGAAGGGGCAGCGACACAGCTTTTTAGATGAATATGATATAACAGATGATAAGTATGCTGGTAACGCAGAGGTTGATAATTCAGAGAATATATCTAAAGAATTGAATAAATCAGACATAAACTCAAGCGGACAGTTAAGTGAATATCACACTGGTGAAACAATTGAATTAGGTAAAACAGGTAGTACTCAAATAATGCCATTGAATAAATCGGACATCAATAAAGATGATATAAGTGAGAACACTTTAGCCAAATATGAAAAGTTAAAGTCAATTATTAAGGACTGTGGTAAAATAGCAATAGCATTTTCTGGCGGGGTTGACTCGACATTTTTAACCAAAGTTGCAAAAGATGTATTAGGAGAAAATGCTGTTGCAGTTACGATAAGTTCAATTCTTGTTACAGATGATGAACTTAAAGAAGCTGATGATTTCTGTAAGGTAGAGAATATAGAACATCTTATATATAAGGCAGATGTATTATCGATTCCGGGCTTTGAGAATAATCCACCAGACAGATGTTACATTTGTAAGAAAGCGATATTTACTAATGTGCAGAATCTTGTAGGTGAGAGAGGCATTAGTGTAATTGCAGAGGGAACAAATGTTGATGATGACGGTGATTACAGACCTGGTATGAGAGCCATAAAGGAACTAGGAGTAAGAAGTCCTTTAAAAGAGGCAGGTCTTACCAAGGCTGAAATCAGGGAATTATCTTGTATGTTAGGCTTAAAGACGTGGAATAAACCATCGTGTGCGTGCCTTGCTTCAAGATTTGCGTATGGTGAGGTTATTAATAAAGACAAGCTTGATATGATTTACAGTGCAGAATGTTATATAAGAAGTCTGGGATTTGAGCAGTTCAGGGTAAGATTACAGGATGGAATTGCAAGAATTGAATTAAGACCAGCAGATATACAGAAGTTTATTGAAAACGGAATAAAGGATAAAGTATCAGAGAAGCTTCACGCACTTGGATTTAAGTATGTATCCCTTGATTTGGATGGTTACAGGCTTGGAAGTATGAATGAAGTATTGAACAGACAGGAAAGAGGTAACAATGGCGGTAGCTCATTATAATTGTGATTATTGCAATAATATGGTATATGATGAAGAAACGGAGCAGTTCGTGTGTGATGTAGATATGGACGAGGATGATTATGCAAGGCTTCTTACATCTGAGTATAAAGAATGTCCATATTATCAGAGCAATGATGAATACAAGATTGTAAGACATCAGATGTAGTTTTATATAAAATATAATTAATAGTGGCAGATATTTCGATATATTTATTAGAAAGATATGCCTGGAAGGAAGTGAGTGAATGGATGATAAGAGATACGCTGTACTTATCGACTCAGATAATATTTCATCAAAATATATTTCGGACATTCTTGATGAAATGACAAAGTATGGCGTAATAACTTATAAAAGAATATATGGCGACTGGACAAGTACACAGGCAAGCAAATGGAAGAAAGAGCTTATGGAGAACTCCATAACACCTATACAGCAGTTTTGTAATACAGTAGGCAAGAATGCAACAGACTCAACGCTTATAATTGATGCTATGGATATTCTTTATACGAATAATGTTGACGGCTTCTGTATCGTATCTTCTGATGGCGATTTTACAAGGCTTGCAAGCAGGCTTAGAGAGTCGGGAATGGACGTTATCGGTATGGGTGAGAGCAAGACACCACGTTCATTCAGGGCCGCTTGTTCGGTATTTACAGACCTTGAGCTTCTTCGTGAACAGGCACACGAAGATGAGCCAGATAGTAAGCCGGTTAAGAAGACAGAAAGAAGCAATATTATTAAGCAGTCTAAGATAGAAAATGCAATTATTGAGATTATTCAGGAGAACGACAATAAAGGCAGGCAGACAGGGCTTGGTGAGCTTGGAAGCCGTTTACAGAAGAAATATTCTGATTTCGATGTAAGAAATTACGGTTACAGTTCATTGTCTACATTTCTTGAGGAAATGGAAAGTCTTGAGTTAAAGAAGTTCAATAACACGGTTCTTGTCAGACTTAAGGAAGACAAGAATATGAAAGAGCAGGTTATGGAGTATGCAGTGAATTATGTAAAGAGTTCAGAAAATGCAGTGGAACTTGGAGCATTAGGACAGAAAATCCATATGAATTATCCTAACTTTAAGGTTAAGGAGTATGGTTATTCTACACTCAGCAAATTTATTGCAGGCATAAAATGTTTAAAAATAACAGCAACAGATGAAAACCGTAGAATGGTTTCAATAAAATAAACTAAAGTTAGTCATAAAGACAGGAAAGGAATATTATGAATAAAATAGCAAGTTTTACAGTTAATCACTTGGATTTACTTACAGGAGCATATGTATCAAGAAAAGATTATCAGGGAGATGTAGTTCTTACAACATTTGATTTAAGATTTACAAGACCTAATGTAGAAGCACCTATGGATACAGCAGGTATTCATACAATAGAACACCTTGTAGCAACATTTTTAAGGAACCATAAGGTATGGGCAGACAAGACTATATATTTTGGACCAATGGGTTGCCGTACAGGATTTTATGTAATATTTGCAGGTGACCTTGAGTCAGAGGATATAATTGATGTGTTAAGGGAAGCTGCTGATTTCGTACTGGATTATGAGGGTGAGATACCAGGATATTCACCAAGGGACTGCGGTAATTACCTTGATAATAACCTCACACTTGCAAAGATATATATGAAGAAGTATAAGGAAGAAGTTCTCGATAACCCAGTACCAGAAAGACTTCATTATCCACAGTAAAATAGATGGGAGCTTCTAAATTACAGCAAAAACAGAAGAAAATGATTGAAGGGAACCTGTTTTGATGGAAAATATGGATATACAGATTATAAAATCAAGACGCAGAACAGTTTCAATAGAAGTTCATACAGATGGAAGTGTTATATTAAGAGCACCTGACAGGATAACGAAGAAGGAGCTTGATATATTTATTGACAAGCATATGTCTTGGATTGAGAGCAAACAGCAGTTGATGAAGGAAAGAAAAGAAGAAAAAATTCCTGCCAATGCAAAGGCTTTTGATACGCTCACATCTAAGGAACGTGCTGTAATAAGGGACACATTTATAAGAAAAGTAGAATATTACAGTAGGATTATGAATGTGACTGTTGGAAGGGTTACAATACGCAATCAGAAGACACGCTGGGGAAGCTGTAGTTCCAAGGGAAATGTTAATTTTAATTACAATTTGTATTATATGCCTGAAGAATTGTTGGATTATGTAGTGGTGCATGAGCTTTCGCATAGAAAATATATGAATCATTCGCAATCATTCTGGTGTGAAGTTGAAAAGTACTGCCCAGAATATAAGTTATGCCGCAGGAGGTTGAAAGACTACACACTTTCAATATAATAATTTGGGCGGGGCATTAATTAAAATGTCTTATTATGCAGCATAAACGTATTTTTGAGCATATTCCTTAAATTATAATAATCTGATTATTAGTAGGAGGTAATAAAACTATGAAAATTCCATTTAAAGTAGATTTGACAGGCAAGACTGCAATTGTAACAGGGGGAAGTGGAACACTATGTTCAGCAATGGCGTATGGACTTGCTGTAAGCGGTGCGAAGGTTGCAATAATCGGACGTAATAAGGATAAGCTTAATAATGTCACAGATGAGCTTATTAACAATGCTAAGACAGAATACAGCAAAGACATTGTTGTTAAAGGGTATAGCTGTAATGTAATTGATAAGGAAGAACTTAATAAAACTTATGAAATAATTAAGAGTGAGCTTGGAAGCTGTGATATTCTTATCAATGGAGCTGGCGGCAATCAGCCGGGTGCTATTACATCAATAGAGATGTTAAAGAAAGAAAAAGGAGAAAATGATTACTCTTTCTGGAATCTTGATGAGGATAATATAAGAGATGTTATGGATCTTAATTATATGGGAACACTTCTTCCGATACAGGTATTTACTAAGGATATGGTTGAAAAGAGAAGCGGAAGCATTATTAATATAGCATCTGTTACATCAATTTTACCACTTACAAAGGTAATGGCTTACGGCAATGCCAAGAGTGCAATACTTAACCTTACACAGTGGCTGGCAGTCCATTTTGGAGAAAGCGGAATAAGATGTAATGCAATCGCACCGGGATTTTATGCGGCTGAACAAAATCACGCATTATTATTTAATGAAGATGGTACATACACTGAAAGAGCAAGAAAGATAGTTGCAGGAACTCCAATGGGAAGATTTGGTAATCCAGAGGAACTTATCGGAGCGGCATTATTCCTTGCAAGTGATGATGCGGCTGGATTTGTAAATGGTATTGTGTTGCCAGTAGACGGCGGCTATAGTGCGTATAGTGGCGTTTAATAAATAATTTTAATAATTATCAGATATAAAGGTATATATGTTGATATAAAATGCCGATATTCTAAATATAATAAAAGTTAAATGGTACAAAAGTATTATATGAGGAGGATAATGGTATGAAATTAGGAGAGGCTATACCAAATTATCAGGCATATCGCAATGAATTACAGGACAAGAAGACCAGCATATATAAGCAATATAAAAAAACAAAGGAAAAGGCTGAGCGTACCAATGATGAAGAATGGATACAAAAGGCAGCAGAGCTTGAGCTTTCATATAAGGAAGCAACTGATGATTTTGACAAGTATGAGAATGTTCTTAACTCGCTTAGGGAGCAGTGGTGTGCAGCAGCAAATACAGAAAACGACAAAGCACTTGCTGACCCTGAGACAGGACTTGGTGCAACAATCGGCAAGATAATGACGACAATTGCAAGAATGTGTGCCGGTGATAAAGTTCCATATACCGATGAAAAGAAGGTTATGGAATATGACGATAAAATGTATGCAAGAGCCAAGCAGGCACAGATGATTATGGCATCAATGAAGAAAAAGCAGAAGGAATACGATTCACTCTGGGATAAAGAGGGGGGAGAGTATGACCCTGAGGGTGTAGCTGATAATACAGAAGCACAGGGAGAGCTGCCAGATATCCCATCATCGGACGGAGACAGTACGGATACAGGTGAAGCAGTATCAGATAGTGAATAATTAATAAAATGGAGTGTCATATGAAACATAATCGATACTTTATGCAGGTATTAACAGTATATCAGTTATCTGCGTATTGTATGAATTGTTTCCTGTGACACTCCATTTTTGTCTTATAAGTCTATAATCCTTTATTATTAAGATAAATACATATTATAAAGCAAGTACTTATTAATAATTAAATATGTTATAAATTAAACATATATATTAAAATAAGTACTTGCTTATTAAGTATTAAATATGCAGTTGATATTAATTAAATTAAGATTAATTAAACTTCAAATAAAAGATCACCATAGCTTGGGAATGGCCAGAATTCCTTATCAACGATCATTTCAAGCTTATCAGCAGGAGCTCTTAATTCGTCCATAGTTGTCTTAACTTCATCTCTGAAGTACTTAGCCTGTTCTGTAATGTCAGTAACATCAGCAGCCTTAGCTGTAACATCAATAAGCTTAGTATAAGCAGCCTTCATATCCTTTAAGTAACCAGAAACTTCTGCAAGTAAATCAGCCTGAACAGAAGCATCAGCACCAGCTTCCTTAACAGTAAGAACTGAGTTAGCAAGCTCTGTTGTGTAAGAAATAACTGAAGGAATAATCTGCTTTCCAGCCATATCAATCATTGTCTTAGCTTCAATGTTTATAGCCTTTGCATAAGCTTCATACTTAATCTCAGCTCTTGACTTTAATTCAGCCTCTGTAAATACACCAAAGCTTTC
Source organism: Bacteroides galacturonicus (assembly GCF_003096855.1). Lineage (NCBI taxonomy): Bacteria > Pseudomonadati > Bacteroidota > Bacteroidia > Bacteroidales > Bacteroidaceae > Bacteroides > Bacteroides galacturonicus. Next base: position 275,717 of record NZ_QEOA01000006.1, on the reverse strand, counting down.
AAAAAGCTTAACGGCCTTAGGAGTAGTAAGGGCAGGAATAGCATCAACCATAGATTTAATATTTGGAAGACCTCTTCTTTCAGCTTCTTCTACCCATGCATCTGAGTAACCATTACCATTAAATACGATTCTATGATGGTCAGTAAAGAGCTTCTTGATAAGATCATGAACAGCCATATCGAAGTTTTCTACTCCATCAAGCTGGTCAGCGATTTCCTTAAAGCTTTCTGCAACGATTGTGTTAAGAACTACGTTAGCAGGAGCAATTGAATCTGATGAACCTACCATACGGAATTCAAACTTATTACCAGTAAATGCAAATGGTGAAGTTCTGTTTCTATCAGTAGCATCCTTGTTAAGGTCAGGAAGTGTAGAAGCACCTGTCTTTAACTTACCCTTCTGGATAGAGCTTGTTGCATCACCCTTATCAATAAGCTGCATAACAACATCCTCAAGCTGCTCACCAAGGAACATAGAGATAATAGCTGGAGGTGCCTCATTAGCTCCAAGTCTGTGGTCATTACCAACGTCAGAAGCAGATTCTCTTAAAAGATCAGCGTGTTTATCAACAGCCTTCATAACAGCACCGAGTACAAGTAAGAACTGGATATTTTCGTGAGGTGTCTTGCCAGGTTCGAGAAGGTTGATACCATCATCAGTTGTGATTGACCAGTTATTGTGCTTACCAGAACCATTAACTCCGGCAAATGGCTTCTCATGGAGAAGGCATACAAGACCATGTCTGTAAGCAACTTTCTTCATAACCTCCATCATAAGCTGGTTGTTATCAGTAGCAATATTGCACTGTGCATATATAGGAGCTAATTCATGCTGTGCTGGAGCAACTTCATTATGCTGAGTCTTGGCAGATACGCCGAGCTTCCATAATTCTTCGTTGATATCCTTCATAAATGCAGCAATTCTTTCACGGATAGAACCGAAGTAGTGATCATCAAGTTCCTGTCCCTTTGGTGGCATAGCACCGAATAATGTACGTCCAGAGAAGATAAGATCCTTTCTCTGAAGATATTTTTCTCTATCTACTATAAAGTATTCCTGTTCAGCACCAACAGAAGGAGTAACCTTCTTAGATGTTGTGTTACCAAATAATTTTAATATTCTTAAAGCCTGCTCGTTAACAGCATCCATTGAACGAAGAAGAGGTGTCTTCTGATCAAGAGCTTCTCCTGTATAAGAACAGAAAGCAGTAGGGATACAAAGTGTTGCACCTTGTGCACCTTCACGAACGAAGGCTGGTGATGTGCAATCCCATGCTGTATATCCTCTTGCCTCGAATGTAGCACGAAGACCACCTGAAGGGAATGATGAAGCATCTGGCTCGCCCTTTATTAATTCTTTACCAGAGAATTCCATAAGAACCTTTCCGTTTTCATTAGGTGCTGAAATAAATGAATCATGCTTTTCAGCAGTAGTTCCTGTCAAAGGCTGGAACCAATGTGTGTAATGAGTTGCGCCTTTTTCGATAGCCCAATTCTTCATTGCATTAGCTATAACATCAGCATCGGTAATATTTAATTCCTGTACACCTGCTATTGCTAACTTAAGATTTTTGTATACGTTTTTTGGTAAACGTTCTTTCATAACTGTGTCGTTGAACACGTTCTCGCCGAAGATGTCAGCTACATTGAATTTTTCGCTCATAACTTTTTCATCCTTCCTTTTCATAGATTATTATTCTATTAGTAAAACTAAAAAAGGCGTACACATATACATTATTAAGATGTATAATATGAACGCCTTTGTTCTACCTTATTTGATTAGCGACAACTACCTGTCGTCTTTAATTAAAATAACTCAAAATTAATAATAATGCAAGTTCTTTTTTAAAAAATATAAAAAAAATTAAAATTATTAATTATCTAAGTCAATTTCAAGTAAATTCTACTCTAATGAGGCTTCTCCAATATACATTCCGTGTACGATAAAGCGTTTCTCACCGTTATCAGTACAAGTAGAAAGAGTAACTACCTGACTTGCTGATGAAATATCAACCCCTGTATCATACAAAGATTTGGCTTTCATATCTGCTGCATAACTTTGCATAGAAGCAAGAGAAGGGAAGTTAAAGGTATATGTATCACTTACAGCTTCACTTATGTAGCAGCTAAAGATTTTATATTGTTTAATGACATTACCAGTGTATATATAGAATACATTGTTGCCAGAACCATTATAGAACGATGAATTCTCATAACTTTTAAGCTTGCCAAACATCGCACCATTTCGCATATTGTGTCCGTATATAATCACATGGTTTGAAGAAAGTCCGCTATTAATGCGGGAATCTTCAAACAGACAGCCATTAGCACTGGATTGCTTGTCAAATGTATGTGTAAGGTAATAATCATTATCATTACCCTGAACCATTGGAAGCCTGCATCCAATAGATGGAATGTATATATATCCAAGTCCATCAGAATTAATATTAAGAAGTGCCTGATGGTTATACTTAAATGGAACTTCAACTTCCTCTTCCTCATCACCGATAATTACATTAGTGTGGGAATCTTCATCAAGAACATTCTGTTCAATGTCATTATATATTACATCAGCCTTGTGATATGCAAGGAATATGTTGATAAGATTGTATGCGGCAAATATAAAGACAGCAACTGATATTAAAAGAATAATACGTCTTATTATATTAGAACGCTTTTTATCTTTCTCCTGTCTGTCAAATACTGCATCAGCATCATTCTCATCATATGGAGAATTACTGTCTGAATAATCCATATCCTCATCTATAAAATCATCAACATCATCATTCAGAATATCGTCAGGATCTTCTAATTCATAATCGGGCATATCATCTGATTTAGTTATATTTCTACGAGATGATTGTTCTGGATCATCATTCAATAAATCATCATTATTGTTAGTTGTATTCATAGTATTATAGTCCTTGTGTGTTGTGTGTAATGCTAATTATGCCTTTCCAGCTGAACCGAATAAGTTAATCTTTTCGCGAACAGTCTCTTTAATAGCTTCACTACCAGGAGCAAGGAGCTTTCTTGGGTCAAATCCCTTTCCCTCAAGGTCTTTGCCTTCTTCAATATATTTTCTTGTTGCAGCAGCAAATGCAAGCTGGCATTCTGTATTAACATTAATCTTAGCAACACCTAAAGAGATCGCTTTCTTAATCATATCTTCAGGAATACCTGTACCACCATGTAATACTAATGGCATATTGCCAACCTTTTCTTTAACAGCGGCAAGTGTTTCAAAGCTAAGACCTGGCCAGTTAGCAGGATATTTACCGTGGATATTACCGATACCAGCAGCAAGCATTGTTACACCGAGGTCAGCAATTGATTTACATTCATTAGGGTCAGCACACTCCCCCATACCGATAACGCCGTCTTCTTCACCACCGATTGAACCAACTTCTGCTTCAAGTGAAAGACCCTTCTCTTTGCAGATTTTAACAAGTTCTTTAGTCTTTTCAATATTCTCTTCAATTGGATAGTGGGAACCATCAAACATAATTGATGAAAATCCTGCATCAATGCAGTCATAACAAGCTTCATATGTTCCATGGTCAAGGTGAAGTGCAACAGGAACAGTAATCTTAAGATCATCTATCATTGAACTTACCATACTTGCTACGGTCTTAAATCCTGTCATATATTTACCAGCACCACACGATACACCGAGGATAACTGGTGAGTTCATCTCCTGAGCTGTAAGAAGAATCGCTTTAGTCCACTCAAGATTATTGATATTGAACTGCCCAACAGCATATTTGCCATCTCTGGCTTTTTCTAACATTTCTTTTGCTGAAACTAACATAAATATTAACCTCCTACTATGTAATATGGACATAGCTTTGCTTAATGCCCACTTTTATTATCCATTATACATTAAAGCTAATAAAATGCAAAGAAAATAGTGTCAAATAGTGCGAATTTGAAAAATAAAATCAATATATTTAAGTTGTTATTGATACTAAAAAGAAGTATAATCTAAAAAAGGAATACAGAACCCGAAAGGAGAAAGAAATTTATGGGGAAATTTATTTATTTAGCCAATATTATAGCCGCAGATGTGGATTTTTATAATATTGAGGGTAACAGGGGAGATTCATATCTTCCATTTATAGGTTTTATGATGTTTGTAGTAGGTGCTGTTGTAGCGTTTATGGGTTTTTCAAAGTATATAACAGCCAAGAAGAATTTTAACCTGTTCTATGATTTAAGGGACAGCGTTAAGGTTGATAAAGCCACTAATGAGAAGAACAAGAAAACTGGAATCATTATGATAGCTGCAGGAATAATTGTTCTTATTGTTTCATTCTTTGTAATATAGAAGACTAATAATAAGAGATTAATGCAAAAGATTAATTAGAAGATTAAGTATATAAAGATAAGGTTCTTATTCCTTGATATTTATGAGAATGAACTCTTTCGTATTAGTTAGTGATGATATCAATAATCACAATACGTAAAATGCCACCCCGTTAAGGGTGGCATCGAAAGAGGGAGGAGAGTTGTACATTATGATTAACAACTCATATTTATGAAGAACTATAAAAGTCAATAAGCTTTATTAATATATATCAGCTTGTCTGATATATTTTCTATATTTAAAAGTATATTGATTAAAAGTGAAGAAAGAATGTTCATAATGTTAAAACTTATTGAATGCAATATGAACAAATTATGAACACATATAATATTACATAAATTAATGGAGGTAAGATATGCCAATTATATACAAGTGTCCTAATTGTGGAGCGGCAATGGAATTCTCAAGTGAATTGCAGAAGCTTGAATGTAAGAGGTGTGGTACAAGTATAGATGTTAAGACATATGAAGATGAATATGCTTCTTTAATGGAAGAAGTAAGTGGAAGTACATCAGATAATAGTGATTACGGATTTAATAACAGTGAACAGGATAATGATGCAGATAATAATAATATGAAGATATATCATTGTCAGAGCTGTGGAGCAGAACTTGTTGCAGATGAATATACATCAGCTACATTTTGTTCATATTGTGGTAATCCCACATTGGTTGAGGACAGACTTAAAGGAAGCTTCAGGCCAAAGTCAATAATTCCATTTAAGATTAACAAAGATCAGGCGGTAGATATATATAAGAAATGGCTGAAAAAAGGAATGCTTACACCAAAGGAATTATCAAGAAAAAGTACAATTGAGAAGATTAGTGGTGTGTATGTCCCATTCTGGCTGTATGATTATTCAGCAAGAACTATGATGAGTGCCAATGCTAATAAGGTAAGAACGACAAGACGTGGCGATACAGAATATACATATACAGACCATTTTGATGTGTATAGAGATGTATCAGCAGAATTCAAAAGAATTCCGGCAGATGCTTCAGAGAAAATGCCAGATGAACAGATGGATATGTTAGAGCCTTATAATTACAGCGAGATTACAGATTTTGCAATGCCATACTTATCTGGTTATCTTTCAGAAAAATATAATTATACAGCTGATGAAATACAGAGCCGTGCCAAGAAGAGAGCAGATTCATACATTACACAGATTGCAAGGGATTCAATTACTGGTTATTCAAGTGTCATAGTAAGGAATAACAGCATAAGTATGAATGGCAGGGGCAGCGAATATGCACTTTTGCCAGTGTGGATGCTCAATTTCAGATACAATAATAAGGAATTCCATTTTTATCTTAATGGACAGACTGGTAAAATAGTGGCAGACAGACCTATAAGTGCAGGAAAAGCCGTTACATATGGTATTGGAATTTTTGTGCTTACACTTATTATTACAATGATAGGAGGGCTGTTGTTTATATGATGTGTGTAGATTTAAAAAGACATTTTAACTGGTTAAAAGTGGCTGTAATGGCAGTATTAGCTGTTATGGTTATGATGTTTGTATTAACAGGAACACAGAGTGCGTATGCGGGTACAGATAATAAGACCTATGTAATAGATGATGCTGGAATTCTGACAAGTGAGGAAGAACAGAAGCTTACAGATATGTGCAGGAAGGCATCTAAGAACTGTCAGCTTGATATTGTTATCATAACTATGAACAAGAATTTAGATTATAGTCCTATGGATAATTATCTTCGTTCAATACTTGAAGAACAGTATGGTTATGAGGAAACAGGAACTGACTGCGAGGCTGTTGTATATGGAATAGATATGACTTCAAGAGCAGACAGAATTGTAACATCAGGAAGAGCAAGGAGCAGCATTTCACAGTCAAGTCTGGATTCAATCAGGGAAAGTGCGGAGGATAAGCTTGCTGAAGGCGATTATTATGCAGGCTGTAAGAAATACATAAACGGAATTGAGAGAAAGCTTAATGTAAATATGTTATCAAGACTTACATATTATATGCCAGTTAAGATTTTAATCTCACTTGTGGTAGCAGTTATTGCAGTATTGGCAATGATGAGCAGTGCCAGGTCAAAGATGACAGTGAACAGTACAGAGTATACTAAGAACCACGGATATAAGATGAATGACAGAAGAGATGTATTTATCAATACAACAATTACTAAAAGACATATTGAAAAGAGCAGTTCAAGTGGTGGAAGCTCTGGCGGTGGTAACTCTGGAAGTTCAGGCGGACACTTCTAAGAAGATATATATTTAAAAATTGTATAAGACCTATAGGATAAAATAAGGTTATGTAAATTTTTTATATAGGTCGGATTTTAAAATAAGCCCGGTATGATTAAAGCAATCATATTTATGATTGTGATTAATCATACCGGGCTTTTATTATACTATTAGAGTGTTTCTGGTTCAGCGTAATCTACACCAAAAGTATCAACAGTAACAGTCTTCATAACCTGAGGAGTTCTAGGTCTGTCACTCCAGTCAGTATCAATTGAAGCAATGCTGTCTAATACATCTTCACCTTCAACAAGTTTACCAAAAGCGGCATACTGACCGTCAAGGTGAGGTGCATCAGCGTGCATAATAAAGAACTGGGAACCTGCTGAATCCGGGTGCTGTGCACGTGCCATAGAAAGGACACCTCTTGAGTGCTTAAGATTATTTTCAACACCATTGTAGTTGAATTCACCCTTGATTGAGTATCCAGGACCACCCATGCCTGAGCCTTCTGGGTCGCCGCCCTGAATCATAAATCCAGCGATAACTCTGTGGAAAATAAGTCCGTCATAGAAACCTTTCTTAACAAGACTTATAAAATTGTTTACTGTATTAGGTGCAACGTCTGGATAAAGTTCTGCTTTCATAACGTCGCCATTTTCCATTGTAAATGTTACAATAGGGTTCTGATTAGACATAATTAACCTCCAAAATAATGTGTAATGTGTGGGATAATTACAAGACGAAAGCAAATATGACTAACGGACGTTGTGAGATAAAAATATATTACCGCTGGGCACGCTTGCGCTACTTGAAACCGTAGCGGTACTAAGCGGCTAAAGGACAGCCGCTAAGTGCCGACGGTTTCAAAAGTACACAGCTTGTAATGTATTTTTATTTCACAGCTGGTTAGTGATAGTGGTCGTTTTGTAATTATCTGTGATAATATTATGTATTGTAATGGGGATTATTGTAAAAGTCAATTGGGAGGATTATACGTGAGTTATGGAAAGAGTGTATATATTTGATTGTGACAGGATTATAGGTGATGAGGAAAAACGGACTATTATAGAGAATATGGAAGGAAAGGCTGAGGTTATTTTTGATAATTCTGAGGGGTATGACAGGGATACGGATATAGTTATAAGTACACGTTGTGTGGGGAATAGAGATGTGGCTGGTATGGAAGTTATTATAAGGGAAGATATTGGAGTTGGGTATGATTATGTGGGAACTGCACCTTATGTGATATATGAACCAGAGGAGATAGATTATTATTACTGTCAGAAGGTGTATGCAAGAAAAAAGGGGCTTCCAGCATTTATTCTTGAAACAGAGAGGTTTATTGTGAGGGAAGAAAGTCTTGATGACCTTGATGAATTGTACGAATTGTATGACACACTTGCAGATTGTGAGTTTATAGAACCTTTGTATGAATTAGAGAAGGAAAAAGAATTTGTAAGAAATTACATTAATAATATGTATAGATTCTTTGAGTACGGAATGTGGCTGGTATATTCTAAAGATACAGGCAGGCTTGTTGGACGTATGGGAATTGAGAATAGAAGCATTGACGGAGAAAATATTCAGGAAATAGGTTATCTTACAGGAAAGCCTTATCAGAATATGGGGATAGCATACGAAGTATGCAGTGCAATTATGGAATATGCTAAGGAAGAATTGGGCATAGATAAATTATATTCCTGCATAGATAAGAATAATAAACCGTCAATATCGCTTATACACAAGCTTGGCTTTAAAGTGTATGCACAGGACATTGACGGTATGAATATTTATATATGTGAGTTTAATTAGTTGTTACTATCATCTGACTGATTATCATTTAAAGTAACAGCAGTGTTGTCAACATTGTCATCAATGGCTTTATGTTGTTTAGCCGTTTCTATTTTTTCAGCTTTTTCTTTTTCAGCTTCTCTGGCCCGCTCATCATTAGTGTTCTCTAATGACTTAAATATTCTTGTGAATATGAATGAGTCAACATAAATAATAAGCGGTATAGTTACTATAAATGCAGTAAAATACTTTAAAGAAAAGAGGATAAGTCCGTATGTTGCAATCATCATGATAAATGTCTGTGGCAGGTGATGAACGCATAATATAAGTGAATTCTTAACAATTGTAAATGCTTTATCATCATATCTTGAAAGCACTGCAAATGAATATAAAAGAACACCAGCCCATACAAGAGCACAGCCTGCGATAGCATACATAAAAATAGTACCAGCCATTGAACCAGATGAGAATGCCCAGTAGGCACAGGCCCTTATATCAAAGAATAAAAGTAGTCCGATAACTCCCATGATAAGTTCGACCAATAATCCCTGGACAAAATTAGTCTTAAAAGACTTCCAGAAATCTTTAAACACATAATTTTCTTCATCTTTAACAAGCTTCATTCCAGCATAAAATGCAGCTGTAAGTGAAGCACCTATTGTGATAACAGGGATACAGAATATAACTGTTATTAATCCAAGTATAAGGAAATCACCAGCTTTCGTGAGTCCCCTGAAAAATTTACCATCTAATCCAAAACCACGCATAATATATCTCCATTCTACATTCATAATGAAAGTGACTAAATCAGATTATACTTATATATGTAACAAAAAGCAAAGAATTTTTAATGCATATTTCTTAAATGTTTATAAAAGCTGTTTTTTTAAGCGTTAAGGTATGATAAACTAACAAATGTTGATTAATTAAAGAGTAATTAATAAAAAGCAAAGCCACAGTGTTTCTGGCTGTTTAATGAAATGTAATGTATTAGGAGGCTATATGGCAGAAGGTAATTCTATTAAAGATGAGGTGAAAGAACAGCGTAAGAAGTTCTTAACACTTACGTTTACAGGCAAGCTGCAATATATATGGGAATATTACAGAATTCCAATTGCGGCGGTTATAGCTGTTGTTCTTGTGGTATTGTCATTTATAAATGCTTACAGAAGAAATAATTATGAAGGAGTATGTGATATTGCGGTATGTGACGGCAAGATTACAGGATACGATACAGATGATGATTTATTGACAACAGGTTTTACTAATTATCTTGGAATAGACGGCAAGAAACAGCGTATACATATAGATTACAGCTATACGCTTGAAGAAAAGCTTTTCGACCAGGACCCACAGATAAGCAATGAGAAGATATATGTTTTGTCGCAGACTAATAACCTTGATGGGTATATGTCAGAATATGAAAAGATAGACCACTTCTGTTTTGATACAAGCTGTTTTTTCTATGATTTAACAGAACTTTTTACAGATGAAGAAATGGAGCAATTATCGGATTATATAATATACCATACGCAAAGAGATGGTGAAACCCGTGCAGTAGCAGTAGATTTATCTGATGCACCAAGAATACAGGATACAGACCTTACAATGGAAAGACCTTGCTACGGAATTGTTCAGTCAGCAAGAAATCCGGAAAATGCAGCTGATTTTATCAGATATGTATTTGATATGGAAAGAAAATAAAAATGTAATATTATGAAATGATATATGGAAGGCTTGATATATGAGCCTTCCATTATTTATATATGGAGGGAATAAAGCTTGAATAATAAAGATGGAGAATTAACAGAGGAAGAGTACAGGGAAGTTATAAAATATGGCAGAGGTATGCTGATTAATATAATTATAGGGGTGGTAGCTGCTGTTGTTATTGCAGTGTATATGGGAATGTTAAAAAAAGGAGTGGTATTTTTGATGTTATTATTGCCATTAAGACAATATTGTGGCGGATATCATATGAAAAATCATAATAAATGTATTGTGGCATCAATAATAATATATTTTCTACAGTTAATGTTAATAAAAAATTTGAAAGTTACCATTAGTGTGCAAATTGTTATGCTAATTTTTGCTTTGGTAATTATTTTAATGTTGGCACCTGTCGATAATATAAATAATAAAATGAATTATGAAGAAAAGAACTATTTAAAGAAGAAAATAAGAGTTATTTTAATAATAGAGTTATTTTTATATGCTATTTTTATTGTATTATCAAAAACGGACTACGGATTAATTGTAGTTTTGTGTATTGCTATAGTAGCGGGATTGCTTATATTAGGGAATATAAGTAATAGGATACAGGAAAGAGGGGAGAAATATGATATACAGGATAGGGATATGTGACGATGAACAGTTGACGTGTTCAGAATTGGAGAATTACATTAATGAAATTTTTGAATGTAAAGATGATGAAGCTGAAATATATGTGTGGAACTCAGGTGAAGCGTTGAAAAAGGATATATCTAATGGGGTGAAGATTGATATTTTGTTTCTTGATATAGAGCTTTTGGACAGCAATGGCATTGAACTTGGTAAATATATAAGAAATTATATGAAAAATATGTCAATGAATATTGTATACATATCGTCAATGACAGAATATGCTATGGAATTATTCAAGATACATCCATATGATTTTGTGGTAAAGCCATTTGATAAGAATGAAATTGAGAACTTAATAGATGAAATGTGTGGATATTATAAGCAGGATAACAAGCATTTTAAGTATTGTGTGTATGGAAAGACCAATATGGTTATGATGATGGATATTAAGTATTTTGAGAGCAGGGGACGGCATATAATTATCAATCTTGTGGATAATCAGTCAATACAATATGTGGGACAATTAAAAAATGAAATAAAAAAGCTGCCATTAAATTTTGTGGAAATTGGCAAATCTTATATTATAAATTTAAAGCATATGAGGGAATGTCACGTCAGTTATGTGGTTATGGATGATGGAAAAGAGCTGGGGATAAGCAGGGCATACCGCAATTATTTTAATGAGAAAATATTAGAATATAATAGCTGATTAATAGAATAAAGCGTGAATATATTTTAGTGAGTTAGAGGGATAAATTATGACATACAATTATATAATATCAGTTTTTGTGGAATTAGTAAGGACAATACTTATTGTACAGTATTTTCAAGTGTTTTTTGATAAGAATAATAGTCTGTGCAAATATCTGGTTAGTGGATTTATGTTTGTTGCAACAGTGCTGGTTTATATTACGTTTAATAACGTAATACTAAATATGATAATAACATTTGTGACAATATTTGCTATTGCCAATGTATATAGCGGTTCTCTAAAAAAGAAATTCTTATTATCGTGTATGAACTTTGGAATATGCTGTGCAATAGACATAATATGTTCTTTTATATTGGGAGTTACGGTAGAAAACAGAAATAACGAAGTTATAGGTATGATTATGTCTTTGTTGATATTTTATGTAGTTATATTGATTATAAAGAAAATATATAATGGCAGAATACAGGATGAATTCGCAGGAAAATGGTATTTTCTGCTTATAATTTCAGCTATGAGTATTGCTTCTGAATATATTTTATCAATTGATAAGGGGATAGCATATATAACGGTAATAGAGATTAGTTTTATAATTTTATTGATAAATGTCATTTTGTATTTCTTCTACCTTTCTATGATAGAACAGTATTCATTACAGCAGGAAATGGAAGCATTAAAGAAGCAAATGGATGTGCATGAGCTGAGAATGCAGAACAATATACAGAATGAACGAAATATAAGAGCAATTAAACACGATATGAAGCATCACATAAGGGAACTTACATATCTTGTGACGGATAATAATTATGCAGAGGTGAAAAAATATCTTAATTCTTTGGAAAATGATGTGTACGATAATACATCATATATCAATTCTGGAAATCAGATAATGGACGGAATAATTAATTATTATATATGTAAATTCAAAGAAAATAAAATCCAATATGAAACAAAGATTGCTGTGCCGGATAAGCTGGATATAAGTTCATATAATTTGAATATTATATTGGGAAATCTTCTGGATAATTCAGTCCAAAGCACGATTTTAACGCAAGCACCAAGCATAAATATACGAATTGAATATAAGACGGGAATATTATACATATATGTTAGTAATTCGTGCTTAGAAAATTCAGTAACCTATAAAAATAATAAAATTATCAGCACCAAGGGAAGTAATCACGGATATGGCATAAGTAATATTGATAAAATTGTAAAGAAATATAATGGAACTTATAAAATAGACTGCATTAATAATGAGTTTAAAAGCAGCATTTTAATACATTTATGTAGCTAATATGTGCAAATTATGTCGAATTATCTACCAAAAATATCGTTGTCCTAAATAAAGGCATATAAAGTGTTATAATCCAGCTTGTGAACAAGATAAAATGACAAAGTCAGTTAAAAAACTTAGAAAAATGTAGGAGGAAGTTCAATGGCAGTAGGTGGAATAGGCAGTTTTAGTGCATTGACTAGTTACAGTGGAGTTAATAGCAGTAAAGCTAATAGTGAGCTGGAATTTGATAAAATCTACCAGCAGAAAACAGATAGTGTAGAGATAAATTCAACGGCAGGAAACAATGACATAATGACAATATATGAAATGTTGTGTTCAGAATTTCCAGAAGCTAATTACATATTGGAAGATAGAAGTGATGAAAAAAATCTATTTTTTAATAATGTTGATACACGAATAGGAAAAGACTTTGGAAATCCGAGTAAAAAGAATGTATTTATAGATGTGAGTGTAATTAAGAAAATACAAGAAGACCCGTCTTATTATTTAGAAGCCAAGTTGGATTTGCAACAAATAATTGAACATTATGATGAGGCACGAACCCACGGTGGTTCAGATTTGCCATATACTACTGGTGAGCTTGATTATGAAAATGGTAGAATACAAGCTGGATGGAGGTATGATAGTAAGTGTTGTCAGGAAGCTGTGGCAAAAGAAGTTAAAAAGCTGGAGAGTCCTAAATTATCAGATGCAATCAATTATGACTATATTAAAGATAAGATGGATACTATGCTGGACGATTTTATGGATAAAGTAACGGAAGGTATAGTAGGAGAAGATAAAGAAGAGAGGTAGATAATTATGAAAAAGAGAGTATTAAAGAGTTTAATAGCAGCATTTATGTGTATGGTTGTAATTGTAGCAACAAGTGTTTCGACATTTGCAGCACCTTATCAGGTAAAGCGAGCAAAACATTCTGTTTGCGGAACATTTAATACAAGTTATGGGTATAAAGTACACGAGTATATATATACGGATGTAGCATCATCAGGAGAATATTGCAAATTTTGTAAAAAAATAGTACCAGAAGGTGAAAAACATACGTATATGTATACAGATGATGTATATTATTTTATGTGTAGTCGTTGTGGAGATGTATATTCTGTTCCATATACACAGCCAATATATGCACATTACACAAATAATGTACAAGATTATTATAATTAT
>NZ_QEOA01000006.1:0-261727 GCF_003096855.1 Bacteroides galacturonicus | reverse complement strand
TTTTATGTGTAGTCGTTGTGGAGATGTATATTCTGTTCCATATACACAGCCAATATATGCACATTACACAAATAATGTACAAGATTATTATAATTATAATAATTATAAGTAAAAGGAGTGGTATTATGGCAGTAGGTGGAATAGGCAGTTTTAGTGCATTGACTAGTTACAGTGGAGTTAATAGCAGTAAAGCTAATAGTGAGCTGAGATTTGATAAAATCTACCAGCAGAAAACAGATAGTGTAGAGATAAATTCAACAGCAGGAAACAATGACATAATGACAATATATGAAATGTTATGTTCAGAATTTCCAGAAGCTAATTACATATTGGAAGATAGAAGTGATGAAGAAAATCTATTTTTTAATAATGTTGATACACGAATAGGAAAAGATTTTGGAAATCCGAGTAAAAAGAATGTATTTATAGATGTGAGTGTAATTAAGAAAATACAAGAAGACCCGTCTTATTATGTAGAAGCAAAGAGGGCGCTAGAACATCTGTTTGAACATTATGATGAAAAAAGAATACACGAAGGTTTGAATTTACCATATACAACAGGAAATCTTAATTTTGAGAATGACAGAATGCAGGTATCATATACTAACGATGTTGGAAGTTGTCAGAAAATGGTAGAAAGAGAGGTTAAAAAGTTACAAAATCCTAAATTGTCAGATACAATTAATTATGATTATGTAAAAGATAAAATAGACACAATGCTTGATGATTTTATGGATGAGGTAACAGAAGGTATAGTAGGGAAGGATAAAGAAGAGAGGTAAAAAATTATGAAAAAGAGAGTATTAAAGAGTTTAATAGCAGCATTTATGTGTAGTCGTTGTGGAGATGTATATTCTGTTCCATATACACAGCCAATATATGCACATTACACAAATAATGTACAAGATTATTATAATTATAATAATTATAAGTAAAAGGAGTGGTATTATGTCAGTAGGCGGAATAGGCAGTTTTAATACATTGACTAGTTACAGTGGAATTAGTAATAGTAAAACTAATAGTGAGCTGGGATTTGATAAAATCTACCAGCAGAAAACAGATAGTGTAGAGATAAATTCAACAGCAGGAAACAATGACATAATGACAATATATGAAATGTTATGTTCAGAATTTCCAGAAGCTAATTACATATTGGAGGATAGAAGCGATGAAGAAAATCTATTTTTTAATAATGTTGATACACGAATAGGAAAAGACTTTGGAAATCCGAGTAAAAAGAATGTATTTATAGATGTGAGTGTAATTAAGAAAATACAAGAAGACCCATCTTATTATGTAGAAGCTAAGGTGACTTTAAAATGTGTGATTGAGCAATATGATGAACAACGAACTCATGGTGGTTCAGATTTGCCATATACAACAGGATATCTTAGTTATGAAAATGATAGAATGCAGTCATCGTGGCAGCATACTAATAAGGGTTGTCAGGAAATGGTAGAAAGAGAAGTTAAAAAGTTAGAAAGTCTAAAATTATCAGATACAATCAATTATGACTATATTAAAGATAAGATGGACACAATGCTGGACGATTTTATGGATAAAGTAACGGAAGGCATAGTAGGGAATGATAAAGAAGGAAAGTGAATAGTGAACTTTCGAGATTATGAAAAAAGTTTGTAAATTCAAACTTCTATAATAAATAAGAGCTGGAGGTATGCTTTCAGCTCTTATTTATTATAGTCAGGACAGTCCTAAAGAGCATCTTCTCCACGTTCGCCAGTACGAATACGAATGGCATCAGTTACTTCATAGACGAAGATTTTGCCATCGCCATATACACCAGTGTTGATTTCTTCGATAATCTGGTCAATGATTTGTTCGTAGGTTTCATCAGATACAATAGATTCAACCTTTACTTTAGGCAGCAGGTTGCCGCCGAAGTCAACGCCGTTGTATACCTGCTTATGTCCTTTCTGGCTTCCGTAACCCATTATATTAGTAATCATAAGCCCGTGAGCGTTGTTATTGTTAAGAATTACCTTTAAATCGTCAAGTCTTTCTGGACGTATAATTATTTCGAGTTTTTTCATAATTAAGCCTCATTTCTGCGCACGCTTCTAGTGCATAGTGAATTTGTTAAAAATGTATTATTAATATTCATAAAATTAATCTTCATAAAGCTGTTTGCTTGAGCTGTAAACTGTGAAGCAGTAGTATAAAGCACATATTCCAACGAGAGCTTCAACAAGTATTGAATATAAAGAAATTGTTGAACCAAATATCATAAAATGTGCAAATACAGCAGCCGATAAAATAAGCCAGGTCATTTGATAATTACGTGTTACAGCAGATTTCTCCTGAATATTAGATTCCATAATAAGTGCTTCTGTAAAATAATAAGTAAAATAGATTGCAAATATTACAGTTATTCCAAGTGAAATAGTAAGCATTGAGCCAGCGGCTTCCTGCCAGTCAATAAAGTTGATGACTTGTGCGATGACAGAAGCAATAAAGCCGACAATAGCAACAATGCCGGATTTCTTGAATCTGGAGTTACGGTTAATCATTGGAAGTACGCCAATTATAATTAAGAGAAAACCAACGCAGTCATTAGTTACATCAATATTAATATGACCAAATGTTACGTTGAAACGCATAGAAATAATTAATATTCCTACAAGAATTAAAATAATATTTTTTTTGTTCATATTCTGTGTCTTTAAGGAAAAGACATCTCCTTTCGATATAGTCTTTCAATACAATATAATATTTTAGGTAGATTATTTCAATAAAAATTGTATTAAAAAACAGATAATGGAAAGCTTGACAAAGTAAGCTTTCCGTTATTATCAAAAATTGGCTGTTGATATGACACTAAACTGTACTATCTAATGGTATGTAATATAGCAGGAAATATACTATTTTATATACTATAAGTATAGTGTGATATACAATATGGTATATGTCAAATAAAAAAAGAAAAGTTAATTTTAGGGGGATTTTACAGAGGTTTAACACATAATTTATATGGGGAATAGTTGTTTATTATAAATGTGTGTGCTAGAATGTCAGATAATTATCATAAGCCCTATGTGCTTTAGAAATGGAGATGTGTATGTTAGATTGGAATACTCCAAAGCTTAGTGATAAAGAATGGATAGAAAAGTGCGTAAAAGAGTCACAATATATAGGGAGTGACGCGGCATTTGCCAATATATACCTGTTAAGAAGCAAATATAATATAAAAGTGACATATTATAAGGATTTACTCATAAGATATTATGAGGGGCTTGGCAATAGAAAAGGGTATACCTTTCCATTGGGAAGAAAAGATGTGTTATCCGCGCTTTATGCAATAGAGCAGGATGCTAAGGAAATGAACAGACCATTGGAGTTCTGTTTTGTGACAGAGGAACAGAAAGAAATATTAGAGAATACATTTGCAGGCAGGACAGAGAGTTCGTCAGATGCAGGCGATTATGATTACATATATGGACAGCCAGAACTTTCACTGCTTAGCGGAAGAATATATCATAAGAAGAAGAACCACGTTTCCAAATTTAAAAGGACATATGAGGATTATATGTTCTGTGAAATAGGAAATGGTAATCTTGATGATGTTATGATTATAGAAGAAGAGTGGTATTATGACCGCTTACAGCAGGACGACACTTCTGCAATGAAGGAATATGAGGCAATAAGGGAAGCAGTTGATAATTTTGAAGAATTATCGCTTTCTGGTGGAATTATTTATGCGAATAATGTTCCTGTGGCTATGACAATAGCATCATATATTAATGATGCTGCGGTCGATATACATTTTGAGAAGGCAGTCGGGGAATATGCTGTTAATGGTGGATTTGCCGCAATTAACCAGATGTATGCTTCAACGCTTAAAGATGTTAAATTTATTAACAGGGAAGAAGATATTAACATACCAGGTTTAAGAAAGGCGAAGGAGTCATATCATCCTAAGTTTATGCTTAAAAAATATGGTGTGAGAGTGAAATAAAATGCGTGTAGAATAATATATGCGTAAGAATAAGGAGTAATATACAATATGCTGTCAAAGGTATTATCAAAAGAAACTTGTGCAAAATGCCGTTTTTGCTGTTCGTTTAGAAGGTGCAGTCTTTGGGAAACACCTTTATTTCCTAAAAATGAGTGTGAAAAATTATCAAAGGATAATGAATATGGTGTCAAATCAGATTTTCAGATGCAGGGAGAGTATGGGCAGATGAAGCTTTTACACAAATATTGTACACAGGATAGTGAGGAAGAAGCAGCTTGTGATTACCTTGATGAACATAAGGGATGTATTCTTTCACAAGAGGACAAACCATTTGATTGTAAGATATGGCCTCTTAGAATAATGAGAAAAGGCGACAGGCTTGTAATAGCACTTACACCAACTTGTCCTTCGATAGGAAGAGAGCCGTCAGAGGAGTTAAAAGAGCTTGTGAATAACGGCTTAGGTGAGGTTATATATAATTATGCAAAGGAAAATCCATTTATTATTAAAGAATATAAAGAGGGATTTCCTATAATCATGGGTTAACAAAGTATAAAGCTTGCCCGATATATCAATCGTATGTAGTAAAAAATGATTAGGAAAGGGGTCTGGTTATGACTGTTATAGGAGCAGGAAGTTATAGTATTAAAAGTGTTAATTATAATAATGACATAACTGTTATAAAAGATAATCAGGATACAGACACTAATGTTTCGTCATCCGGCATTAATTCAAAGCTTGATAATGCAGAAGCTGCCAGTGATAAGTCTGTAGATGATGTATATGCAGATGACGAACAGGTTAAGGAAGCTGATAAAACACCAAGACATTCTGATCCTAAGAATTTTACATTTGACTTCAAGAAAGGGAATGAATTCAATCTTGAGGGTGCGACTAGGGATTATGAAGATATTAATGTTAGTAAAGCGCTTACAGATATGAAGAAAGATGAAGTTCTTGAACAATATAAGTTCTTTGTAGATTCTCCAAATCTTGGAACTGACACAGATGGAACGGTACGGATTGTAAGGCGTTAAAGGCGTTATTATATGCTTTTTAAGGCACTTAATTTAATCACAGATAAAAAAATTCAAAATTTTTAAAAAAATTAAAAAAAACACTTGCATTTTGTAAAATACTAGTATATAATTCATTTTGTTGTCACGACAATGGGCTTTCGCCAAGTGGTAAGGCACTGGATTCTGATTCCAGCATTTCGGGGGTTCGAATCCCTCAAGCCCAGCTTGTACCCTCGCATTTATTGCGAGGGTTTTTTGTTTAACAGGAAATTCCTATAGAATTTTTTATTGAATATACTTTCGGGCAGGTTTGCACTGCGGCTGTCAGAAAAGTATTCATCGGGGGTTATAATAATTAAAGGAGGCAGTTATGATACAATTGGGTAAAACACAATGTCTTAATATAATAAAGAAGACTGATTTCGGTGTATATCTTGGGACAGAAGATGATAAGGTGCTTCTTCCAAAGAAGCAGGTGCCTGAAGATATAGAGATAGGAGATGCACTTACGGTATTTGTATACAGGGATTCAAGCGACAGGCTTATAGCTACAACTAACACACCTAAGATTGAGTTAGGCGGACTTGCAAGACTTAAAGTGTCAGAGGTAAGCAGTATAGGTGCATTTCTTGACTGGGGACTTGAGAAGAATTTACTGCTTCCTTACAGGGAA
The DNA here is from genome assembly GCF_003096855.1 of Bacteroides galacturonicus. Taxonomy (NCBI): domain Bacteria; kingdom Pseudomonadati; phylum Bacteroidota; class Bacteroidia; order Bacteroidales; family Bacteroidaceae; genus Bacteroides; species Bacteroides galacturonicus. Next base: position 256,062 of record NZ_QEOA01000006.1, on the reverse strand, counting down.
CAGACAACACACGTTAATATGGGTGATGAATACCTTGTAGCTTTATATATAGACAGGAGCAACAGACTTGCAGCAACAATGAAGGTAAGCAGATATCTTCAGACTACAGATAAGTATGTAAAGGATAGCGCTGTATCAGGAACTGTTATTGGAATTAAGCCAGAACACGGAATATATGTGGCTATTGATGATAAATACTACGGATTTATAACAAGAAATGAAATGTCAGATGATATCAAAATCGGAGATGTAGTCCACGGAAGAGTTATAAAGGTAAGGGAAGATAATAAAATAACAATAAGTATACATCAGAAAGCTTATATACAGATGGACGAAGATTCAACACTTATCTATAATAAGATAGTTGAACTTGGCGGAAGCCTTGGATTTACAGATAAGGCAGACCCGGAGGTTATAAAGAAGTATTTTAATATGAGCAAGAATGCTTTTAAGAGAGCAGTAGGAAGACTTTTAAAGCAGGAAAAGGTTGTTATTACAGAGAATTCAATAGTTTTAAAATAATAATTGTTCTAAAATGAAAATAATAATAGTTCTAAAACAATATTTCTTGAATAAAGATAACTATTGTTATACAATTTAACCTGATGTGAATGATATATGTGTAATTTCAGATTAGATATGCACAGTTACACATCAACTTATATATATGCGAAGGCATTAGAAGGAGGATAATATGCAGAAAGTTATTAGTACAGACAAAGCTCCAAGTGCAATTGGACCATACTCACAGGCTATTGAGATTAATGGAATGGTGTATACATCAGGTGTTATTCCGGTTATTCCAGCAACAGGAGAAATTGCTGAGGGCGGAGTAGAGGCTCAGGCAGAACAGGCTTTTAAAAATCTTTGCAATCTTGTAGAAGAGTCAGGTTCAAAGGTTGAGAATATTGTAAAGACAACAGTATTTATTAAAGAAATGAATGATTTTGGAAAGATTAATGAAATCTATAAGAAGTACTTCAAAGAACCATTTCCAGCTCGTTCTTGTGTAGAAGTTGCAAGACTTCCTAAAGATGTATTACTTGAAGTGGAAGCTATCGCATGGAAGTAAAAAAGATTAATTGTTTTATGCCGGTATTGATTGTTTCGTATGTATTTCTTTCATCATTAGTATCATTGCTGATGGTTGTGGCAATTAATCAGCTGGGTATTCATATACCAGGCTGGGTGTCTTACGTTATCAGCGAGACAGTCATTATTGTAATAGGGCTTATATATATTGCTGTTATGGGAATAAGCATAAAGCGAGATATGCAATATCATATAATTGCATTTAAAGATGTAATTGTTTCTGTACTTGCGGGTTATATGATGATACCTATGGTGCTGTTTATTAACAACGTTTCAATGCTTTTTTCAAAGAATTATCTTGAGGCGGCATCACAGACGTTGCTAACATATCCATTTGTGGTACAGATTATACTTATGGCAGTTATACCAGCATTTGTTGAAGAATTCATATTCAGAGGCTTGTTTTATGGAACGTATAGAAAATGCGGAGTATTAAAGGGAGCTCTTATGAGTGGTCTTGTGTTTGGATTATTCCACCTTAATATTAACCAGTTCTGTTATGCGTTTGTCATTGGTGTTGTATTTGCGTTTTTGGTAGAGGCTACAGGTTCTATATGGTCATCAGTGCTTGCACATTTTGCGATTAATACTTATTCAATTACGATTATACAGCTTCTTAAGATTACAGGTACTTATGATACAATGCAGGAAGCGGCTGGTGAAACAGTAGTACAGAGTTCGTCAATTTCTATGTTACTGACACTTGCTATGCTTCTTGGAGTATCGATTGGATTTATGTCGCTTGTGTATCTGTGCATTAAGAAAATGGCACAGCATAATGGAAGATGGGAATATATCGTTAATGATGTGAAATCTTTCAGAGTGCAAGAAAATGCTGCGTCAGAACAGTCAGTTCCGCAGCAGAGGATTATGACAGTTCCGGCAATCATTACAGTTATTGCAGTTGTTATATATATGATTGCAAGTGAAATATTTTAATTGAGAAATTCAATGAGTTAAGATAATTAATAATGAGCATAATTCGTATGCAGAATAATACGCCGTCAGTTATCAATAAAGATAATTGACGGCGTATTATTGGTTTAATGTATCAGATAAAAGGAGTAAGAAATATTCCGTTATATACGAATATCAATATTCTGTCCTAATTCAGGATTAACAGATGCTTCCATCATCTTAGTAAGACTATCTCCTGATGTCTCAAGAGTGTCAAGAGATTGTCTGAGCACAGCAACCTGAACATCATTCACTACATTGATTGTACTTAAGTTAGTAGATAATTCAGCTATGTCCATATATAAATCCTCTCTTCTTTGGAATAATTAATAGATTAATATAATTATAAGCACATAACAGCCATAATGCAAGGGTAAATAGCTGAATATATATAAAGATACTGCAAAAAATAGTAACAGGACAATAAGCAGGGAGGCTGGATAATAAAGATAATAAGACATAGACCAGGAAATATGGATAATGATAATAAAAGAGAATATTAAAAATATTTATTTAAAATGGATATATATAATCACAGGAACATTTCTTATGGCAATTGCATATAAAAGCATATATGATTCTGCTGGAATGGTTACAGGCGGAATATCAGGAATAAGTATCATAATAAGAAGATTGTCATTAATTGCAAAGGAAAGCTGGAAGTCGGGGTGGCTTCCACAATCTGGCATACCGATATGGCTCACTAATATTATGCTTGATATTCCTTTATTCATATGGGCATACTGCAAAAAAGGCATAGATTATATTAAAGATACGCTTGCTGCTGATGTGCTGCTTACATTTTTTATGGCAGTACTTCCAGCGGATACAAGAGTAGATGTAAGTTATTTAAAGACTGCCATAATTGGAGGCATAATGGCAGGTGTTGGTATTGGAATGGTATTAAGGACTGAGATTACGACGGGGGGAACGGATCTGCTTGCTGGTCTGATTGTTGAAAGAAGCAGATATTTAAGTGTGGTTGTAATTATGAATATAATTGATGCTCTTATAATAATAGCAGGGGCGTTTGTATTTGGAATAAGGGTTACGATGTATGCAATTCTGGCGATTGTTATAACAACTTTTATAGCTGAATTTATTATAAGATGGCATATGAAAGTTAAGAGTTTTGGTGATGTTAGTGAAGATTGATTGAGTAAATTTGTGCAAAATACACATCAATTTAATAATTATGGTAAAAGTGATAAAAAAGCAACTGCGATATTTGGCTAATTACCATATAGCCAAGGACAGGCATTTAGTGTAGAATAAGCAGTATCAGAAAGCGTGCATACGCTTTTTATATTTTAGGAGGAAAGTTTTCAATGGCAAGTTTATCACTTAAAAATGTTTGTAAAGTATATCCTAACGGCTTTGTAGCTGTTAAAGATTTCAACCTTGAAATCGCAGATCAGGAATTTATTATCTTCGTAGGACCATCTGGTTGTGGTAAGTCTACAACTCTTCGTATGATCGCTGGTCTTGAAGAAATCAGTTCTGGTGAATTATGGATCGGAGACAAGCTCGTTAATGATGTAGAGCCTAAGGATAGAGATATCGCTATGGTATTCCAGAATTATGCGTTATATCCACATATGTCAGTATATGACAATATGGCATTTGGTCTTAAGTTAAGAAAGGTACCTAAGGATGAAATAGATAAGTCAGTTCATGAAGCTGCTAAGATTCTTGATATCGAGCACTTACTTGATCGTAAGCCAAAGGCTCTTTCAGGTGGTCAGAGACAGAGAGTTGCTATGGGACGTGCTATCGTTCGTAGTCCTAAGGTATTCCTTATGGATGAGCCTCTTTCAAATCTTGATGCTAAGTTAAGAGTTCAGATGCGTGTTGAGATTTCTAAGCTTCATAAGAGATTACAGACAACAATCATCTACGTTACACATGACCAGACAGAGGCTATGACACTTGGTACAAGAATCGTAGTTCTTAAGGATGGTATTATACAGCAGGTAGATACACCTCAGAACCTTTACAATACACCTAACAACATTTTCGTTGCTGGTTTCATTGGTTCACCTCAGATGAATCTTATCGACGCTACAGTAGCTCAGGAAGGTTCACAGGCAGTTCTTAAGATGAGCGAAGAAGTTACTATCAAACTTCCAGCTGAAAAGAGCAAGAAGCTTATCGATGAAGGTTATGTTGGAAAGACAGTTGTAGTTGGTATCCGTCCAGAAGACGTTAAAGATGATCCAGAATTTATCGCTGCTCATCAGGATACTAAGTTTAAGTCAACAATCAGAGTATATGAATTACTTGGTGCTGAAGTTAACCTTCACTATGAAATCGGTGATGTTACATGTACAGCTAAGGTTAATCCTAGAACAACAGCTCGTCCAGGTGATGAAGTTGAATTCGCTATGGATGTTGCAAGACTTCATGTATTTGATAAGGAAACAGAAATGGTAATTACTCACTAATTACTATACATAATTAGATATTTGTATTATTCAAATATAATTATTTTATAAAATTTAGAGGAAGTGTATAATTTCTATACATTTCCTCTTTTTTTTTTTGTCATTTTGCTTTACAATGATATAGTAAATGTCAAAAAGATGCGAAGGAATGGAGTATAATATGATTTCAAATCAGATTTTACAGACAACCGTTGATGGGTTAAAAGAAATATCACGAGTTGATTTATGTGTTATTGATGCAGAGGGCAAGGTTGTAGCTAAGACATTTGATAATGTTGCTGAATGTACAGCAGATGCACTTGTATTTATAGATTCACCAGCAGATAGTCAGGTGGTTAATGGATATCAGTTCTTTAAGGTTGTTGAAGATGGCAATCTTGAGTATATAATATTGGCTAAGGGAACAACTGATGATGTATTTATGTTAGGAAAGCTTGCAGCATTTCAGATACAGAATCTTTTAGTTGCTTATAAGGAAAGATTTGATAAGGATAACTTTATAAAGAATCTTCTTCTTGATAATCTTCTAAGGGTTGATATGTATACAAGAGCTGAGAAGCTTCATATTGATACGGATGTAAAGAGAGTTGTATATATTATTGAGACTAAGCACGAGAAAGATATTAATGCATTAGAGACAATAAGAACTTTATTTGCTTCAAGAACAAGGGATTTTATCACAGCAGTTGACGAGAAGAGTATAATACTTGTCAGAGAGGTTAAGAGTAATGAAACTTACGAAGACCTTGATAAGACAGCAGAAGTTATTATAGATATGTTAAATACAGAGGCTATGAGTTCTGCTCATATTGCTTATGGTACTATTGTTAATGATATAAGAGAAGTATCACGTTCTTACAAGGAAGCTAATATGGCTCTTGATGTAGGCAAGATATTCTATAGTGACAAGAATGTTGTTGCATATAACAGACTTGGTATTGGACGTTTAATATATCAGCTTCCACTTCCACTTTGTCAGATGTTCATAAGAGAGATATTTGACGGAAAGTCACCTGATGATTTAGATGAGGAGACATTATCAACAATTAACAAGTTCTTTGATAACAGCCTTAATGTATCAGAGACATCAAGACAGTTATATATCCACAGAAATACTCTTGTATACAGACTAGATAAGCTTCAGAAGACTACAGGCCTTGATTTGAGAGTGTTTGATGATGCCATAACATTTAAGATTGCACTTATGGTAGTTAAATATATGAAATATATGGAAAGTAAAGATACATACTAATTTGGAGGAATATTAATAATGATTATAATGGAAGATGTTACCAAAACGTATACATCTGGAGTTCCTGCTTTGAACGGAATTAATCTTCACGTTCAGAAAGGAGAATTCGTGTTTATAGTAGGTAAGAGTGGTTCAGGTAAGTCAACTCTTATAAAGCTTCTTCTTAAGGAACTTGACCCAACATCGGGTAAGATATACGTTAATAAAAAGTACCTTAATAAACTTACAAGAAAGAAGTTACCATATCTTAGAAGAGATATCGGTGTTGTATTTCAGGATTTCAGACTTTTACCAGATCGTAATATATACGATAATATTGCATTTGCACAGAAAGTTGTCGAAGCTCCTAATAAGAAGATTAAGAGCAGGGTTCTTGCTATGCTTTCAATGGTAGGACTTCTTGATAAGTATAAGTCATTTCCTAATGAGTTATCAGGTGGTGAACAGCAGAGAGTTGCCATAGCCAGAGCACTGGTTAATAAGCCAGCTATATTATTGTGCGATGAGCCTACAGGTAACCTTGACCCAGCTAATTCTAATGAGATTATGAAGATATTAGATCAGGTTAACAAGCAGGGAACAACAGTACTTGTTGTTACTCATAATATGGAGATAGTTCAGCAGATGAAGAAGAGAACTATTACTATGAGCGAAGGCAAGATTATCAGTGATTTGGAAAAAGGTGGTTATTTCTATGAAGATTAGATCGTTATTTTATCATATTAAAGACGGATTAAAGAACATCTATCGTAATAGATTGTTCTCTCTTGCGTCTATAGCAACAATTACAGCGTGTATATTCCTTTTTGGTGTATTCTATGCACTTGTATCCAATTTTCAGTATATGATTCATAAGGCTGAGAATGAAGTATGCGTAACAGTATTTTTCGATGAAGGACTTACAGACGCAGATATTAAGAAGCTTGGCGATACGATAAGCCAGCGTAATGAAGTGTCAAGAATTCATTATACATCAGCTGATGAAGCGTGGGAGAATTACAAGGCTGAGTATTTTAAAGATTACCCAGAACTTGCAGAAGGTTTCAAGGATGATAATCCTCTTGCTAATTCTTCATCATATGAGATATATCTTAATGAAGCTTCAAGTCAGGCTACACTTGTAACATACCTTGAAAATCTTGATGGTATAAGACAGGTTAACCGTTCAGAGGCAACAGCAAGTGGACTTGCCAGTGCCGCAAGACTTGTTAGTTACATAACAATAGCAATTATAGTTATTCTTCTTGCAGTATCTATATTCCTTATTACTAACACAATTGTAATAGGTATTACTGTCCGTAAAGAAGAGATTTCTATTATGAAGTATATAGGTGCTACAGATGCATTTGTTAATGCACCATTCTTCGTAGAAGGTATTGTAATTGGACTTGTTGGTTCAATTATTCCAATAGTTATTCTTAGATTTGTATATGAGAATATTATTAATTTTGTTATGAATAAGTTCTCGATACTTCAGAATATTCTTGCATTTATGCCGGTTAATGATGTATTCAGAATACTGGTTCCAGTAGGAATTCTTCTTGGTATCGGAATAGGTGCATTAGGAAGCTTCTTTGCTGTAAGAAAGCACGCTAATGTATAGCAGATAATATTAGCCAGACATAGGACTGCTGCATTGAATTATATGATTATGTATTATATATGAAGATTATATTATGTGATTGTATATGATATGTGGAAGTCCTATTTAAAAATAAAAATGGTATCCGACAGTATAGATTGTTATGCTATTGTTAAGCGGCTGTTTGTATGCATTTTATAAATGGTTTGGCTGAATGGAGGAGTTGTATGAGGAGAGCATTAGCAAAAAGGCTTATTCCATTGTTGATGGTACTTGTGCTTGTAATACCATATTTTGCAGTGTCATATTATGATGTATATGGAGATGATAAGCAGAATCTCAATGATGCTAACAGCAAGAAAAAAGATTTGCAGAGCCAGTATGAACAGACAGAGAAAATAATTGAAGACTTAAAGGCACAGAACGATGATATGATAGCTTATATTGCCCAGCTTGATGCACAGATGTCCAGTGTTGACGGTGAGCTTAATGAGGTTAATGAGCAGGTTGAGCAGATAGAGGCTGAGATAGCGGATACAGAAGAAAAGCTTGCACAGGCAGAGATAGAGGCAGAAGAACAGTATAGTTCAATGAAGCTTAGAATTCAGTTTATGTATGAACATAATGATGAAACATATTTTGCATTGCTTATGAATTCCCAGAGTATGGGTGATATGCTTAATAAGGCGGAATATATTACAAAAATCTCACAGTATGACAGGGAAATGCTTGAAAAATATAATGCTACTGTTACTTATATAACTGTCGCCAAAGCACAGTTAGAAACGGACAGGGAGACACTTGTAACCAAGCAGGAGGAGCTTGAAGATAAGAGAGCTTCACTTTCACTGCTTGAGTCAACCAAGAAGAGTGAAATGGCTTCATTGCAGAAGAATAAGCAGCAGCAGGAGGATTATAAAGCTAAGATAGAAGCTGATATAAAGGCTCAGGACGAATATATTGCCAAGATAGAGGCAGAGATTAAGGCCAAGGAGAATAGTGGAAGTGCCAATGTTGTAAAATATGATGGTGGAAAGTTCAAGTGGCCTACAGAGTCAACAAGGATAACCTCACCTTATGGTGATACAGAGGGCAGAAGCTCTCCGCATAAGGGAATTGATATCGGTGCACTTAACAGAGGCGTTGCGGGTGATGCTATATATGCGGCGTATGATGGTGATGTGGTAATTGCGACATTTAGTTCATCAGCGGGTAATTATATTATGATTAATCATGGTGGTGGATTGTATACAAGATATCTGCATGCTTCAAAGCTTCTTGTCAGTGCAGGAACACATGTAACTAAGGGACAGAAGATAGCACTTATGGGAACAACTGGTGATTCTGACGGAGTTCATCTACATTTTGATGTAAGATATAACGGAAGTTATGTTTCACCTTGGAACTACTTAAGCAAATAAATATTAATAAATGCAGAGGCATATAGGTATGGACAATCAAAATAACAACATTTATTCAAATGATAATGTCAATAGTGATGATTTTAATGCTGGTGATAACATTAATGCAATTAATAATGTTAATGCAGATAATGACATCAATGCCGGTAACAGAATTAATAATAGTGCTTCGGATAATCGTGGAAATATTGGTGATTTGTATGGAATGAATGATTTAAGAAGAAATGCACAGCCGCCAAGAAAGAAGAAATCACAAGGCTTTGCAAGCGGAATGATTATCGGTGCTGTATCAGCATTTATGGCTGTTATACTTCTAATATTAAGTGTGGCAGCAGTGTGTATAGCCAAAGGCTACATTCATATAGGTGTTAATGGAGATGTATATATACAATCTGATGCAGTCACAGATTCAGACGGAATTGGAAGTGAGGTAGAAGGCAAGCTTAATGCAATTGATTCTGTGCTTGAATCCTTTTATTTTGGTGATGTAGATGATGAAACCGCCAAAGATAACATTTACAAGGCGTATCTTAGTTCATATGGTGACAAGTATACCATGTATTATACAGCGGATGAATATAAAGCCTTAAAGGAGTCAACAAATGGCAAGTTCTATGGCATAGGAGCAGTCTGCCAGCTTAGCGGTGAAGGTGGTGTTCTTCTTGTAGATGTATATGATAATGGGGCAGGTTATCAGGCTGGACTCAGGAGTGGCGACAGGGTTGTAAATGTTGATGGCAGGGACATAACAGATATGGAGCTTTCATCAGCCGTTGCACTTATTAAAGGCGACAAGGGTACATCTGTCACGCTGGAGGTCATTCGTGGAACTGAGCGACTGACATTTTCTGCGGTAAGAGATGCTGTTGAAGCAAAGACAGTGTCATATACACTTCTTGATAATAATATAGGTTATCTTTCGATATCACAGTTTGAGGAGGTAACAACAAAGCAGTTCAAGGCGGCTGTTGAAGATTTGCAGTCACAGGGTATGAAAGGACTTGTAATTGATATAAGAAACAATCCAGGTGGATTGCTTGATACGGTTGTAGGTATGCTTAAATATATGCTTCCTGACGGACTTATTGTGTATACAGAGGATAAGCAGGGCAATAGAAAAGAGTATAAAGGTCAGGATAATGATGAGTTCAATCTGCCACTGGCAGTCATTGTAAATGGCAATAGTGCCAGTGCCTCAGAGATATTTGCAGGTGCTATACAGGATTATGGCAAAGGAACGATAATTGGAACCCAGACATATGGCAAAGGAATTGTGCAGACAGTTAAACCACTTACAGATGGAAGTGCAATAAAGTTCACAATTGCCAAGTATTTTACACCAAAGGGTCAGGATATACACGGAAAAGGTGTTACTCCGGATATGGTAGTGGAATATGATACTGATGCAGATGTTGATACCCAGCTTGATGCGGCAATTAAGAATGTGGAAGCACAGATTAATTAAATATATGCAAATGGAAAATATATAAATTACAGTAAGCCTGATGGCTGATATGCAGATTGGCAGTTTGTTGAAATCTGTTGTGTATCAGCAGTCAGGTGATTTTTGTTATAAAATGAAACAAATGTTCTGTTTTTGATAGACAAAGGCATTTATTTGTAGTAAAATCAATATATAAGGTAAATACTATTAAATAATATTGTTGTTGACTATTTTACTATAGATTAACGAAGGGAGAATTGTTATGGAATTCAAGTTACACGCTCCTTATAAACCGACAGGAGATCAGCCCCGTGCAATAGAGAAGCTTGTGCAGGGATTTGAAGAGGGTAATCAGTTCGAGACACTTGTCGGTGTTACAGGCTCTGGTAAGACATTTACTATGGCAAACATTATCCAGCATGTACAGAAGCCTACTCTTATAATCAGTCATAATAAAACATTAGCAGCACAGCTGTACTCTGAGATGAAAGAGTTCTTTCCTGAGAATGCAGTAGAGTATTTTGTTTCTTATTATGATTATTATCAGCCGGAGGCTTATGTGCCACAGAGCGATACTTATATAGCCAAGGATTCTTCGATTAATGACGAGATAGATAAGTTAAGACATTCAGCAACAGCGGCACTGTCTGAAAGAAATGATGTAATCATAGTTGCTTCAGTTTCATGTATATATGGATTAGGTGCACCTATTGATTATAAGAATATGGTTATCTCACTTCGTCCAGGTATGGAAAAAGACAGGGATGAAATGATAAGAAAGCTTATAGATATACAGTATATGCGCAATGACCAGGATTTTAAGCGAGGAACATTCAGGGTAAGGGGAGATGTTGTAGAGATATATCCGTCAGCTTCCAGTGGAGATGCTGTGAGAGTCGAGTTCTTTGGTGATGAGATAGACAGGATAAGCGAGATTGATTCTCTTACCGGTGAGGTTAAATGTAACCTTGACCATGTTGCTATATTTCCTAATTCACATTATGTTGTTGAAAAAGAGAAGATGGAAAAGGCGATTGAGAATATAAAGAAAGAGCTTGCAGAGAGAATAGAGTATTTTAAGAGTGAGGATAAGCTTCTTGAGGCACAGAGAATAGAAGAACGAACGAACTTTGATATAGAGATGATGCAGGAAACAGGCTTCTGTTCAGGTATTGAGAATTATTCAAGACATTTAGCAGGGCTTCCGGCAGGGTGTCCACCATATACGCTTATGGACTATTTTCCAGATGATTTTATGATTATTGTCGATGAGTCACATATAACTATTCCACAGATAAGGGGAATGTATGCAGGCGATCAGGCAAGAAAGACGACACTTGTAGACTATGGCTTCAGGCTTCCTTCAGCGAAGGATAACAGACCGCTTAATTTTCAGGAGTTTGAGAGCAAGATATCACAGATGCTTTTTGTATCTGCTACGCCTAGCAGGTATGAGGAAGAACACGAACTTATGAGGGCAGAGCAGATTATAAGGCCTACAGGACTTCTTGATCCAGAGATAACAGTTAGACCAATAGAGGGTCAGATAGATGATCTTATAAGTGAGATTAATAAGGAAGTTGAGAAAAAGAATAAGATACTTGTAACTACACTTACCAAGCGTATGGCAGAGGATCTCACAGATTATCTTAAGGAAGTCGGCATAAGAGTTAAGTATCTTCATGCGGATATTGATACACTAGAGCGACAGAAGATTATAAGGGATATGCGACTTGACGGATTCGATGTGCTTGTTGGTATCAATCTGCTTAGAGAGGGACTTGATATTCCAGAGATAAGTCTTGTGGCTATTCTTGATGCTGATAAAGAGGGCTTCTTAAGAACAGAGACTTCACTTATCCAGACGATAGGACGAGCTGCCAGAAATGCAGAGGGACACGTTATTATGTATGCAGATACTATAACAGAGTCTATGGAAAAGGCTATATCTGAGACGGAAAGACGTAGAAAGATACAGCAGGAGTACAATGAGGTACACGGAATAACCCCTCAGACTATAAAGAAGGCAGTAAGAGATCTTATAAGTATATCTAAGGCAGCAGAAGCAGATAATTCAAATGGAAGGCTTGATGTAGATTATGAATCTATGAGCATTAAAGATCTTGAAAAGGTTAAGAAGCAGATTGAGAAAAATATGCGTAAGGCTGCAGCAGAGCTTGACTTTGAACAGGCGGCTATGCTTCGTGATAAGATGATCGAGATTAATAAGTATATTTATGAGGATAAGAAGTCAGGCAGATAGAATTAATAGCTATTATACAAGGTGAGGCTATAAGTTCAAAAGCAATATTACGCAGTCAGGAATGACAGGCAGATATTATCATTACAGTATTATATGATGTATGTGTCATAATTATAAAAAGCAGTTGCTGTTTACAGAAAAAGCATTATGTAATTGAGATGATTAAGGATTAAGAAAGAAGAAATAACGGAGAAAATAGAATATGGAAAAAGGCGATTACAGGAATTATATAAGAATAAGAGGTGCAAGTGAGCATAATCTTAAAAATATTGATGTAGATATACCAAGGGACAGTCTTGTAGTACTTACAGGTCTGTCTGGTTCTGGTAAGTCAAGTCTTGCCTTTGACACTATATATGCAGAAGGCCAGAGAAGATATATGGAGTCATTATCTTCATATGCAAGGCAATTCTTAGGACAGATGGAAAAGCCGGCGGTAGAGAGCATAGAAGGACTTTCACCAGCTATTTCCATAGACCAGAAGTCAACTAACAGAAATCCACGTTCAACAGTTGGAACTGTTACAGAGATATATGATTATTTCAGATTATTATATGCAAGAATAGGTACACCACATTGTCCAAAGTGTGGCAAAGTAATCAACAAGCAGACTGTAGACCAGATGGTTGATACTATTATGGAGCTTCCAGAAAGAACAAAGATACAGATATTAGCTCCAGTTGTAAGAGGAAGAAAAGGTGAACATAAGAAGCTTTTTGAACAGGCTAAAAAGAGTGGTTATGTAAGAGTTATTGCTGATGGCAATATGTATGAGCTTACAGATGAGATAAATCTTGATAAGAACAAGAAGCATAATATAGAAATTGTTGTTGACCGTCTTGTAGTTAAAGATGGAATTAACAAAAGACTTACAGACTCAATAGAAACAGCACTTAAGCTTGCAGAGGGACTTATGACAGTTGATGTTATAGATGGTGAGCCGATTAACTTTTCACAGAGCTTTTCGTGTCCGGATTGTGGCATAAGCATAGATGAGATAGAGCCAAGAAGCTTTTCGTTCAACAATCCATTTGGTGCGTGTCCTGATTGTTACGGACTTGGTTATACAATGAATTTTGATGCAGAGCTTCTTATACCAGATGATTCATTAAGCATCGATGAGGGAGCTATAGTTGGTATGGGATGGCAGTCTGTAAAGGATGAGGGCAGCTTTTCAAGGGCTATTATGAGTGCACTTGCAAAGGAATATAACTTCAGTTTATCAACACCATTTAAGGATTATCCAGATGATATTAAGGATATGATTATAAATGGTACTAAAGGCAGAAGTGTTAAAGTGCATTACAAAGGCCAGAGAGGCGTTGGAGAATACGATATAGCATTTGAAGGCCTTATCCATAATATGGAGAAAAGATATAGGGAAACTTACTCAGACAGTGCAAAGCAGCAGTATGAGGAATTCATGCGCATAAGACCTTGTAAGTCCTGCCACGGACAGAGATTAAAGCCATCATCTCTTGCTGTTACGATAGCAGATAAGAATATATATCAGATTACGGATATGTCTATTGTTAAGTTAAAGAAGTTCTTAGATGAGCTTGAACTTACAGACAGACAGAAGTTTATCGGTGCAGATATACTTAAGGAGATTAAGGCAAGAATACAGTTTCTTATGGATGTAGGACTTGATTATCTTTCATTATCAAGAGCAACAGGTACGCTTTCAGGTGGTGAGGCACAGAGAATAAGACTTGCGACACAGATAGGTTCAGGACTTGTTGGTGTGGCTTATATACTTGATGAGCCAAGTATCGGACTTCATCAGAGAGATAACGACAAGCTGCTTGGGACACTTATACATTTGCGTGATCTTGGTAACTCAGTTATTGTGGTTGAACACGATGAAGATACTATGCGTGCCGCAGATTATATTGTTGATATAGGACCGGGTGCCGGACGTAATGGAGGAGAAGTTGTTGCGACAGGAACAGCAGCTGATATTATGGCATGCAAGGATTCGCTTACAGGTGCATATCTTAGCGGAAGAATCAGGATTCCAGTGCCGGCGAAGAGAAGAAAGCCGACAGGCTGGATAACTGTTAAGGGTGCAAGGGAGAATAATCTTAAAAATATTGATGTTGATATACCACTCGGAGTATTTACATGTGTAACAGGTGTATCGGGTTCAGGAAAGAGTTCCCTAGTGAATGAAATTCTGTATAAGCACCTTGCTAAGTCTTTAAACCGTGCAAGATGTATCGCTGGTGACCATGATGATATTACAGGAATCGAGCAGCTTGATAAGGTTATAGATATTGACCAGTCGCCAATAGGAAGAACTCCACGTTCTAATCCTGCGACATATACAGGTGTATTTGATATGATAAGGGATCTTTTTGCTTCAACAACAGATGCTAAGGAAAGAGGTTATAACAAAGGACGTTTCAGCTTTAATGTAAAGGGAGGACGTTGTGAGGCTTGTTCCGGAGATGGTATTATCAAGATAGAAATGCATTTCCTGCCTGATGTATATGTTCCTTGTGAAGTGTGTGACGGAAAGCGTTATAACAGGGAAACACTTGAAGTTAAGTATAAGGGAAAGAGCATATATGATGTACTTGATATGACAGTTGAGGATGCAGTTGATTTCTTTGAAAATGTGCCATCAGTCAGAAGAAAAATAGAAACTCTTAATGACGTTGGACTTTCATACATTAAGTTAGGACAGCCATCTACAGAGCTTTCAGGTGGAGAGGCACAGAGAATAAAGCTTGCTACAGAGCTTTCAAAAAGAAGTACAGGAAAGACTATATACATTCTTGATGAGCCTACAACAGGACTTCATTTTGCAGACGTCCACAAGCTTGTTGATATACTTCATAAGCTTGCGGAGGGCGGTAACACTGTTGTTGTTATCGAGCATAATCTTGATGTTATCAAAACAGCCGATTATATTATAGATATGGGACCAGAAGGCGGCGACAGAGGTGGTACAGTTATTGCAAAGGGTACACCAGAAGAGGTTGCCAAGGTTAAGAAGTCTTATACGGGACAGTATGTTAAGAAGTATTTATAAGGATGGTGCAGATGACGGCATTGTGGATGAAAGTTCAATGATAGAAGATGTTTAAAGTCTCTAAATTGGCAAATTTGAAAATTGCAGGTGCTGGTCAGCGTTATAAATTATAAAAACATATCTTTTATAGTTACTTTAAATAATATAAAGTGTAAAAATACGATATTTGATTGCTAGGAGAAGAAAAATGGTATCAGGCATTATATTTGATATGGATGGCGTTCTTATAGATTCAGAAAGACAGTCTAATGAGGGCTGGCTATGGGCGGCAGGGCAGCTTGGAGTGGATATGCCCATGTGGCTTATAGACAGCTTTAAGGGTGCTCCGGCAGAGCTTTGCTGCAAGTTCTTTGATGATTATTACAAGGGTGTGATAGATTATTGGGAAGCGAAGGAGCTTAGAACACAGCATGTATACAAGATAAGGGAAACAGAAGGTATTCCTGTTAAAAAGGGCGTAAAGGACATATTTGAATATATAAGAAATAATGGATTAAAGTGTGCAGTTGCTACATCAACAAGGCGTGAAAGTGCTGAGAAAACACTTCATGAAATAGGAGTGTGGGATTATCTTGATGCGGTTGTATATGGAGATGAAGTCGAACATGGAAAGCCAGAACCAGATATATTCCTTCGTGCGGCTAAGGCAATAGGCGTAAATCCGTCAGAGGCAGTAGTAGTTGAGGACAGCATTAATGGCATTAAGGCTGGATATGCGGCAGATATGAGAGTTGTTCATATTCCCGATACAATAGCAATAGATGATGATATCAGGAAGCTTACATATATGGTATGTGCTGACCTTAATGGACTTATTGATGTTGTGGAAAGTATTAACAAACCAGTTATTAACAGGGAAAATGTTATCAATGCATTTGCAGAGTATGTAAGAAATTATGACCCATCAGATGAAAAGATAAAGCTTAAGATAGATCATACATACAGAGTAGCAGGATTGTGTCAAAGAATTGCAGAATCATTAGGTTTAAGTGAACCGGATGTGGATATTGCGTGGCTTCTTGGAATGTTACACGACATAGGAAGATTTGAGCAGATAAGGCGTTTCGGTACATTTAATGATGTCCAGTCAGTAGACCATGCAGAATTCGGGGCAGATCTGCTGTTTAAGGAAGGTCTTATAAGGAAGTTTGCAGAAGGGTATTATGAAGAATGTGAGCTTGCGGAGCCTGAAAATCAAGAAGATGAGCAGATAATAAAAAATAATGAGCACCACAATAAAGATACAGGACTTCTTGAAATGGCAATAAGACAGCATAATAAGTATCGTGTAAAAGAAGACCTCACCGAAAGACAGCGTATGTTTTGTGATATACTGCGTGATGCAGATAAGGTTGACATATTTAAGGTAAATGCAGATATTCCTATGGAGATTATATATGATGTAACAACAGAGGAACTTAAGAATGGAATCATAACCAAAGAGGTACTTGAGAGTTTTTATAAGAAGGAAACAGTACTTAAAAGTGTAAGAAGGAGTGCAGTTGACCATATAGTAGGGCATATATCACTGCTTTTTGAACTTGTGTATAAAGAAAGTTATAGACAGGCCAAGGAACAAGGTTATGTATATAAACTGCTGGATTTTAAGTCTGATGTACCTGAGGTTAATGCAGAATTTGACGATATGAGGAAATATGTAGACGAGTTCCTTATGGAAATATAAAGCTGTATAAATCTGAAATTAAGCGGTATAAGCATACAACAGATTAATAATAGGAGGTTGTGTTGTATGGATTGTAATAAAGATTGAAGAATATGCTTGTCATTATACCGCTTGTTTACTATAATAAATGTATATATGAGTTGTAGATGTGTTATATATACTGATATATACTTTAAAAGCAATGGAAAGAAATATAAAACAATAAGAGCTGTAAATTGATATAAAAAATTGTTATGTAGAATATCTAATTAATATATGTGTGTGTTATATGTATATATTATATATGTATATGTTATATATATGTATATTATGATACCAGGGGCACAAGGTCTAAACCCACATGGGCTCGCTCATAGGTGGGTTTAGACCTTGTGACACGCCCCCCGATATGAGCATAAAAGTGGGATGATAATCTCACGATATGTGAATATTGGGTAGGATTGTGGGAGTGCATAGCACGGAACAATCCGTAGGTATCAAAGTCGGGGCTTTTGACCCCTACATAATATTATTTATATATGCATATTGTGTCTGGATATTTTTTATGATTAGCTGATTAAAGTATAGAAATGCATATAAATATATCTTCAGCGCAAACTTATGATTAGGAAAGGGACAATATGAATCAGGAAAAGGTTATAGTTATTGACTTTGGCGGACAGTACAATCAGTTAGTTGCACGTCGTGTCCGTGAATGTAACGTATATTGTGAGATATATTCTTACAAAACACCTCTTGAGCAGATTAAGGCGATGAACCCTAAAGGAATTATCCTTACAGGTGGTCCGAATAGCTGCTATGAAGAAGGTTCACCTACTTGTACTAAAGAGCTTTTTGAACTTGGTGTTCCAGTGCTTGGATTATGTTATGGTGCTCAGCTTATGCAGCACGTTCTTGGCGGCAAGGTTGAGAAAGCTCCAGTAAGAGAGTATGGAAAGACAGAGACATTTGTTGATAAGAGCAGTGCTTTATTTGGAGATGTTTCAGAAAAGACTATCGTGTGGATGAGCCATTTTGACTACATTTCACAGGTTGCTCCAGGATTTAAGATAATTGCACATACAGCAGACTGTCCAGTGGCAGCAGCAGAGTGTTCAGAAAAGAACCTCTATGCAATCCAGTTCCATCCAGAAGTTCTTCATACACAGGAAGGTACAAAGATGCTTCACAACTTTGTGCGTGGAGTATGCGGATGTGCTGGAACCTGGAAAATGGATGCATTTGTAGAGAATACTATTAAGGAAATACGTGAAAAGGTTGGCGATGGTAAAGTATTACTTGCACTTTCTGGTGGAGTTGATTCATCAGTGGCAGCAGGTCTTCTTTCAAGAGCTATCGGAAAGCAGCTTACATGCGTATTCGTAGACCATGGTCTTCTTCGTAAGAACGAGGGCGATGAGGTTGAAAGCGTATTCGGTCCAGAAGGACAGTTTGACCTTAACTTTATAAGGGTAAATGCACAGGAAAGATATTACTCTAAGCTTGCAGGTGTTACTGAACCAGAGGCTAAGAGAAAGATAATCGGTGAAGAGTTCATTCGTGTGTTTGAGGAAGAAGCCAAGAAGATTGGTGCAGTTGACTTTCTTGCACAGGGAACTATATATCCAGACGTTGTAGAGAGTGGACTTGGCGGTGAATCAGCGGTAATCAAGTCACATCACAATGTAGGAGGTCTTCCAGATTTCGTTGATTTCAAGGAGATTATTGAGCCACTCCGTGACTTATTCAAGGATGAAGTACGTAAGGCTGGTCTTGAACTTGGCATACCAGAACATCTTGTATTCCGTCAGCCATTCCCAGGTCCAGGACTTGGAATAAGAATTATCGGCGAAGTAACAGGCGACAAGGTTCGTATCGTACAGGATGCCGATTACATCTACCGTGAAGAAGTAGACAAGGCAGTAGAAGCCTACAAGAAAGAAAATGGCAAGGCACCAGCCTGGATGCCAAACCAGTACTTTGCAGCCCTCACTAATATGCGTTCAGTTGGTGTTATGGGTGATGAAAGAACTTATGACTACGCAGTTGCACTTCGTGCAGTCAATACAATTGACTTTATGACAGCCGAAAGTGCCGAGATACCATTTGAGGTACTCCAGACGGTTATGAGTAGAATTATAAATGAGGTGCGCGGGGTTAATAGGGTATTCTATGACCTGACTAGTAAGCCACCGGGAACGATTGAGTTTGAATAACGGATTAAAATGCCGAAAGCCTGTATTTATACGGGTTTCCGGCATTTGTTTTATCAAATGGCTCTAGTTTGGCTCTATTTGTGGGCGGAGTAATGGAGGATATAATATGAATGTAATTTTTGATATGGATGGGTTGATGTTTGATACGGAAAAAGTATTTATTATGGCCTGGGACTATGCGGGGGAAAAGATGGGGATAGGTAAGGCAGGATATATGGTTTATAAGACCTTGGGTATGAATATTGTCTCATCTTATAATGTATGGAAAGAAGAATTTGGAGATAGATACAATCAAGAAGAGTTAAGAAAGTATACAAAGGTTTTTTTACAAAATTATTATAGTGGAAATAAAGTTCCTGTAAAGAAAGGGCTTTATAATCTGCTAAGCTATTTAAAAGATAATGATTGCAATATGGCAGTGGCTTCTTCATCTCCACGCTGGGAGGTTGAGAAACATTTAAAAGATGCAGGCATATATGATTATTTTACTGGAATTGTCTGTGGAGATATGGTTCAAAACTCAAAGCCTAATCCGGAGATTTATTTAAAAGCTTGTGAATTATTAGGAGCAAATCCAGCGGAATGTTATGCCTTGGAGGATTCAAAGAATGGCTTACTATCGGCATATAAAGCTGGATGTAAAGCAATTATGGTTCCAGATTTATGGCAACCAGATGACGAAATATTAAGTATTATTGCCGGAAAGTATGAAGATTTAGATGAAGTGAAAGCTGCTTTTGAGAGATTTCAAATATAATGGTAAAAATTGGAATTGACAAAAGACAATTATGAATCTATTATGTTAAAAAGCGATGAAAAGAGATAGTAAATATTTTGGATATCACAGAGAGGAGTTGCTTGGTGGAAAACTCTATTGAAGAAATATTGAACCAGTCTTGGAGCCGTGTACCGAGTGAGATATTTATTAGGCTACACTGGGAACGCCCATTATAGCGTCAGAGTATCGAAAGAGATTTCCGTACTTGCTAAGGTCTATATTGCGAGATATAGATGAATTAAGGTGGTAACACGAAGCTATCAGCTATCGTCCTTAAAGTAAATTTAAGGAGGGTAGCTTTTTTAATACATAAAAATAATAGAATCGGAGGAATTAGTGATGAATTATGTTGTTGACAGTTACGAGAATTACAAAGAGGAAAATCGTTTGACTACAAATAATGCAAGAAGAATTGAATTTGTAACAACTACAAGAGTTTTGGATGAGATTATCGGCACCAAGAGTAAAATATTAGATTGTGCAGCAGGAACAGGAATTTATGCTTTCTGGCTTGCAGATAAGGGGCATGATGTAACTGCTACAGATATTACGCCAAGGCATATAGACATTATTAATCGAACTCTTACCAATAAAAATTATCATATGAATACTTCTGTTTTGGATGCTACAGATATGTCCTGTTTCGCAGATGATTCATTTGATATTGTTCTCAATATGGGACCATTTTATCATTTGATTACGGAAGAGCAGAGAGAAAAATGCATGAAGGAATGTCTAAGAGTGTTAAGGAAAGGCGGGCTTTTGGTTACTGCGTACATTCCAAGATACTATGTTTTTCAATATATTGTTACGAGCAATGAAAAATATTTGGATGAACACTTGGCGAAACAACTTATTGAAACTGGTGTGCTAAAGCATGATGATGAGAAGTGCTTTTGGACAGATACTTATTACTCATCAAAAGATGAAATGGAATCAATTTATCAAAGATATGGATTAAAAATTGTAGACCATTTCGCCCAAGATGGTTTAGCTCCTCTTTTATCGCAAAAGGTTGACAAATGGGATGAAAATCAGTTCAAAACTTGGTGCGACTATCATTATAGTGTATGCCGTGAACAGTCGGTTTTAGGAGCAAGTAATCATGTTATTATAATTGGGAGAAAATAATAAGATTTTGAAAGACATAACATTTATCCTTGCAGAAGCATTAGTTCTTATGTTAGGATACTATCTAAGGAAAGTACCCATGACAGGGTGGTAGCCTCCCGAGTTTTATGATACCGGGCAACCGGAATACATAGGAAGGGGTGCTAGGTGCCAGTGTCACCTGTTTAGCACCGACCGAAACGGAGTGTAGACGTGGCGCCGATGACGGCTTATGAGATTATTTCGATTTTCATTGGGATATTAGCATTGTTGATGTGCTTTGGTAGCTTGATTGTAGCGTTGCTTGCCTTTCTCGATAAAGAGAAAAGATCTTCGAGGAAGATCAGGCGAAAATAAAAATGCCTATCCTGTCTGATCCACAGGATAGGCGGTGTCCTTAAGGACATTCGTTAACCTAAACTTGGAGCATCCACCTTTGGAGTGGGTGCTTTCTGTTTAATTAGATATTATCACCTTATGTCTGATAATTCAAGAGGTTACAATTAATTTCATGATAAGTTTGAAATAATTATATCCAAATATTCATATCAAAGGTTGTTCCAGAAATTTGTTTAGAACGATTTGCTCCTAAAACGATACCTACAGAAGTAAGAGTTAAGTGTTTCAAGTAGGTGTCATTCCATTGAGAAAATAATATTTTCGAAGAAGGAATATTTGAGCATATAAAATCTTTAACAGCATTTGGTGACATTAAATTATTTGAAAAGTGTTCCTGAATGAATATTTTGTCTTTTTCTGGCATATTGTTTATTGACGATAGCTGCTCATCTAATGATTTCCTGCTTATGGAATTAATTTGGACTTTGGATTGATCCTGTATACATCGTATAAAAAAATTAGGGTATTTTTGGATAACATCATTTAATTCCTCGGGAACGTATCCGGATAAAAATAATCCGCCATAAGTTTCAATAAAAATATTTTCTAATGAAATCTCACCTATATCAATACTTGCAGTTTTTGTATATACCAAGTGTTGAAAAGAAGACATTTTATCAATAGAGTGTGGTACATGAGGCAAAATCTCTTCCTGAATATATTTAAAAAATGTGGAGAGACTGTTGATCATATTATTGCGAGTGTATCTCAATCTAAAACAAAGAGCCAAAATATCTAGTTGTGATGGAAGTAACATCGGTACGACACTAACGGCTTCAGCGAGAGCAATTTGAAGAAGAGTGCGGTCACTTTCTTTTGCACGATCAACTAGAAGATTTGACAAAATGGTTTCTAGCTCTGGAGTTCCTAAACGAATGTATGCTTTTTGTGCTTCGACAAATGTATACTGCATGTCGGGATTTTTAAATTCTTCACACATTGAATTGTCATCAATTTTTTCACGATGTAGTTTTTCAAATAAAGTAGATAGGAATTTTTCATCACGTTCTTTAGCAAGTTGTTCTGCATCCGATTTATACTTTTCTAATTCACTTCTAATTAAATCTTGGCATAAAGATTTGGTGTTTTGGTAGTCCATCCCATAGTAATTGTTTTGCTGAGCAATCTGTGTACTTTGCGAGCCCAGTTTGTTTTCTTGTATTATTTCAAAAGATTCATTAGTCATGTTCGTTATCTCCTCGATAATAGTTATTTTGAATTCCGATTTGTGTCCCAGAAGAGTTGTCTTTATTAATTTGTTTCATAGATTTTTGGGTTGCTTTTTTGTGATGATTTATTAATATTTTTATTAAAGAAATAATTCCTCCAATAACAAAGATACCAAGTCCACTAAAAATCCATTCTTTATTCTTGATAAGATAATTAATAAATATGTCCATAGATTTTCTCCTAATTTATATAGTTTTTTACAGTAAGGCGGTCAGTACCTTTTTTGACAACCATATTGTCATCAAGCAGATGTTGCTTGATTTCTTCGATATTTTCATTGATATGCTGCAAACTGTCAGCATACTCTGCTTCTGAATATTCATCTTTAGCATTTGTCATATTTTCACGAATTTCCAGAGCTTTCATATAGGTGCAGAGCTTTTTGTTGATGAGATTGTTTTTAAAGGACAGCTTAACAGTAGCTGGCTTGAAGTTGCCTTCCTCATCCTTATCTGCTTCAAATTTCATATCAATTTGGTCATCTAACTTAAACAGTAGTGATAATACATCAGAAACTGTTTCTATATCAAAATCCATGAAAATATTAATGCTGATGCCTAGTGCATTGGCAATTTTTAAAAGCTGGTCAGGCTTTGGATTACGGATTCCATATTCATATTTCTTTATTGTTGCGGAATTTATGCTGGACAACTGACCAAGTGTTTCCTGTGATATTCCACGCATATTGCGAAAGTATTTAATCTTTTCTCCAGTAGTCATAAAAATGCTCCTTTATGATTTGTTACCCCTATTCTATCACAATGGGACACATTTGTGTATAATAATTTTGCTAAATTGATTGACGGACACAAATGAGTACTATATAATACAGATAAACAAGGTCACAAAAGTGTACTATAATAAAAATAGGAAGGAGAACACAATATGGAGAATACGATGAAGATGTATGTAACAGCAGATGAAGCTGCACAGATTCTTGGAGTATCAAGAGGATATGCTTACAAAATCATTCGTGGTCTTAATAATGAATTGAAAGAAAAAGGCTATCGAGTGATTTCAGGCAAGGTACCTACAAAGTATTTTGAAGAAAAATTTTATGGCATGGCAGTTGGTTAATGGAGAGGAGATGATGATATGCCAGCTACACGAGATGGTAAAACATGGCGTAGCCAGTTCTATTATGAGGACTGGCAGGGTGTACGCCATAAAAAGAACAAAAGAGGCTTTAAGACAAAAGCAGAAGCAGAGGAGTGGGAGCGTAACTTCCGGCAACAGCAGAGAAAAGATTTGGATATTAACTTTGAGAATTTTGTTGAAATCTATTTCGCTGATGTGGAGAATCGGCTTAGAGAAAGCACAATCAAGAATAA
This sequence comes from Bacteroides galacturonicus, assembly GCF_003096855.1. NCBI lineage: Bacteria > Pseudomonadati > Bacteroidota > Bacteroidia > Bacteroidales > Bacteroidaceae > Bacteroides > Bacteroides galacturonicus. Next base: position 231,843 of record NZ_QEOA01000006.1, on the reverse strand, counting down.
AAGATATGTGTTTGATTTAAAGGTTACACCTTATTTAAAAAAGAAAAAGATGTGTGAGATTAAGACATCAGATATCCGGGCTTGGCAGAATGAATTGATTAAGCAGGGGTACGCACCAACTTATCTTAAAAGTATTAATAACCAGTTGGCAGCACTTTTCAATTATGCGGTCAGATATTATGACTTGAAAGATAATCCCTGCGGGAAAGCAGGAAGTATCGGGAAAAGCAAGGCTGATGATATGGAGTTTTGTACAAAACAGGAGTTTAAGCAGTTTCTTCCGTCTATGGACAAGAAACCGGAGGCGAGAATGGCATTTATGCTTCTGTATTGGACAGGAATGCGTATAGGAGAATTGCTGGCACTCACTTATGCAGATATTGATTTAGAAAAACGAATTATAAGCATTTCTAAATCCTATCAGAGATTGGATGGAAAAGATGTAATTACACCGCCTAAGACACCAAAGAGCAATCGTAAGATTACAATACCACCATTTCTGGCAGAAGAGTTAAAAGAATATTGCAGTCGTTTATATGGAATTATGCCAAATGAAAGAATGTTCCGGTTTACAAAATCTTATATGGAGCATGAGATTGTACGAGGCATAAAGGAAACAGGGGTTAAGAGAATCCGTATTCATGATCTGCGTCACAGCCACGCATCGCTTCTGGTGGAACTTGGATTTCAGCCCTTGGCAATAGCGGAGCGGCTGGGACATGAAAAGATAGAAACAACATTAAATACTTATTCACATTTATACCCTAATAAGCAGGCAGAACTGGCAGATAGACTAGAACTGGAGAATGAGGAGGACGAGTTATGAGCGGAGTACACAAACATCCAACAATCAGCTTTCGAGTATCGGACAGAGAGCGGGAAATGATTGAAGCCAAGATACTTGCAAGCGGTATGCAGAAGAAAGATTATTTTGTACGTTCCTGCATTTATAACAGAATATGTGTTGTAGGAAAGAAAGAGGTCATTTACCAGCTTGTAGAGGAACTGCAGAATATGCAGACAAATCTCTCAGAACTGGTAAAACAACTGGAACAGCAGGAGGTAACACTTACTGCTGATGGATTGGAAGATATGCGAAATGACTGTATGGATATGTTACAGGCGATTATTGCAATACTGGATGGTGCCAAGTATCTCTGGCAGGGAGTACAGATTGATAAAGAAAAAAGTCCTGACAGCGGCAACTGTTAGGACTTGCGGTAACAAAAGAAAACCCCTGTTACACCTGTAAATACAACTAGAGTATAGCAGAGGTTCTTCTTAGGAGCAAATAAAAGATTGGAAAATGGAGGACTTTTATGGAGGAACAGAAGACAGAATTAAAGATGATACGGATGTCGGAGGTTGAGTCACAGGAAGTGAAATGGCTGTGGTATCCGTTTATACCATATGGGAAGCTGACAATTATTCAAGGAGATCCGGGTGATGGAAAGACCACATTGGTGTTAAATATAGCAGCAAAGCTGTCAAAGGGAGAATGTCTCGACAGTGATATGGATGTGCAGGAGCCGGTAAATGTCATTTATCAGACGGCAGAGGATGGACTGGCAGATACAGTAAAGCCGAGGCTGGAACTTGCCGGGGCGGACTGTGAAAAGATACTGGTTATTGATGAAAGTGATAAATCCCTGTCTATGGCAGATGAAAGACTGGAAGAGGCACTTGCAAAGACAGAGGCAAAAGTATTGATATTAGACCCGATACAGGCGTATCTCGGTGGTGGCATGGATATGAACCGGGCAAATGAGGCAAGAGATATGACTAAGAAGCTGGGAGCATTAGCAGAGAAATACTAGTGTGCAATTCTTCTTATTGGTCATATGAACAAGGCATCTGGTAATAAAGCTGCATACAGGGGCATGGGTTCCATTGACTTCTTTGCTGTGGCGAGGAGTGTGCTTCTGGTCGGCAGAATAGAGGGAGAACCTAATACAAGAGCAGTTGTTCAGATAATGAATAATCTTGCGGCATTTGGACATCCGAAGGCATTTATGTTATCAGAAACGGGCTTTCGTTGGTTGGGAGATTATGAGATTACAGCAGATGAAGTACTTGGCGGTATTGCACCAAAAGCAAATAAGCTGGAACAAGCAAAGCAAATGCTTCGTGAATTGGCAGAAACAACTAATATGGTGCAGAGTAATGAAATATTTGAAATGGCTGATAAACAGGGCATTTCAAAGAGAACATTGGAAAATGCAAAGAAAGAATTGGGCATCCAGGCAAAGAAAATCAATAACTCGTGTTATTGGGAACTGGATGCAGTAAAACAGAGATAGGGTAAGAACGCAACATTGCAGGCTATATAGAAATTGCGGAGATAAACTTTGCAAGGTTGCAAAGAATATAGACTTTGCAGTGTTGCGTTCTTGAATGAATTAGGAAAGGAATGGTGGATTGATATGAAAAATGTACAGATTTCAGAAGAACTTTTCGTTGCGATAATGAGATATTTTATGTTGGAACAGGAGGAACTGTTGCCTCAGATAAAACAGGGGCTGGAGAAGAAACTGGATGCAATGGTAATGAGAGAATTGTATACAAAATATAAGACTGCACCAACGGAAGAAGAAAAGGAAAAGGCTCGAAAGGAATATTTGGATAGACGAGGTGTGCTGGAGAGCTTTCGGTGGTAGTTTTTCTTAAACATATATAACGGCTGCGTGTCACGCTTCCGTTAGAATAGATAAGGAAAATGAGGTGTGGTTGACACAGTGGAGGCTTGTGTACACTGACTGCCGCAGGTAGAAAAGCTCCCGGCAGGGCGCAAAACCTGACTTGTCAGGTTGCATTTTTGATGGCGTAGCTGTCAAAAGTGCTTTTGCGTTACTTTCGACGAAAGTAACAAAGCCAGAGCGAGGAAACCTCGCTCTATGCCGATATCCGGCGCTAATATGACAGATAAAAGAAAGGGGAAGATTGCCTATGGAGAGAACGATAAGTGCAATGATCGGAAAAGGTTCTGTGAACCATAATACCAGAACATTTACAGCTAAGAATGTAGATAAAAACAGAAGTGCTAATAATGTGGAATTTTGCCAGGAAGATATTAAGCAGGTTTATCATAAATTGTTTGATGAAGCACTGGAACGATATAATGCAAAACAGAAACGAAAAGATCGCATGATTGATAACTACTATGAAAAAATCAGGAGGGGTAAGCAGGAAAAGTTATTTCATGAAGTGATATTTCAGATTGGAAATAAAGATGATATGAATGCCAAAAGTGAAGATGGATTGTTGGCAAAAAGGATTTTAACGGAATTTATGGATGAGTTCCAAGCTAGAAATCCGAACTTGTATGTATTCTCGGCACATTTGCATATGGATGAAGAAACACCGCATCTGCACATTGATTTTGTACCATATATTACAGGAAGTAAGCGAGGACTTGATACAAGGGTATCATTAAAATCTGCACTAGTGGCAGAAGGCTTCACCGGTGGCACTAGAGGTGCTACCGAATTAAATCAGTGGATTGCATCAGAGAAGCAGGAACTTGCGACAGTCATGGAGCGATATGGTGTGGAATGGCTGCAAAAGGGTACACATGAGAAACATTTGTCGGTGCTTGAATTTGAAAAGAAAGAGCGGGCAAGGGAAGTAGCTGAATTGGATAGCCAGAAGCGGGAAATATCTTCGGTGGTTGCACAGCTTGGAGAAGAGGTTTCTGTAAAGAAACAGGAATTGCAGAATGTTACTATCGAAAAAGAACTGGCTGAGGAAGCTACACAGAAGGCAAATGAAGAGAGAACTATAGCACAACAGGAGAAGGAAGTACTGCTTGCAGGTAATCAGAATTTGAGGATGGAGAATACAAGGCTTGAAAGCCACAAGGACAGACTTCGCATGGAAAATCATGATTTGAAGCAAAAGCAGTTACAGTTGCAGACAGATAATGAAGAACTGGAACAACGGCATGAAGATTTACAATATACGAATAGTAAATTGAAGAATGTGAATGATCAGTTATCTGCTGACAATCACACTCTGGAGCAAAGGAATGATTCATTGAAATCTGATAATCAGGCATTAAGACAGAAATACAATGATTTGCAACAGAATAATGTTCAACTTGAAAAGCAACAGAATGAGCTTAAGAGCCATATAGAGCAGATAGTGCAGTCGGAGCAGTTATTACAGCGTGATGTAAGAAAGTATGATGAAGCACCGGAGTGGCAATTGCCGGAGCCGGGAGCATTTGCAAGTGCTAAGTTATTTCGGGATAAGGTAGTCATGCCATTTGTGAATAAACTTAAAACACTGATAAAGAATCTGACAATCCAGTGTGTAAGGCTAAAAGAGGAAGTAATACAGCTTCGAAAGGAAAAGAAGAGATTGTCAGATGATGTGGAGTTTTACAAGGGCAAGATTAAGGATATGAGTGATAGGACAGAGCTGTTGCAGGAAAAGGCTGATGATCTGGAGCGTGTGAAGAGATATGCCGGTGCAGAGCAGATTGATACGATTATTCGTAAGGTAAAGGAACAGGAGCGTACAGAGCAGCAGATAAGGCAGTATGACAGGTCTTATGGGACAAGATAATGGGAAGGATGGATTGATGAGATGAAAGATAATCGAATGGATAATATCGTGGAGTGTGCTTATAACATGGATAACGGCTATGTTGAGGTGTGGTTTACAGATGGAAATATGTTGCGGATAAAGTGTGAAGAAGTGGAGGCTGCTCTGAGGACAACGGAGCAGTCACTGGCGAAGCTGCATAGGTTGTTGGATAACAAGCCAATAGAGTATGTGGTAATGGCTTTGTCTGGGGAGATGCAGGCATATTGCGATATTGAGGATGATATGGTTAAGGGAATGTTTGGAACGATTGTGCAGGGGTATTTGAAAAAGGGGTATAATCGGGCTACGGCGGAGATGATGGCTAGGGATTTTTTTTAGGTATGAGAGTTGAAATAAATATAGATGTTTTGAATATAATGTTGTATACTTTAAATGTAAAATTGGATAAAAATCAATATGATATTAGATAAAATAATAGTTTGACGGAAAGGAGGTTATATCATGTTTTATTCTCCATTGAGATATCCAGGAGGTAAAGGAAAATTAGAGCCGTTTATGGAGCTATTGATTCGACAAACAGGACATTTGGGCGGAACTTATGTGGAACCCTTTGCTGGCGGTGCGGGAATTGCATTAGAATTATTAGAAAAGGAAATTGTGAATGATATAGTTATCAACGATTTGGATAAAGGAATTTATTCATTTTGGAGAGCAATTCTTTCAGAAACAGATAGATTTATAAATGATATACGAAATGTAGAATTAACTATTGATGAATGGAACAGGCAGCGACAAGTGATAGATAATTGTAATCGATATAGTTATGAACTTGGTTTTGCAACTTTCTATTTGAATAGAACGAATAGATCGGGAATAATAAAAGGTGGAGTAATTGGAGGTACAGAACAGAATGGTAATTGGAGAATGGATGCTAGGTTTAATAGAGAAGCCTTAATTGAACGTATTATAAAAATTGCAAAAAGAAAAAACCACATCCATTTGTATAATAAAGATGTTAATTCTTTTATTCAAAATTATTTGCCTAGATATCAGCATAATGCATTTGTGTACTTTGATCCTCCATATTTTGGTAAGGGAAAACAATTGTATTTGAATTTTTTTTCATATGATGATCATGTAAGAATCGAAAGAATGATAGATAATCATGTTAATTGTGATTGGGTTATTACATATGATGATGTTAAGGAAATTGCAGATATTTACCAAAATCATATTTTGAAAAGGTTTGATTTGAACTATAGTGCGGCTGTAAAGAGAAAAGCAAGTGAAATTATAATATTTAGACGTCTGGATATGATACCAACGGATAGCCAGATGCAACAGAGTGGAATTTGTGTGAATTTGCGATAAAGGAGATTAAAGTACATGAGGATAAGACCATATCATTTTTATATTGAAAACTTTAGAAACTTTCGGGACACTTCTTTTGATTTAGGACGAAAAATAACTGTTGTCAGTGGACAAAATGGTGTGGGCAAATCCAATATTTTATCGCTAATAGCATCGAGTTCAGGAGTAAGTTCTAAGTCGATGTTAGGAAGTAATTTTCAGCCAGAATTCACAGACTTTTTTAATATTGATCCAGATGAATCATATGAGGATTATAAATTATATTTGACTTATAAAGATAGTAATGGAACTGACGCTTTTACAAAAAGACTTGCATTTAAGAATGATACAAAATTTGGAAGAGGTATTAGAATTATCCCAAGAACTTCTAATGTTGGGTTAGAAAACTGCACGAATAAAGTGGCTGCGGATCAAGCAAAGCACAATTATGGAGTAGGTGCAGATGGAAGAGTAAAAATACCTACAATTTATTTGAGTTTATCTAGATTATATCCTTTGGGTGAACGAAAGGATACTGTAAAAATATCAAAGATAAACAAAAATAATACGTTTTATAAAACGAAGGCAGATGAAAAATATAAGGAATGGTACAACTATATCATACCAAACTCTATAGTTAGTGATGCATCATTGACTGTTGTAGAGAAAAATGCTTGTTCTAGAGCATCTTTACATATGGATTTATTAAATACACCTACATTGTCGCAGTCTATTGGTCAGGACAATATAGGAAATATTATAAGTGCCTTGGTAGATATTTATGTATTATCAATGCAGGATGGATATGATGGGGCATTATTGTGTATAGATGAAATTGATGTCTCGTTGCATCCTGATACTCAAATTAGATTACTGAATTTATTTGATAAATTATCAGATGAGTTATCAATTCAATTTGTTGTGAGTACTCATTCATTATCGGTATTAAAAGAGACAATAAAGAAGGAAAATAAGAATAATTTAGACTATAAAGTTGTTTACATAAAAAATCCAATGGCTCCATATGTATCTGATAGTAATTCATATGAATTATTAGAAGCAGATATGTTTGGTAGCTTAAGTTTTGATAAGCCTAAAGTAAGAATATATTTTGAAGATCCAGTTGGAAAAGAATTATTTAGATTATTATTCAAAGCATTTAGAAATATTTTAAACACTATCAGGGAGAATGTTGATGACCCATATTTGAGGCATAGCTCAGATGTGAAAGATTATGCTACTATCAATGATAGAATTCGAGTATTAAAGGGTATGGAAGATTTTGAAGAAAAAATCAACCAAATACCAACTATATTGGGATGCGAAGAATTAATAAAAATATGTGAGGTAGATTCATATTTTAAGAGAGTCATTTTTGTTCTAGATGGGGATGCAAGATATAAAGAACCATCTCAAAAACCTAAAATAAGAGATTTCTTGAAGGAAAAATATGATCAAAAGAAATTGTATCTGAATGATCGGAGACATCCTCAAAACATATGTTTCTTCCCAGATTATTTTGCACCAGAATCATTTTTGTATAGAATTATATATGGAGTAACAAATGCACCACTTGATAATTATGATTTTTGGAGATCAATGGATATGAAGGAAGAAACTGCTCTATATACAACAGATAAAATAAAGAATTTGTTTGCAAATTTGCCGAATGATTTTAATAATGATAATTTGAAGGATATATTTAAAGAAGTATCTTCGACAGAAGTATGGAAATTTATTCAGACATCGGATATTGTAACATATTATTATTCAGATTATAGGACAGTAGAAGAACTATTACAGTTTATAGAAAATATCAAAAAAGCATTCGATATGACTTGGCCAATAACTTTAGCAAATAGATATTCGTAAGAAGTACATGGCTCCATTTTGGCTCTAAAAATTTTAGATGAGGTACACGAAAATGCGAAATAAGATGAATATGAAGAATAAAATGCACAAATGTGTACCAAGAAACAGCCAGATAAATCTCTCCGCCCAAGAGTTTGAATAATTTTCAAAAGCTCGCAAAGCCTAGTAAAATGGGCATTTGTGAGCTTGTTTTTTGCCTTGTGGTACTATTTTGGTACTAAAGTGAGCTGTGCAGGAATAGTTTCATTTATGCCTGAGGCCATGTTATTTTCCACTCAAAATATTCATTTGGAGAAATCTCTCCATTATTTAATTTCGTTTTCATTTCACACCATTCCGTAAGGAAATCATTTACCAATCCATATTCAAAAGTTAATGCGACAGGTGAGCCTGCACTTTCATAATCATCTTTATTGTAAGTTGGTCTGGCAGCCTCGGAAGGTTTTGCCGGAGTCATTGCAGTCAGATGAATCAGGTTGCCGGGAGCTGTGTACTCTGGGAATCTTGTACCTTTTCCACGTGCAGGAAGTGATGTGGCACTTTCTTCAAGCCAGAAAAGTGTTTCAATGATATCTTCAGCAGCACCAAGGCTGTAATCAGAGATTGCCTTGTAATTGCAGTGCAAAGCATCAGCAAGTTTTAGAATCATATCTTCACCGGGAATGCGGGCACCGGTTTCATACTGGGATATGCGGACAGACATATTTTTGCCCTCAAATCCAAGTGCACCGCCCAAGTCGTCCATTGTCATTTTACGGAATACCCGTATTTTCTTTATTCTTTCACCAATTGTCATAGTGTAGTTACCTCCGTTTATCTGTCTCTGATGGACTGTTAAAGACAGTATAACACGGAAAAAATGAAAATGGAAGTTTTTCTATACAAGAACATTAGAAAAACTTCTTGACAATTTAATACCATACGGTATAGAATAATATCAATTCAATTATCTATACAATATGGTATTGAAAAACAACTGAATGAGCGGTATCAGAAATCTAACAGGCATTTGCCAGGACACTCATATGAATCGAGCGAATGTAGACACTCCCCCAAGCGGACCGAGTACCTCGAGCAGGAGCGGGCGGTATTACAGGAGATTATCTCAGGTAAGGAGGCTGGTTGTGACATCAGCAGAACTGGTATGGAGAAACGCCAAAACAAATTTATAAAGGAAAGGTGGTGAAAGGCATGAACGAAAAGTTTTTAGAAGTAGGAGATGTGATGCAGATTCTTGGAATTTCAAGATCAGCAGCATACAAGCTTATGAGACAGATCAACAGTGAACTTGAAAGGAAGGGTTACATTGTAATCCGTGGAAAAGTAAGCAGAAAATATTTTGAAGAACGCATTTATGGTATGAGTGATGCAGGATAAGCAACAGGTAAGAAGATTAATGCGGAGGCAGGGCAGGAGCGATACGGCTTAGGCATCTGCTTCTGCATATGGAAAGAAGGAGATGATGAATATGCCATCTTATAAAGACAGTAAGACAGGCACCTGGTTCGTCAAATTCTATTGTAAGGACTGGACTGGGGAAAACAAACAGATAAAGAAAAGAGGCTTTGTAACAAAGAGGGAAGCACTTGATTATGAGAGGAATTATAAAATACGGCAGGAGAACAATCTGGATATGACATTTGGAGAGTTCTGGAAGCTGTATACAGAGGATGTGAAAAATTATGTCAAACTCAACACGTGGCTTACAAAAGAACACATTGTGGATACAAAGATACTTCCATATTTCAGGAATCTTAAGATGAATGAGATTACACCGGGAGATGTACGCAAGTGGCAGAATGAGATGGTAGCATTCCGTTATGAGAATGGGAAATGTTATTCCCAGACTTATAAGAAGACAATGCATAACATCTTAAGTGCGATATTCAATCATGCGTGCAGGTTTTATAATCTGAAATCAAATCCGGCAAGGCAGGCTGGAAATATGGGCAGGGAAGAAAAGAAGGAAATGCTTTTCTGGACAACTGAAGAATATAAGAAGTTTTCAGAAGCGGTGATTGATAAGCCGGTTTCATTTTATGCATTTGAAATGCTGTACTGGACGGGAATGAGATTAGGTGAGCTGCTTGCACTTACGATGGAAGATTTTGATTTTGAAAAGAACACAGTCAGAATAAATAAATCGTATCAGCGGCTGCAGGGGCAGGATGTTATTACAACACCAAAAACACCTAAGAGCAACAGAACAATCAAGCTGCCGAAGTTCCTTGCCGAAGAAATGCAGGAATATTTTGCAATGTTATATGACCAGACACCAACAGACAGGATTTTTCTGGTAACAAAGAGCTTTCTTCATCATGAGATGGAGCGTGGTTGTAAGTTATCAGGTGTGAAGAAAATCAGAATTCATGATCTTAGGCATTCGCACATTTCACATCTGATTGACCTTGGGTTCTCCGCAGTTGCAATAGCTGACAGGGTTGGCCATGAGAGTATTGATATCACATATCGTTATTCACATCTGTTTCCATCAAAGCAGGTGGCAATGGCAGACAGACTTGATGCTGTCAATGCAAGCTTTGAGGATTGTGAAGAGCAGGATGATGATGCAGACATTATGCAGGCAGAGGAAACAGCATCTATGATTGATATGGATGCGGCTGCGGAAAAGATTATAAGCATTGATAAGTACAAGGCAGTATGATAATGCGGGTAAAAGTTTTGCTGGATATATGAAGCAGAAATTAAAAGAATAGATTTTATATCGGAAGGAGCAGATTATTATGAGCGAGAAAAGGCTGGATGCCAAGAACAGATGGAGAAATGTTGTAGTAGCGTTTCGTATGTCGCCGGAGGAAGCACAGGAGCTGAATGTGAAGGTTTCACTCAGCGGACTTTCAAAACAGGATTATATCATCCAATGTCTTCTGAAGCATGAAATCAGGGTTGTTGGTGGAATGAAGGTGGCAAAGAAAGTACAGGTGCATCTTGATACGATACTGGAAGAATTACAGACATTAGATGAAGCAGACAGAGGTATAGATGTTGAAGAACTGCTGGTTCCATTAAAGCATGTGCTTGATATTCTGCAAAGTGATGAGAAAGGCGGTAATCATTATGAATAAGACAACATTTGAAAAGCTAGGTATCCCATATGAAGAAAGGGATGGAATCTTCTATCCGGTTCTTGTCGCAGGGACAGAGAAGGCAGATATAGAAGCAGGAAAGTATGGGCGGATGTGGATTAAATATATCAAGGAAGAATATCCAATGAGATATAAGAGTCTGGTGCGGTTCGGGGAGCTTGAAGAGCGAGCAGATGAAGTCAATGATACAGCATATGAGCTGCTCGATGATATTGAAGCTAAGTGGCTGAAAAAGCATAAGCCAAAGAATCCAAATTCCTTTACAGAACAGTTACAGCTAAGAACACAGACCAGGATGATGGCAGAGGAAATCGTTATTATGGATGTAGTGATGCAGTTTCATTAGTGTGGGGGCAAAAAGTGCCACCATATCAGTAATTGTGGTGGTACATTAACCACCACATATTATATACAGGGTGCAGGTGCTCCTGCCAAGGCGAAAAATTATGTAAACGCTGATGGCGTTTATATTTTTTCGGGAAAAGGTCCGACCTTTTCCGCATCTTGCAAAACCAGTGAACACTACTTTTAGAAAGGATGAAAAAAGCAATGGTACAGATAAAAAGAGATTGGTTTGATACAGCATTGAAGAATTACGAAAGGGGAGAAACGTATGGCAGATGGAAAGAGAAGATACAAGTCTGACAGGAAAGATCATAAGGTATCTGTGAAAGTGTCAGAAAAAGATATGGATATTCTGAAAGCGGCACTTAATAGGACTGGAATGACAGCAAGTGCCTATATAAGAGAATTGATCCGGACAGGCGGTAACATAGATACAAGTTATCCTGAGGACAGGGCAAGAGCAATCCGTATCATAGCAGGTATTGCAAATAATATTAATCAGGCGGTAAAGCTTGGCAATTCACAGGGAAGATTGTATTACAGCGATATTGATAAATTGCAGAACAGTCTGGATGATATAAAGAAAACATTCGGGGAGGTGCTGGAAGTATGGCGATTACAAAGATCTTAAATATACAGGAGTCAGAGGGCAGAAATCCAGCATCGCACCTGAAGAATGCTTTGGAATATATCCAGAATCCGGATAAGACAGAAGAATGTATACTGTTGGGCGGTATTAACTGCCTGCCAGATACAGCATTTGAGCAGATGGAAGAGACAAAGAATATATTTCATAAGACAGGTAAAAGGCAGGGCTATCATGTGATCATATCGTTTTCACCGGAGGAAAAAGTAACAGCAGAGCAGGCAATGTATGTCCTCGAGCATTTCGCAAAGGATGTGCTTGGTGATGATTATGAGGCGGTGTATGCAGTCCATACTGACAGGGAACATATGCATGGGCATCTGATCTGGAACAGTGTCAGCATGACAACTGGCAAGAAATACAATTCACCGAAAGGCAACTGGAAGAATTATCTTCAGCCTATTACAAATAAATATTGTGATGAACTTGGACTTTCCATTATGCCGGCAGAGTACAGCAGGAATCCAAAAAATATCAGCAGGGACAAGTGGGAAAAGGAAATGTCAATGAAAGAGATAATTCTAAGGGATGCCAAGATGTGTGCATATGCAGCCGGGAATGTGGAGCATTTTAAATATCTGATGAAAAGACTTGGATATGTATTTAAGAAAGACGCATGGATGGAGGTGCAGGCACCGGGATTTCGGTATTATCATAAACTGGCAAAGCTGGACGAGATGTTTTCAGAAGATATGTTACGGCATTATGTGGATATGCCTTGGATGGCAAAGCCTTACTTTTATTCGTCGGATATCAGGGGACTACACAGGGCGAAGCTGTCACCATTCCAGAAGAAGCTTTATGCAAAGCTATACAGATTAAGGGTTGTAGAACAGAAGCGTTTTGTAGTTGGTGGAGCAAAGTATGCAGAGGATTTGAAGAGGTTTCATCAGTTACAGGATGAATATTTGCTGCTTGTGAATAATGACATCAAAAGTATTGTGGAGCTTGTGGATTTCATAAGTGAGAAAGAAGATAGGATTCAGCAGATTGAGGACAGACAGAAGGAGATATACAGAGAAAGCTCTAGCCGGAAACGCAGTATAAAGAATGAAGAGCAGTACCGGGAATATCAGATATGGCATGTGGAAGTGCAGGAAGAACTGGACGAACTGAAGCAGGAGAAAAGGGAAATTAAGAGGCAGATACAGCTTGCTGATGACATTATAAAAGAAGATTTGTATACAGTTTATTATGCGATGTCGGGGAAGGAGGAGATTGTTGCTGACAGGGATATTGAGATACCGGGGATGGAAGATGAGGCTGTGTCCAAGAAAGATGTGGCTATTGAGCCGGAGACGAATGTTGAGGTAGTGAATCCAGACAATAATCAGAATGAAATAGGCAGACAGAAAGAGCCAACTGATGGAGTTAGAAAACAACAGACTGATTTAGATGGCATAGGAACACCAGAGATTCTTGATTTGGCTGATGTGAATTTGGCAAGAATGGACGAAAGTATAACTGATGTAACAGATAAAAGTGAATATGTGGAAACTAGAGAGACTGAATCTGTGGACAAAGCTGGCTGGATTGTTAGTAGAATATCAGAGCTTGGTGGTTATGAGAATGTCAGTGATTCTGTTAAGGCAGATGTATTTCGATTTGATATAGCTGATGTGAGTGGAAGCATAAGACTGTTCTCAGATGTAATGAAAAGGCTGGGGATAAAACTGGATGGAGATGAGCTTTATGAGGAGTTTCAGAGGATTTATGATGAGAGAGTTAGTAGAGATACTAATACAGAAAAAGCAAAAGACAAGATATGGGATATGCGGAGATAAAACATTGCGAGATGTATGTAGGTACATCTCGCAATTGGAAAATTACTGATTTTCTTTTTCAATAAATTTTTTGTAGTGTATCTGCATGTATGCCTTCATTCGATCATTCATAGAAATTCTGGCGGATTTAGAAAGATTTAAGGCATTTCGCTGATCATCGTCAATTGATTTTGAAATGCAGATATTTCCTGTATTAGGTTCAAAAGATATTAGATGTCTATCGAATAGGGCATCGTGATTAGCGCATAAAAGCAAACCATTGTTTGCGTCTATACGTTCTTCTTTTGAGGATTCAGCCCATTCTTTAATATGGCTTGCGCGTAATACAGATGTGGTGGAAATATCGCAAAGATTACAGTGATGACGTTCAAGAAGTAACAGTCTGCGGAAAGAGCCTTGCGAAACACGGGTTTTTACAATCTTTTCAACATCTGTACCGGCACATGGGTTATTATTTAGAGTGCGTTGCAAAGTTATGGCTTCAACATCATCGCAACTTACATCATTTGAAATAATATTATACTGGATCTGGTGTGCTAATACTGGGTTATATGAAGGATTCATTGCTACATAATTTACATTATGGGTACCATGTGTGTTTGTAATAGAGTACAGGTTGTTGCATAATTCACACGGAATGAGAATAGCAACATATCTCAAGTAATCATATCTTAGCATAACAAGAGCATCATCCTGGAATGCAAATCTCTGAAGCTGGGTAAAAGACTCTTCAGAATCTGGGATGTTTATTTGTACCTGGTCACCAGTATGACCATATTTTTTATATGCAGAACTGTGAAGAGTAAAATTGAAATCTGTTAAGTATTGTGGCAGATTGATATTGGAACGTACATAGTAAGTGTTTCCGTTTAAATCCGTCCTGCCAGAGGGCTGGTCGATTTCATGAAGGTATCTGAAATTGTTATCGTATATATCAATATCAATGCTTTGTACGGAGGTTGTTGCATTATTCAGTTCTTCAAAGAAAAATAACATGCCTTGTTTACCAGTAACATCAATATGTGTCTGGTTTACCGTTGAAGAAGTATCCCCGGCATTAATTCTTCGCTTATCTTTTATAATATTCTGGTTTGAAAGTTTCTTTACCAATATTCCTTGAAAAGCATCTGGATTAAGTGGTGTGCCAGGGATATGTATGTAATTCAGAAATTGGTTTAATGTATCAATGATTTGTCTATACATGTAATTGTATTCCCTTCTGTAGATTTATATTTATTATATCAAGCAGAAAAGAAAGTGTATATATAAATTTTAATAAAGAATGTATTTACACCCTGATAAAAACATTATATAATATGTTTATTAAACGGAGGAGAATGCAATGACTAATAAAAAGAAAAGCAATTGTGGAAGACCGGCAGGTAGAATAAAAACTGCAAAAATAGAAATTTCAATTGAACCGGCAGTAAAAGATGAATTTATGACATTATTGCGTAATGAAGGGAAAACTGCCTCTGTGGAAATTGGATTGTGGATCAGAGATTACATAAAAAATAATAAGCTTGAGGAGGAAAAATAAATGAAAGTAGTTTCATTCTTCAGTGGGCTTGGTGGACTTGATAAAGGGTTTGTAGATACAGGCTATGATATAATATGGGCAAATGATTTTGATAAATATGCTGTGCAGACATATAAGGCTAATTTTGGAGAACATATTGTTCTTGGAGATATAAATGAAATTCCATTAGAGGAGATACCAGACTGCGATATCCTGATAGGTGGTTTTCCGTGCCAGCCGTTTAGTATGATGGGGCAGCAAAAAGGGTTTGAAGATGCAAGAGGAACATTGTTTTTCAGAATAGCAGAGATTGTGGATGATAAAATAAAAAAAGGAAAGAAACCGAAGGCAATTATTCTTGAAAATGTAAGATCCTTGAGAACACATAATAATGGAGAAACATATAAAGAAATATACAGAATATTACATGATGTGCTTGGATATAATGTGTTCTGTGACATATTAAATTCAGCTGATTATGGAGTGCCTCAGACACGAAACAGAACATATATTGTATGTTTTGATAATCAGAATGCAAGATTTGAATTTCCAGAAAAGAAAAAACTTAATAAAACATTGCAGGATTTACTGGAACCAGAAGTTGATGATAAATATTTCCTGTCAGATAGAATATTGCCTACAATATTATCAGATGGAACTGGTGGATATAAGGCAAAATCGGAAATAGATTTGAAGATTGCGAGACCTTTGTGTGCAACTATGGCGAAGATGCACAGAGCATGCCAGGATAACTATGTAACCCAGAATGGAAGGGTAAGAAGACTTACTCCGCGTGAGTGTGCAAGATTGCAGGGATTTCAGGATTCATTCGTAATCCCAGTATCTGACAGTCAGGCATATAAACAGTTTGGAAATGCAGTTACAGTTAATGTATCAAAAGCTGTTGCCCAATCGGTAAAGGCAACATTAATAAATCTTGGAGAGTGGAAAGACTGATATGGAATACAAAAATGATAAAGGTGAATTTATATCTTTTATAAAGGCTGGATTGGGCGATAAGGAGAATAATCATGTAGATGTCTGCCTAAAAAGAGTTACAAAGCCTGTAACAGAGAAATTCCTTAATGACAGGGCAGATCTATATAAGACTGATGTGGATAATGATTCGGAACTAATGGAAGCATTTAGAAGACTGGCTTTTATATGTAATGAAAAAGAACAGGAATGCTATAAGTGTCCTGTAAGTAAATATTGCAATACATATATTGAAAATGCCAGAAAAAATGTAAGTGATGATTCGTTAAAGATGATAGATTTGTTCTGTGGGGCAGGTGGCTTGTCATTAGGCTTTACACAGGAAGGATTTGTGACAAGTCTGGCAAATGATATACAGGATTGTTGTGTGGACACATATGCACACAATCATCCTGAGACACCAAGGGATCATATAGTGTTAGGTGATATAAAAGATGTGGTAAAAAATCTTGATAAGCTACTTGCAGGCAGAAACGTTGATATTGTTGTTGGTGGGCCACCATGTCAGGGATTTAGTATGGCTAACAGACAGAGATTGATAGATGATCCTAGAAATCATCTGTATAAGAGTTATGTTGAAGTTGTAAAAAAAGTACACCCTAAATTTTTTGTTATGGAAAATGTTAAGGGAATGTTATCTGTAGCTGAACAGGTAAAAGAAGATTTTCGAGCTATTGGATATTCGGTAGAATGCCATATATTGAATGCCAAGAATTTTGGGGTTCCGCAGAACAGGGAAAGACTTATATATATAGGAAATTGCCTGGGAGTAGATAATGAACAAATTTTTAATGAAATATTTGCATTAAGTGAAAATATACCGGAACATAATCTTGGGAATGCGCTATTTGCACTTAGGGAGCTGGAAGCTTCAAGAGTAAAAAATTCTACAGAAAGTGGTTCAATAGAGAGCGGATACAAAATAGAAAAAAATAGTATTACAGAAACCAATGATTATATTTCGTATATTAATCAGGACAGGGTGGTTAATGTAGTATCAAATCATAAAGCGAGATATAACAATGACCGTGATATAGAAATTTATGGCCGCATGGAGCCGGGAGACCGCTCAGATGATCCGAAAATTGCAGATATTATGCCATATGCCAGAAGAAATGGTATTTTTAAAGATAAATATTTTAAACTTGAAAATGATAAGGTTTGTAAAACAATAACAGCGCATATGAAGTTTGATTGTAATATGTATATTCATCCAACACAGGCAAGAGGACTCACACCGAGGGAGGCAGCAAGGGTGCAGTCGTATCCTGATGATTATTTTTTCAGAGGTGCATATACGAAGACTTATATGCAGATAGGAAATTCTGTTCCTCCACTTCTGGGAAGAGCGATAGCACATGTGATAAAAAGCTATATGAAAGGTGGTAATGACTGATGGAGTTTACAGAGGCAATAGAGATAATAAAGAACATAGTTCCGGAGAGTTCAGCAAATGAATATGATGGAATAATGGTAAAAAGACTGGAAGCATCTAACACATTGGATGAAGGCAGAACAACAAATCAGACCCATATAGCAATATCAGGAGAACAGATGAATATGTTCCCTTATCTTATGGCAGATGGCTATTTTAAGTGCGATTATAATGACAGGGATGAGCAGTTAAAAAAATATTTTATAACACAGATACCTCTTTATATTTACAAGGATAATGTCCTGTATCTTGCAGATGGTGAAGAGAGCGGTATCAGCTTTGGTGATGAAAAAAGCAGATGTGTGCGTGCGAGTATAGTGAGAAGTAGAAGAAAAGAGCAGGCAGATCAGGTACAGCTGTCATTGACTACAATAGATGATCCGGCATTTGTCAGCTTCAGAAGATTATTGCATACAGGAGATTATCTGGTGATTCTGAAGCATAAAGAAAAGCTGGTTTATGATTGTATAGGCATTAAAGCCAATGATGAAACTCGTGGAGAGTTTAATATTTCAGCACTTAATAATAAATTTTATAAGCTGCCGACAAATACAAAAGTAGATATAAAGGAACTTATTGAAATTAAAAATGCAGAAATAGAAAACAAGAAATTCACAGTTGATGAATTGGGGACTATTCTTAAAGAAATGTATGGCAATGCAGAAGATAAAATGCAGGTAGCATCTATACATATTTTTGGAATAAAATATGGCAAAAATATAATCGAAAATGAATTCAAGGCACCAGATATTATCAAAGCAGCAGGATTGAATGAGTCATACTCCACAGAATTACAGAAGGCTTTGAATATATATAGGTGTCTCAATAAAAATACATACGGAATCTCTATTTCTGAGGGTGATAATGTACTGGAAGAAAATAAAGAATCTGTTAAGCGTAAAACAGGAGCAGAAAATATTCTTCTTTATGGCGTTCCAGGTGCTGGAAAAAGTCATGAAATAAAGACAAAATATTGTGATGATGAAAAATGCATGGAGAGAGTGGTTTTTCATCCGGATTATACATATTCAGATTTTGTGGGACAAATATTGCCGAGAGTGGAAAAAGATAAGGATGGTAACGATAAGCTGAAATATGTATTTACTCCTGGACCATTTACTAAGTTGCTCAAGAATGCACAAAATGATCCTGGTAACTACTATTATCTTGTCATAGAAGAATTAAACAGAGGTAATGCTCCTGCAATATTCGGAGAAGTATTCCAGTTGCTTGACAGAAAAGATGAAGAGGATTTTCCTCTTGAAGAAGTGGGCGAAAGTGAATATGGAATTTCAAATTATGAGGTTGGAAAGGAAGTCTACGGGGATGAAAAACATCAGGTAAGAATACCATCAAATATGTATGTTCTGGCTACGATGAATACAGCAGATCAGAATGTATTTACATTGGACACTGCTTTTCAGCGTAGGTGGAATATGAGACAGATAGAGAATAATTTTGATAAGTCTGAACATTCAAAAGATATAATTGCGGGTACAAAAGTAAGCTGGGGAGCATTTGCTACAGTAATCAATGATATGGTCATTGATATCAATGTTGATATGGCAAGCTCTGAGGATAAGCGGCTTGGAACATATTTTGCCAGAAAGAAAGAGCTGGAGGCAGGCAGATTTTCTGAAAAGGTACTTAAATATTTATGGGATGATGCCTTTAAAATGGACAAGACAGCTATATTTAATGAAAATTGTAAGTCTCTTGAAGATGTGGTTATTACATATGAGACTGCAACATCAGATAAACTGGCGGCGGTATTGAGAATGAGCGTTTATGAGAAAATGCTTTCAAAAATGCAACAAAAGAATACAGATAATAATGAAAACTAGGTGGTGATTTTTTGAGGAAAGTTGATATTCGAAGTAAATGCAGAGTGAATTCTAATCGTGAAATGGATACATTTGTAGGGTTAAGATGTAATGATGGTGACATAAGTATCAATTTTCCGCTTGGATATCATATATCTGAAGATGACAATGAGCTTCGCAAGGATATAATGCTCTTACTTACAACACTTTCAGCTAACACAGAACGAAAAGAGTCAGAAATTCTTAAGCAAGGTAATGCTTTTGATAAAGTAGAATTTCCATTGCAGTCATATATGTATCTTATAAAGGATTTTTTTGTACGAGGTTATTATAAGGAGCAGGAAGTTTTATATAAAGTTGCTAAATCGGGAAAGATCAATTGGAACAGGACAATAAAAACCCAGAAACCATATGTACAGGATATGGACGTGTTTTATCTTGATTTCGTTACAAAGAAGAATAGTGTAAAAGAGAATGAACTGATTACATTAATACATGAGTATTGTGTATATGAAAGCTTTGAACGGATAGGCTGGCTCTATACGGAAATGATGCCGAAGAAACCAGTAATTGTTAAACAGGAAAGGTTATTCCGTTCTGTTCTTAAAGATAAAATTGCCAATACTTTTAATGATAAAAACAGGATGCTATTCCGGCATATGCTTGCAATTATTGATTTTGAAGGAGATAAAGATTCTGATAAAAACTACAGATATGGAACATATCGTTTTGAATATATATGGGAGAAAATGATTGATAAGGTATTTGGCATTGAGAATAAAGCAGATTATTTTCCTAAAACAACATGGTATGTTAATGGAAGTAAATATGATAATGCTTTACTTGAACCAGATACGGTTATGTTGTATGGAACAGATGTATATGTACTTGATGCAAAATATTATAAATATGGAGTAACAGGAAAGACCTGGGATCTGCCAGAATCTACATCAATAAACAAACAGATTACATATGGTGAATATATAGCAAAAGAGGATAAATTTAAGAAAAAGCATGGAGAAAATATTAAAGTATATAATGCTTTTCTTATGCCTTTTGATTCGTTAAAAAGTAAGTATCCAGATAATGCAAATATGCTCAAAGTGGGTGAAGCAGCAAGTAACTGGAAAGATAATACTGAGGAATATCAGAAAATTCAAGGGATTCTTATTGATGTAAAGACTCTTATGAGTATAAATGTCAGACAGGAAATGAAAGAGATAGAAAAACTGGCAAAGTTGATTGAAAACTGATTGTTGAGGTGATTTTGTGGCAGATGTTTTAACAAAAGAACAGCGGCATAAGAATATGAAAAATATTCATGGAAAGGATACCAAAATAGAAGTTATATTAAGAAAGGCTTTATGGAGCAAAGGATACCGGTATCGTAAGAATTATAAAAAATTGCCGGGCAGCCCGGATATTGCACTGACAAAGTATAAGATTGCAATTTTCTGTGATGGAGAATTCTTTCATGGGAAAGATTGGGATACTTTAAAGAAGAGACTGGAAAAGAGCAACAACAGTGAGTTTTGGATTAATAAAATTTCCCGTAACATAGAGCGGGATGATGAGATAAATAAAAAATTAGACTTTGAGGGCTGGACAGTAATCCGGTTCTGGGGTGAAGATATAAAGAAACATACGGATGAGTGTGTTAAGGTTGTGGAAGAAACGATTTTTGATAATGTTATTGAGGAAAAAGAAGGAAACTGGAAGTGATATGAAGATATTTTCATTTTTTGCTGGTGTTGGAATGCTGGATTTGGGATTTCAAGATGCTGGGTATGAGATTGTTTTTGTTAATGAATTTAAAAAAGAATTTATGGATTCATACTGTTATGCGAGAAGAAAACGTAACTATAACCAACCAATATATGGCTATCATGTAAATGATATTAATTATTATTTGGAAGATATGGGGGAACATATCTTTCAACAATATATTAATAATGAGAGACAGAATAATGAATTAATTGGGTTTATAGGTGGACCGCCTTGTCCGGACTTTTCTGTGGGTGGGAAAAACAAGGGAAGAGAAGGGGAAAATGGAAAATTAGCAAAGAGTTATATAGATATGATTTGTCACTTTCGGCCGGATTTCTTTTTGTTTGAGAATGTAAAAGGGTTAATCAAAACGCAAAAACATCGAGAATATTTCGAAGAATTAAAGCGTGAATTAAAACAAAATGGATATATACTAACGGAACAACTTATGAATTCGTTAGATTTCGGAGTGCCACAAGATCGAGAGAGAATATTTATGATAGGGGTATTGAAGGGCACTGAATTAGCTAGAAAAGTAATTTGCGTGAATGATACATTTGATTTCCCTTGGAATACGAATTTACCATATGATTCTGCAGTTGTGAAGATGATGAATTGGCCTAAACCACAGATATATCGAGAAAATAGCAAAAGAAAATTTAAATACAACGTACCAAGAAATTTAACTGTAGAAGAATGGTTTAGAAAAAATAATGTATATAGACATCCTAATAAAAAAGATGTGTTTAAGGTTAAAGGTGGAAGAGAAAAAATACAAACAATACAAGAAGGTGATACTAGTAGAAAGTCCTTTAAGCGTTTACATAGATGGAAATACTCCCCGACAGCTGCTTATGGAAATAACGAAGTGCATCTTCATCCATATAAAACACGTCGCTTAAGCGTTGCAGAAACTATGGCGATTCAGTCGTTGCCTATGTGGTTTGAATTGCCCTCGAATGTATGTTTGAGTGCAAAGTTTAAAATGGTTGGAAATGGGGTCCCATATTTGATGGCTTTGGAAATAGCAAGGAAAATAACTAATTACTTTTAAGAAAGCAGGTATATAAATGAATAAAGTGAAAATGAAAGTTAATCCTAGAATAATAGAGCATTTAGGCAGTGATCTGATTACATCCGCAGCTGTAGCTGTTGTGGAATTAATAAAAAATTCCATAGATGCGCATAGTAAACGAGTCAATATACAGTTTTTTGATGGCATTGGGCAAATAGAAAAAAATGATAAAATGTTGGTGCCATTAGATGACGATATGTTTTTCCTGCTAAAAGAAAAGGTGGCTGGGTCTAACATATTATTGATTGAAGATATTGGGATTGGAATGAACGCAGTACAATTGCAAGAAGGCTATCTAAATATAGGTACAGATATAAAATATAAAGATTATGAAAATACAAATCTGGGGGAAAAGGGGATTGGAAGACTTGCTGCACAATGCTTGGGTAAAAAATTAATCCTTGAGACTGCTTCAAGTGATGATAAACAACGAAAAGTTATTTTTATTGATTGGAATGCGTTGATAAATTCTGATAAAATTGATGAATTCGAAATACCATATTATGAGTTATCTAAAATGGCAGAGGCCTATACAAGGATATGGATAATTGATGTAAAAAAAGATGAACTTATAAATGAACCATTGCAATTGGGATTATTTGATGATAATAAAGTGACTTTATCAGATGATTTACGGGTGGCAACATCATTTTTAATATCTCCATATGATAAAGCAGTAAGGAATATAGAAATAGCATTTTATAATAATGGTGTGCAGATTTGTTCAGGATTTGACTCAGAATTACTGAATTTTGCTGAAAGTGTAAATGTCTTTGAAATAAATAATATAAATGGAAAAATTGAATTAAATATGAGCTTGAATTTGACACCTCAGTTTATTGAAAAAACACATAGATCATGTATCAAACCAGTCTCATATTTTCCAAAATATAGGAGAAAAAAAGAAGAGTATATTCAATTATTTGATAGATACAAGGAGCGTTATGAGTCATCTTTAAATATTACTATTTCGTATGAAGAATTGGTAAATAAGATTAAGGAGAAGAGAAAAAAAGAATACTCGGATATAAAGAATCAAGAAGCTTTAGAGGAATTTCTAATAAAACAAGTGGAAAAAGAAATTGATGAATTAGTAGCTATATTGCCGATAGAGGGTCGGGCATATAATTTTAAGCAAGATAATGCTGTTGGAAAAATATATGTAGATTATGTAAAATATTTGAAAAGAGAGACTCATCCTAATTTGGAAAAATATTCGTTGGATGATATTCAAAAATTTTTATCTTTATATAATGGTATAAAACTTTATAGAAACGGATATAGAATAGGAGCACTTGGAAATAGAGATGATGACTGGATTGAAATGCAACAGTACAGAACTTCTGGTCAGCAGTTTTATAGAATGAATCAAAGTAATACAGTTGGATATGTATCGATAAATGATCCTATGCAGACAAATATAAGAGAAATTAGTTCCAGACTTGATGTTGTGCAAAATGATGTGGCAAAAATATTCAAAGAAGTAATAATAACAATATTTAATTACTATTTTTATGATTTTAATCGAGCAGCGGATGATATAACAAAATCTATTTTGCGAGACGAAGGATTACTGCAAGATGATGCTAAAAAGGAAGTAAAGCGTAGAAAGGATGAAAACAATAAGTTATTAAAAGAGAACCAGAGATTATTAAAGGAAATTAAGAGAACTAAAGAAATATTATTAACAAAAGCAGTTGTAATAGGTGATGATGTTAATATTTCGCAAAAGGTATATGAGAAAGCAATTGAAACATTGGATTCTGTAGATACCCAAATTAAAATAACGCAAGATGAACTTGGAAAAACAAAAGAAGTCTTAGATACTGCAGAGGCAGGACTTAAAGAAATCCAGATAGAAGCATTTAACAATTATAAATTAATGGCAAATGGATTAATAACAGAAACAATGACACATGAGTTACATTCGATAGTTAATGATCCTAACATGTATAATATTGAAAGTGATTTTGAGGTGTTGAAGGAATTTCTTTATGATACAAACATAAAACTATATAATGATAATTTATTACCAATAAAAGACCAAAGTGATTTGTTACTGAGAAAGGTAGAAGATATAGCAGATTTATATAATTTTTTGGAAAAGACCTTTATCAAAAAAAATAATTATGATGAATATGCGTGTGAAAATGTTGGAGCTGTAGTGGGAGAAATTGAAAGAAAATTAAAAAAGGAACTTTCAAAGAATAAAATTACTATTATACAAAAAAATTTGAAAACACTGTGGTATATGCCTAAGGGAGTTCTGCTACATGTGCTATACAACCTCTTTACAAATTCAATCTATTGGATTGATATCAGAGAAAAAAGAGCATTGAAAGAAAAAAAATATTGTATAACCAATAATGAAATAGTTGTTGAACAGAAAACAGAATCAAATATTTGGGTATATGATTCGGGATTGGGTGTATTGAAGAAAATGGAATATATTTTATTTGATGCATTACAGTCCGGAAAGGAAAATGACGGAAGAGGTATGGGGCTGTATATTGTTAAAAAGTTATTGAAATCTTTTAATGCAGACATCGAATTATTGGAGGAAACAAATGAATGGGGGAATAGATATATTTTTTCTATTACAGTTCCTAAGGATTGCATCAGATAAGGAGAGATATTATGGAGCATGTGGCATTTAATGAATTTTATTCGTTGATGAATATTGCTGGAATTATTATAGTTGAGGATTCAGTTGAGTTTGATTTGTCTAGAAAGTCAGTTATGTATGATTGTTTAATGCTGACAAATGACGAAAAAGAAAATTTAGTGACAAATATTTCTGATGAACAGATAAAAAATAAACTGATAAAGATATTTGAAGTATATTCCGAATGTAAGGATCAATTTATATGGGATTCAGTGCCTAAAAGAGATGTTGAATTTTATATAAAGAAACATGGATTATATGAACTTAAGAATGCGATTGAGAACCTGACAGAAGACGAGGTAAAAGAAAATAGCGAATTATTTCAAAGATTTGGAATAGGGTTAAAAATTGAGAATGCAATAGGATATAGAGGGTTGCTTGACGGATCTAAGGAAGATGGTGTTAGTTTGCCACTAAGGATTTATAAAGATTTTTCTGCACCAGATCTTAAGTGTATGGAAGAAGATTGGAAATTATTTTCTAGAGAAAACAAATTTTTCCTTTGTGTTATTGATAATTTTATGGGTGGGGAAGCAAGAGGCAAAGACATCATTGATGAATTGTATGCAAATAATCAAGCCAGAAAAAGTGGTGTATGCATTGTATTAAGTTCACAACAGGAAGATATTACAAGAAAAACTGATGAAATGTATGTGGGGTTTGTTAATAAATCTACGGAAAGTATCGATGATGAAATTAAAAGACATTTAATAATGAGTCAGTATAAAATTATGCTTACTATGCTAAAAAATAAAAGAATGGACTCGTTGAAAAAATCGTTTTATTATGCAGCATCAAATATGAATGTAGCAGTATATTTATCTTCAATGGCAAAAGATGAGGGAATAACAAATCATGAAATTTTGAATGAGTGGATTGATTTGAGAGAAAAATATTATACATATCAGGATGGTGCAAATGAAATTAAGAGAACGATTCTGTTGTCGAGTTTGTTTGAGAGAATGAGCAATAATGTTTCTTCTAAAGAAATTGAAAATAATGATTTTGAAGCATTTCAAAGGTTTGAACAGTATGATTATCATGTCAATGAATTTATGACACCACCAATGACAGGGGATATTTTTTACATTAAAGGTAATTATTATTTGCTATTAGGACAAGAATGTGACTTATCAATAAGAAATGGTAGAAGAAAGAATCCAATAGCAGAATTGGTTCCTATTAAGTTAGTAAAGAACAGAGATATGGGAAATTTTAAGGAAAAATATAATTATGAAAAACTATTGTTGGGGAAATTTTTGGATGCGGATGGAAAATGTTGTAATATTTCAATAGATTGTACAAAGAGAGAAGTGATTGATAATGAAATTATAGATTTGTGTGCATTTAATGATTTTGGAAAATCCGAAATATGCTTAAATCAAGAATTAAAAATAGAGGCAAAATATTTATTGCCAATTGAATGGCAACAATATTATGAAAATTTAAAAATACATCTGTTAAATTTGAAAAATAAATATGATCTGATAAAAGAGCATGAGAAAATTTTAGGGTTTAATGTTGTGCAATTAGTGAATGATATGGGAGCAAGTCATAATAATAGATTGGTATCTATTATAGATTTTTCAATAGAAGATAATGTCATAAAATATGACGTGAAAAGAATTTGCAGAATTAGAAATCATGTATTACTGATAAATAAAATGTTTTTAGAGTATAGGGGAAGACAGGCATTTAATACTATAAATATGGATATAGGGCGAAATACATCGTATGCAATAGAGATAGTGGGAAGTGATGAAAGAGTTGCTGGAAATGATGTAACAGTTATTTTGACAACATCGAGAAAAGAAAATGAGAATATTAAAAGAAGAGATTGGATAATTAATAAAGAGGATATATTAAGAACTATA
Organism: Bacteroides galacturonicus; assembly: GCF_003096855.1. Classification (NCBI taxonomy): domain Bacteria; kingdom Pseudomonadati; phylum Bacteroidota; class Bacteroidia; order Bacteroidales; family Bacteroidaceae; genus Bacteroides; species Bacteroides galacturonicus. Next base: position 205,037 of record NZ_QEOA01000006.1, on the reverse strand, counting down.
AAAAATGTAAAACCTTTGGAGTCTGAAAAATACGAAAAAGTGTTTGAAGAAATGGATAATAGTATATTACTTGAAAGTAATACTGGTATTATAAAAAATGCAATTAAATATACAAAGCTATCGACAAATGATGAATTAATCTTGAAATTACAATTACTAAAGTAATATGGATGATTCTTAGTTGGGGTTAAGGTGATTATTTGGAAAGAGTTAGCATAAATTTTCAGAATCATTAGTACCACAAAATTTTTTGTTGCAGAAACATTGCCCGGAGATTATAATTTCCATAGGTGGACTTGCAAATCATCAGATAATTATTTTCAGAATAATAAACAAACCTGCAAGCCAGCAGAACTACACACAATAATGACAATATAGCAATGGTACTGGATTTGTACTAAAAATGTGTGGAACGAAGAATAATGAGTGGAAAATATATGAGTTGTCAATACAACATAGTATAGATAACTGCATTAAAACAACCAGAATGAAATCAAATTTTGCGAGTTTGAATAACGAATTAAAATGCCGAAAGCCTGTATTTATGCGGGTTTCCGGCATTTGTTTTATCAAATGGCTCTGGTTTGGCTCTATTTGTGGAGAGAGTAATAGCAAGATTAAGGAGAAATTATGAAAAAGATAATCATATTAAGAGGTAACTCTGGAAGTGGAAAAAAAACAGTAGCTAGAGCGTTGCAAAAGAAATTTGGATACAATACAATGATGATTTCACAAGATGAGATTAGGAGAAATATCTTGTGGGTTAAAGATGGCGTTGATACTAAGGCATTACCACTTATGATAGAACTTATGAAATATGGGTATGAGCATTGTGATGTGGTTATTTTAGAGGGCATCATGTATGATGAGTGGTATAGTCCTTTGTTCAAAACGGCAAATGAATTGTATGGAATGGATATATATGCGTACTATTTTGATATACCATTTGAAGAGACGGTCAGGCGGCATAATACAAGAGATAAAAAACAGGAATTTGGTGAAGAAGATATGCGTAGATGGTGGAGAGAAAAGGATTTTTCATCAGTTTTTAATGAAAAAATTATTACATCTGATATTGATGCAGACAGTATTGTTGAAATGATATATAGGGATTCAGCAAATGAAGGATAAGGGTATTACGAATGGCAAGAACAGAAAAAGTGATAATGACTAATATGTGTATGGTGTTTAGTGAAAATAGGATACTTGTCCAAGATAAGAGAGATGATGATTACTTTGGAATAACATTTCCGGGAGGACATATGGAAAGAGGAGAATCATTTACAGATGCTGTTATACGCGAAGTGTGGGAAGAAACTGGATTGAAAATTTCAGAACCAAAACTTTGTGGGATAAAAGACTGGATGAAGGATGAGGAAACAAGATACATAGTGTTATTGTATAAGACAGATAAGTTTGAAGGAATAGTTACTTCGTCTGAAGAAGGGGATGTATTCTGGCTGACATTAGATGAAATGAAGCAGAGAAAACTTGCTTATGGAATGGATAAGATGTTGGAAGTATTTTTAAATGACAATATTAGTGAATATTTCTTTTTTGAAGAAAATGGAAAATGGATAGAAGAGTTGAAATAGTTTAAATAAATGCAAAGGAGTTTGAAGTGGATATTTTATTTAAGAATGATGATTTTGTATTTTCATACAGAGTTGGTGGAATATTGATACGCAATGGAAAAATTCTATTACAGCGTCCTAAGAATGATGATTATTCCATTATAGGTGGACATGTAGCAGCAATGGAAACAAGTATAGAAACTTTGAAGCGGGAATTTGAAGAAGAACTTCACACTAAAATAGAGGTAGATAATCTGCTGGCGATTGGTGAAATATATTTTCCATGGTGTAAAAGACCATGTCATCAGATATGTTTATATTATAATGTACATCTCGTTAATTATGATATTCCTTTAGATGGAGTATTTCATGGTTATGATGGTCTGGATGACAAAAGGATTGATTTAGATTTTTGCTGGGTTCCACTTGAGGATTTAAAGAATGATGTAAAGGTATATCCGCAGGAGTTGGTACCTTATATTCTTGAACCAAAGAAGGAAATTGTACATTTTGTTTCAAAGCAAATTTAGAAGATGAGATTATAGGTGTCGATGGAGAAGAAATATGTTAGAAGTTAAATTTTATGATACAGTAGATGATTCATTACTGAAGTTTGTAGTAATAATCTCACAGAGGAGGGTGCGGATTCGTTCTAGTATTGGGATGTTGGTGCATTTGTATTTGCAGGAGATGAAACATAAGTTTCTGTATCTGGTAAGCAGTATGTAACTTCGGATAGAGTTATAGGAAATAACGATATTATAACCATTGATTTAAGTCCACAGGCAGGTGATATCTGATGAGATTATGCGAGAACTATTATTATGGAAAATGGTAAGGTTGTAGAGGATATAGGGCTGATTGAAAATCCGGAATGGAAAAACGGTCTGCAGATGGAAGAAAAATTACATATAGAATTATTGCGTTTTGCCACGAAGGAAACAACATTTGAGGAATTGTACTATCATATGAACAAGTACATCGTAGAAAATGGATTTGTGAATCTTGATTTTATGGGCAATCTGGGGCATTCCATTGTAAAAACCAAAGGTGATAGAGTTTACATTGAAAAAGGTAATATGACGAAACTTGGCGATGTAAAGTATTTTACATTTGAACCGCACATATCATTTCCAGATTCAAAGTATGGATATAAAAAAGAGAATATTTATTACTTTAACGAAAACGGGTTGATGGAACTTTAAAAGGAGTAAAGAAAATGAATGTTATTTTTGATATGGATGGACTGATGTTTGACACAGAGAAAGTGTTTATAAAGGCTTGGGATTATGCTGGTGAAAGGATTGGTATTGGGAAAGCTGGATATATGGTCTATAAAACTTTAGGCATGAGCATTGTTGCCTCTTATGAGATTTGGAACGAAGAGTTTGGTGATCGGTATAATCAGGAAGAATTGCGTAAATACACAAAAGAATTTCTAAAAAACTATTATGAAAATAATAAAGTTCCTTTAAAGCAAGGATTGTATGTCTTGTTGGAGTATTTGAAAAATGCAAATGCCAAGTTGGCAGTTGCTTCTTCATCACCGCATTGGGAAGTGGAAAAACATCTAAATGACGCAGGAATTATAGATTGCTTTTCCGCAATTATTTGTGGAGATATGGTTGAGAAATCTAAGCCAGCGCCGGACATTTACATAAAAGCCTGTGAAATGTTAAATGAAAATCCTGAAGAGTGTATAGCTCTTGAAGATTCAAAAAACGGATTACTATCGGCTTACAGAGCGGGATGTAAGCCAATCATAGTTCCGGATTTGTGGCAACCGGATGAAGAAATATTGCAGATAATAAAGGGCAAGTATTCCGATTTGGAACAGGTGAAAAAGGCGTTTGAAAGTGGTGAAATATAGAAACAAGGGAGGCACAACAGTGAATATTCTAGTTATTGGTGGAACACGATTTTTTGGTATACATATGGTTAATGAGCTTTTAACCGCAGGTTATGATGTAACAATTGCAACACGTGGGAAGGCATCAGATTCATTTGGGGATAAGGTTAAAAGGATATTTCTGGAAAGGACTAAGGAAGAAAGTGTACGAGAGGCATTAAGCGGTACTCATTACGATGTAGTAATTGATAAAATTGCATATTGCTCAAATGATATTAAGTATGTGATGGATGTTATAGATTGTGATAAGTATATTTATATGTCAAGCACATCTGTGTATAACCCGAAACATATCAATACCGTTGAGGCAGATTTTGATGGAATTGAAAATGAACTGATATGGTGTGATAGAAAAGCATTCCCTTATGAGCAAATAAAGCGTCAGGCAGAGTGTGCGTTATGGCAGCAGTATCCAGAAAAGAATTGGATTGCCGTTAGATATCCGTTTGCCATTGGAAAGGATGATTATACAAAAAGGCTGTTGTTCTATGTAGAACATACTATGAAATCCATTCCAATGAATATTGATAATGTTGATTATCAGATGAGTTATATTCGTTCCGACGAAGCAGGAAAATTCCTTACATTTTTGGTGGATAAAGATGTTAAAGGAGCAATTAATGGTGCTTCGGATGGTACGATTTCTATAAAGGAAATTATCGAATATGTTGAAGAAAAGACGGGAGCAAGAGCGATAATTGATAATTCTGGCGAGGATGCACCATACAATGGGGAACCGGAATATAGTATATGTACGGATAAGGCAAAGGAATTAGGTTATCAATTTACAGAATTGAAAGATTGGATATATGAGTTGCTGGATTATTATATTTAGGTAGTCGAAGAAATGGATAAGGTTGATAATGGTAGATTTCATTAGATTGCGAGGGAGAAAATATGCCACATGTGATTGTAAAACTCTTATGTACAGAAATATTGTAACGAGGTAAGTTTGTTGAATAGTAACATTAGATGTATTGAAATTTTATTCCAACTAATCCATAATTAAATACATAATAAGTTGAATAGTAACATTAGATGTATTGAAATTAAAAATCCTGTCCATAATCAATGTGAGAAACAATGTTGAATAGTAACATTAGATGTATTGAAATCAGAATCATAATTCTTATAAAGTTCACTTCCTCTTAGTTGAATAGTAACATTAGATGTATTGAAATGCCATTATATGAGCATAGACGAATATGGAAAAATAGTTGAATAGTAACATTAGATGTATTGAAATATACTTAAATCATTCTCAGGCAAGACTACAAAAGGTTGAATAGTAACATTAGATGTATTGAAATGCAGCAACCGAAATGGGATTATATAATCCGGACAAGTTGAATAGTAACATTAGATGTATTGAAATAAGAACAGATTGAGGACTGCATAGCAAAGCAGACCGTTGAATAGTAACATTAGATGTATTGAAATATCAGAAGTGGAATAGGAGAGAATATGGAAGATAGGTTGAATAGTAACATTAGATGTATTGAAATTTATTAGGATTTTCAACTGGCGATATAAAGTTCCTGTTGAATAGTAACATTAGATGTATTGAAATATATTCACAGCAAGAAGGATGCTTCTACAGAAGTTAGTTGAATAGTAACATTAGATGTATTGAAATAATTTATCTTAGTAGAATAGGTGTTAATTATATATGTTGAATAGTAACATTAGATGTATTGAAATAAGCTAACATCAAACATAACCTTTCCATCTTTAAGTTGAATAGTAACATTAGATGTATTGAAATTATCATAGACTTGATATAGTTCCTCAAGTGTTCTTGTTGAATAGTAACATTAGATGTATTGAAATGAAACAAAGGGAAAGACAACTAATGTTAAGCTCACAGTTGAATAGTAACATTAGATGTATTGAAATTTCGGAAAGACATAAAGAGCTAATGAGAACTTATAGTTGAATAGTAACATTAGATGTATTGAAATTCTTCTTGTTTAAATCTTTAATTATTATATCAAGAGTTGAATAGTAACATTAGATGTATTGAAATGTTTTTAAGTGGTAATTTTAAGCTAATTAATGTTTTGTTGAATAGTAACATTAGATGTATTGAAATTACGAACGGCACTGTCTAATCGTCTTGTCTGTCCAGTTGAATAGTAACATTAGATGTATTGAAATCTTATAAGCTTATATGCTGTTGCTGGGATATATCGTTGAATAGTAACATTAGATGTATTGAAATGACACTGTTAGTTATGGCAATAGATTATTATATAGTTGAATAGTAACATTAGATGTATTGAAATTCAGGATTTTGTTAGGAAAAGAAAGAGGATAAAGTTGAATAGTAACATTAGATGTATTGAAATGTTTCCTGCTCAATAGTTTCAATTTTCATATTAATGTTGAATAGTAACATTAGATGTATTGAAATAGAGCTTATAAGAAGGTAAAGCTGAGAATGGATGCAGGTTGAATAGTAACATTAGATGTATTGAAATAAAGATTATTTTGGTACACAGATACAGATGGATAGAGTTGAATAGTAACATTAGATGTATTGAAATAAATCAAACCTCACAACAGATAAATCCTCAGATAGTTGAATAGTAACATTAGATGTATTGAAATTATAGAATTCAGTGGTGTAGATATGATACCCGAATGTTGAATAGTAACATTAGATGTATTGAAATCTTTTAATATCACAAAGCTTAGAAAGTCGAAATTTAGTTGAATAGTAACATTAGATGTATTGAAATTTTAATAGCGTGTAATAATTAAATCCAAGTCCTGTGTTGAATAGTAACATTAGATGTATTGAAATGCTATTCAGGAAGCTATGGAAAAGGCTATCAAGGATGTTGAATAGTAACATTAGATGTATTGAAATAGAACCTTCTGTGTCTGAGCTGTTGTATTAGCGTGTTGAATAGTAACATTAGATGTATTGAAATCAGTTTCTTATTAGGTGATTATGTAAGACTATTTGTTGAATAGTAACATTAGATGTATTGAAATTAATACATAACTCCTTTGCAATTAATATCTTTCATCGTTGAATAGTAACATTAGATGTATTGAAATGTCTTAAATTATCTAAATTTGAGATTGCTGCTAAAGTTGAATAGTAACATTAGATGTATTGAAATCTCGTAAAAGGTGTGTAATCTTTACCTAATAACATTGTTGAATAGTAACATTAGATGTATTGAAATTAATCTACCTCCTAGCCAAGTGATGGAAGACCTGTGGTTGAATAGTAACATTAGATGTATTGAAATGATGAGCAATTAGTAATGGCTTTTGAAACAGAGGGGTTGAATAGTAACATTAGATGTATTGAAATGAGCGTGTGACCTGCATTAATGAACATTACGCCGAGTTGAATAGTAACATTAGATGTATTGAAATATATATTTTTACCATTTTTCTTGACTATGAAAAGTGTTGAATAGTAACATTAGATGTATTGAAATAGCAATGCTACAATGATATAATACCGCCCTAATCGTTGAATAGTAACATTAGATGTATTGAAATTCCATCCATTCTATTATACGTTCTATTAATGTACGTTGAATAGTAACATTAGATGTATTGAAATATCACCTGCTTAGCTGCTGCCCTTGCCATTTCTACAGTTGAATAGTAACATTAGATGTATTGAAATGAGACAAACGCGAACACCTACAAGACCAATGCGGCAGTTGAATAGTAACATTAGATGTATTGAAATGTATTTACGCGAGTTTTAGGGTTATATACATTAAGTTGAATAGTAACATTAGATGTATTGAAATGCTGGAGTATCATATGCTCTAAATGCTGCTGTAATAGTTGAATAGTAACATTAGATGTATTGAAATCCTCTACGTCCTTGTTTAAGGACGGCGGTAATCTGGTTGAATAGTAACATTAGATGTATTGAAATTCATCGACAGTACCACTTGCACTTACCTGCTGAGTTGAATAGTAACATTAGATGTATTGAAATTTGCAAATCAGCCATATTGCAACTATGCAAGCAACTGTTGAATAGTAACATTAGATGTATTGAAATCAGCTTATGGTAGATGTTGTTGTCATATAAATAATGGATATATCATTAATACAGATACTGGAAGTTATTATTTCGAGGCAGATGCGGAAATAGACGATTATGTTCCACCTACTGATGATAACAATGGTAGTACCGGTGGTAACAATAATCAGACAACAACTGATGGAAACAAAGGCAACAATGAAGGAACTAAGTTATCATCTGATAAGATACAGGAAGCTGTAGCAGCAATTACTACTGCCAAGGCTGGAGATACTTATACAGTTGATATGTCAGATGCAACAGTTGCACCAAAGGATGTGTTAGAAGCAGCCAAGGGTAAGGATGTTGATATTGTTCTTGATATGAATGGTTATAAATGGACTATCAACGGAAATAATATTCAGGCTGATAATCTTAAGGATATTAACCTTTCGGTAGATACAGACTCTGATGCAATACCAGATGATGTTATATCAGAGCTTGCTGGCAATAATCCAGTTAAGCAGATTTCACTTGCGTATAGTGGAGATTTTGGATTCAAGGCAAGTCTTACATACAATATAGGAAGTGAATATGCTGGCAAATATGGCAATCTCTATTATTATGACAGCACAGGCAGAATGATATTCCAGAATGCAGGTGCAATAGATGCAGATGGTAACATATCTCTTAACTTTAGTCACGCATCTGAATATGCAGTTGTAATAGCAGATTATGCTGTAACAACAGATAATGCTGATAATACAGCAACAGGCGGCATAGCGACAGGAGACAGCTCGCCTATAGTATTGTATGCTGTTCTGTGTGTGATGGCAATTGCATTAGCAGGTATTGCTGCTGTAACAAGAAAGAAGAATGTATAAAGTAAAGAGGTTATTTATCTTATTGTTATAATCAGACAAATGGCAGATAGTATCTAAAGTCATTGATGAGGATAATAAGATTAGTAATAAGTAGAAACTAAAGATAATTAATCATACCCGGCTTCATATTGTTGTGGAGCCGGGTATATCTGTATATTAAGGATAAATATAAAAGAATAAAGCAGAGGAATGAAATAGGTGTGGAAACAAACATTTCCACACCCATAATTCCTGCTATATATAAAATTAATCAATAACAAAGTTATTAACATTTTTACGAAGTTCAGCAGCAGAGGCTTCTGCGGTTTTAGCTCCATTCATAACAGCTTCTGAGCCTTTTACGATTACGATTGTCTTCTGGGCTATGTTGGTTGTTCCAGTTGCACTGTCATTAGAAGCGGAAGTGATTCCATCTATCGCCTGAGTGATATTGCTTATAGATGCAACAAGCTCTTCTGATGTTGCACTGAAATCAGATACAAGATCGTTAATGTTGGAAGCATCCATATTATAGTCATCAGCCATCTTTTCAAATCCGTTAAGACATTCAACAATATCAGTATCAACGAAATCAAGCAGGCGGTTAGAATCGCTTGTCAGGTTGCCTACAGCTTTGTTTACATTTTCTGTAACAGCCTGAATGTTGGCTACAGCATCTTTAGACTGTTCAGCTAATACACGTATTTCCTCTGCAACAACCGCAAAGCCTTTACCAGCCTCACCAGCTCTTGCAGCTTCAATAGAAGCGTTAAGGGCAAGCAGATTGGTCTGTGCAGTAATATTCAGGATAGAGTCGGCAAGCACACCAATCTGGTCAACTACTTTGGCATCTTCAAGAGCCTGCTCAAGATTTACTCTGATGTCAGCCATCATCTGTTTAACTTTCTGACGGTTTTCTACAGTATCATCCTTAGTCTTTACAGCACGTTTATGGATGTCCTGGGATTCAGTTGCACCATCCTGTGCTCTTATGGCAATTTCCCTTGCAGCTTCTTCAATCTGCTGTGTCATTCCGTTAATCTGTTCAGCAGAGGCGGCAGTTTCCTCTGAACTTGCAGCAAGCTCTTCTGTTGTTGCAGATACGTCTTCAATTTCTGCATTAAGATTGTATACATTAGTGTCGATAGTTTCTACAACCTTATCAATATTGGCAGCCTCATTTTTTACCTGAGCTAACAGGCTTCGTACAGATTCGCGCATAGTTTCAAGTGCATTGGCTAGCTGTCCGAAATCATCCTTACGCTTAAGCATAGGCTGTTGCATTTTTGTGGCAAAATTACCACCGGCAATTACTTCGAATTGTTCTTTTATTTTTCTTAATGATTTAGTAATATCAATTGCGATGAGAGCAACGAGTATAGCAACAACAATAAGCATACATACGCTGCATAAAATAAGCGAAATAGCTTTGCTTGAAGCATAGCTGGTGAATTCCTCATCCTGCTGTGCAATAGCAGTGTCTATGTAATCAGTATAGTTGCCAGTACCAACAACCCAGTCAAAAGGTTTGAAGTATTCGCTGTAAGAACGCTTTGGTGAAGGTTCTGTTTCTCCCTCCTTAGGAAATACATAATCTGTATAACCACCACCATCCTGGACTGCAACACGTATTATTTCCTTGACCATCTGGTAGCCATCAGCATCTTTAGTATTCATACGATTAGTACCCTCAGTTGAACTTCCAAGCAGAACAATATTCTTGCCATCGGACTGGTCAACCCAGAAATATCCAGCTTCGCCATAACGCATCTGACGGATTTCATCAGCGGCTATTTTCTTAGCTTCATCAAGAGTATATTTACCAGACTTATACTCATTATTGATTTCCGATAACAGGGAGATGACAACACCAACCTGCTCTTTAATTGAATCATCATAATTTTGTCTTGATGATGTGTCCATAGTTTCAAGTGCCTTGTCTTTTAACTGGTTCATATTCTTAATAGAAATAAAACTTTCAGAAGTTACAAGGACAATTACTAAAGCCAGAATTATAGTAAGCTTTGTTCGAACCTTAATATTTTTCATTGGAATCACGCTCCTTAAATTAGATTAATTTGTGAAAAATTATATATCTCCACGCATCTTTATCTAATAATTATAATGTTATAAAAGAATTGTGTCAATAAAACCAGCTGTAAATATTAAAAAAATCTTAAATTTTCATATACTTATATATGTATATAATTATAAAGTTTGTAATTTATTAATATATAAAATAAATATATACCATACCAAAATGATATATAATATACATCAGAGTGATTATAAAAAAATCAAATATTCCTTTTATTCACAACTATCACAAGAGCAAAGGTTTTGCTGCTGGCTGTTCAAGAGAGGTTATTTAAAATAGAGCAGATATGCCCGGCTTGAGTGTTGATGACCTTATACAGCAGACAATAGATGCTTTAAAGACATTCAGAACATAATAAATGTTACAGTAAAGATATAGTAGAAATGTAGTCAAATTAAAAATACATTAAAAATACAAAAAAATAATTAAATTTTTTATTGACAAATTAAAATGAAGAGATTATCTTATTACTTAATTCAATAGTCAAATGCGAAGAACAGGAAATGATTTATTTATATCACCGCCTACAGAGAGCCGTTGGTTGATGAGAAACGGCAGCAAGGAATAGATAAGCCCTCACCTGCAAGCAGTTCTGGTGAAAGATATTAATTTAGTAGTCAGAACCGGTACCCATCGTTAACAGGGCATGCCATATGTGTGGCAGTAGAGAGGTCGGATTTATCCGGCAAGCAAAGTGGTAACGCGGAAGTAATGTAATTTACCTTCGTCTTTGTACGATATCGTTAAGATATGTGCAGAGGCGAAGGTTTTTTGCATTATGGAATTAGTTATTTTTAATTTCCGTTTTTCTGCGTTCATTGTATTTGGCTAGTGAAATAGGCTGGGAATATTTATTTGCTCAGCTAATATTATATATAGGAGAGTGACATTATGAACACTTTAGTAATCGTTTTAATCGCGGCTGTTATATTATTTGGTGCCTATATGGTATATGGCCGTTGGTTAGCAAACAAGTGGGGTATAGACCCTAAGGCAGAAACACCTGCCGTAAAGTACAATGATGGAAAAGATTATGTTCCAACCAAAGGATGGACTGTATTTAGTCATCAGTTCTCATCAATCGCTGGTGCAGGTCCTGTAACAGGTGCTATTCAGGCAGCAGCATTTGGATGGTTACCAGTATTACTCTGGATTCTTATCGGTGGTGTATTCTTTGGTGCTGTAACAGACTTCGGTGCTTTATATGCCTCAGTTAAGAACGAAGGTAAGTCAATGGGTATGATCATTGAGAAATATATCGGTAAGTTTGGACGTAAGATTTTCTTACTTTTCTGCTGGTTATTTACACTTATCGTTATTGCAGCATTTGCTGATATGGTTGCAGGTACATTTAATGCATATACAGTAGTTGATGGAGCATCACAGTTAGCACCAGCAGCTTCAACTAATGGTTCTGCTGGTACAGTATCAATTATGTTTATGGTATTCGCAGTAGTATTTGGTCTTATCCAGAAGAAGTTTAATCTTTCAGGCTGGAAAGAAGCAGTAGTTGGTATTGCATTTATTGTTGCTTCATTTGTAATTGGTAACTTCTGTCCAATTATCTTAGGTAAGAATGCATGGAGCTATATCACATTCGTATATATCTTCTTTGCAGCAGTTATGCCAATGTGGCTTATGAAGCAGCCAAGAGATTATATGACAACATTTATGTTTATCGCTATGATAGTTGGAGCAGCACTTGGTCTTGTAGTTGCCCATCCATCTATGAACCTTCCTGTATACACAGGATTTAACAATGCAAAGCTTGGAACAATGTTCCCTATCCTTTTTGTAACAGTTGCCTGTGGTGCTGTTTCAGGTTTCCACAGCCTTGTTTCATCTGGTACATCTTCTAAGACAGTAGAGAATGAGAAGGATATGCTTAAGGTTGGTTATGGTGCTATGGTACTTGAAAGCTTACTTGCAGTTCTTGCTCTTTGTGTAGCAGGTGCAGCCGCAGCCGCTGATGGTACAGCAGCAACAGGTACTCCATTCCAGATATTCAGCCGTGGTGTAGCTGGTTTCTTTGAAATGTTTGGTGTTCCAGTACATTTCGCAACAGTATTTATGACAATGTGTGTATCAGCACTTGCCCTTACATCACTTGATGCAGTTGCACGTATCGGACGTATGAGCTTCCAGGAGCTTTTCAGCGTAGATGATATGGAACACGCAGAAGGCTGGAGAAAATTACTTTGCAATACATATTTCTCAACAATCGTAACACTTCTTTGTGGTTTCGTACTTACAAAGATTGGATATGCTAACATCTGGCCATTATTCGGTTCAGCTAACCAGTTATTAAGTGCACTTGTTCTTATAACACTCTGCGTATTCTTAAAGGTTACAGGACGCAGCAACAAGATGCTCTTCCCACCTCTTATCATTATGCTTTGTGTAACATTTACAGCACTTGTACAGAGACTTATCGCTATGGTTAAGGCTATCCAGAACGCAGCATCAGTTACAATCCCAGCAGGTACTACTACATGGGGGAAGGTGTTCATAGCAAATGGACTTCAGCTTATAATAGCAATTCTTCTTATCGTACTTGGTCTTATCATTGTAGTTAACTCAGCTAAGAGCTATGCAAAGAGTGAGAAGAACTCAGAGAAGGCAGCTTAAGCAGGTTGATGTGTTATAATGTAGATGTATTGGAAAGTGATAGATTTTAACTTCTGATTAATACATTATAATATAGAAGAAATAATTTAATTTAAAGAAAATTACTATAATTATAGAAGTGTTATAAATGAATATTATAGTTGAAATTTAATTAAAAATAGCTGGTATCTTATATAAGATGTGACAGTTTACAAAGTCAGGTTACAGATTGGACGATGTGGATAGTTACATTTATAAGATATCAGCTATTTTAAATTTATTTAATGATACCAAGGTTAAAAGGTCTAATATGAGCATAGTTCATAGTTCTTACAGTCATTTTATAATTTGTAAAATTTGATATTTGGTGTTAATATAGAATTCGGGTGCTGCCATAACGGTAGGCGGTTTAGTCTTGAACCTCTTCAGAAGGGAGGTGATAGACATGGTTACATATTCAGATTTATTTAACTATACTTTAGTTATTTGTGCGATAGTTTCTATATGCATTTCTGTGTATAAATCAAAAAAATAACCGCCCCAGTCTGGTCAACTAAGCGGTTATTTTTTAATCATTATTGAAAAGACTAAGCCGTCTATCGGTAGCATCTTTTATAATATTATATTACTCTATTTCTATTTTTATGTCAAATTATTACGTTAAATTCCCAGAATTAGAATTTCTTTTTATCTGTGTCGGTGTGATACCATAATGCTTCTTAAGCAGTGCACTAAGGTAGCTTGCATTAGATATGCCGACTTTGTTTGCAACCTCACTTATAGATATTTCCCCGATTTCTAAAAGAATCTTTGCGTGTTGTAATCGGACCGCTGTTATATATTCAGTATATGATGAACCAGTTACAGCTTTGAAAAGTCTTGAAAAATGTGATGGAGAAAGACAGGCAAAGTCTGCCACATTCTGCAGGCTGGCACCATATTCAAGATTATTTTCAGCATATATCATAGCCTTCTGAATTCTGTCATCGAATCTTTTCAGATATAAAGTATTGTTATCTGAGTCACTTGAAATGTGATGCTCATATACATAGAAGAATAGTTTATAAAACATTCCCTGAAGAAGCAGTTGTGAGTGGTCAGAATTTCGTTCGTATTCGTATAACATTTCATCACACATTTTTTGTATTTCATTCTGTGAAGCTTTGGTAAAATGTAGATAATTGCGACAAAGAATATCTAATTGAGTATGTCCGATTATTTTAATAATAGGTTCAAATACTTCTGTACGAACTTTTATTACATATCTGTCATAAGGAACATCCGATATAGGACAGTTCCTGTGATAAACCTCAAGCTTAGCAATCCCAAAATCGCCGGCGTGGCATACACGTATGTTATCAGTTGCAATCCATCTTCGATCACCTGATACCATATAACCGATGGTGTAGTGGTCATGTGCAGCCTGCATTGCTGGCATTGCGTAGCTTGCTTCTTTTATTTTGTGGTCTATATAAATATTTTCTCCGGGTTTAAGTGGAAGAGGCATAGTAATCTCCATTCTTGAGTGGTTTAACCAAGTTATAATTGACATAGCATAATTTTATAAATTATACGTCATAAAAGCAATGATATTTAATGAAAATAATAAAATTTTGTGCAAGAATAAGTTATAGTTAAATCATAATAAGAGGTGGATAACATATGAATCAGAAGTTTAATCTTAAAACAAATAATTTTATAAAAAATATGCTCAGGTATTCGTATCTGATAATTATGGCACTGCTTCTTAATGCTGTTGTGAATGAGATAATTGTGAGTGCCAATAAGATAATAAGTGTCAACATAGATTATATGCTGTCAGGCGAAGCTGTTGATATTAACAGTATTATTGTGAAGTTTACATATCTGACATTATCAGGCTTTGTACTTTCATTTGCTGGAAGCAGGCTTTCGCTTAAATATGCGGTAAGGGTTATTAATTCATACAGAAAACAGATAAGCAGCAAGTTATACCGGATAGATTATTCATATTATGATAATGCAGGTACAGCAACAATAATTAATAAGGTGAATTCTGATATAGCAGAAGCGGAAAACTTTTTGACAGAGCATTTTGCAACAATTATAACAAATATTACGGCAGCACTTATATATGCCAATTATGTGCGAAGGATAAATGTAGTGCTTTTTGTTGCAGTTGTTGTGAGTTATCCACTTGTAATATGGCTGTCAAATATTCTTGTGAAGAAAATGCGTGATGTGTCAAAAGTATATCGTTTAAAGGTTGATGCAATGCTTGGGATTGATCATGAAGCTATAATGGGGTATCAGATAATAAAAGCCTTTGGATTACAGAAGTATTTTGAAAACAGAATGCATAAGGCATCAGAGGAGCTTGTGGAAACAGAGCAGATAAGAACAGGTATAAGCAATACGGCGATAGTTATAAGAAGACTCATACAATGGATTCCTTCTATACTATGTGCATTTTTAAGCATATGGCTTGTAAGAAATGGACAGCTTACAGTTGGAGAACTTGTTGGTTTTGTCGTTATTCTTGAAAAGTTTGTTGAGTCGATTATAGGAATTCCTTTTGCCATAGTTGATGCTACAGGCTGTATGGTGTGTATAGGAAGGCTTGAAGGAATACTTTCGGCTAAAGATGAGCATTTTGGTGACAAGACAGAATCAGATATATCGCATAATAAGACCATTACAAGTAATGTTGAAAATGATATATCTGACAGGCATAGTTCAGATTATGCCATAGAATTTGACAATATAAAGTTTGCATATAAAGAGGGCGAAAATGTTCTTAATGATGTCAGCTTTAAGATTAAAAATGGCGAAAATATAGCAATAGTCGGAAGCTCAGGTGGTGGAAAGACTACTATTTTCAGACTGTTATGCGGCTTATATCATGCCAGTGCCGGAACATATAAGCTGTACGGAATGGATATTAATGAATGGAATATTGAAAGCGCAAGAGAGAATATGGCGCTTGTTTCACAGGATACATTTTTATTTCCAGGAACTATTGAGGAAAATATCAGGTATGGAAATACTAATGCAACTCACGATGAAGTTGTTAATGCATGTAAGGATGCAAGAATTCACGACTTCATAGAAGGACTTGCTGACGGATATGAAACTGTGATAAGTGAGGGTGGAAGCCAGCTTTCAGGTGGTCAGAGGCAGCGTATTGCTATAGCAAGGGCAATATTAAAAAATACGCCAATTCTGTTGTTAGATGAGCCTACATCTGCTATTGATGAGGGAACAGAGCAGCTTATACAGGATGCTCTTGACAGGTTGTGCAAAGGGAAAACTAGCATAACGATCGCACACAGATTGTCTACAATAAAAGATGCTGACAGAATAATTGTACTTCAGCATGGAAGGATAGTTGAGGCTGGAACTCATAAACAGTTGCTTGATATGGGAGGAGTATATGCAGGAATGTACGCAGAAGGATAATAATAAGAAGAATTCCGGAATATGGCAGTTATTCTTACGGACTATGAGAACTATGGGAAAAAGACGTTTTATGTATTATGGTTCCATATTAGGAATGAGCATAACATTTGCAATGTTTTCAGTTATGGAAGCATTTCTTATGAAGATAGTTGTTGACATAGCACAGAAAGGCGAGTGGGACAGGCTTATAAGTTCTGTTGTAATAATAGTCATAACAGGTGTGATAGTGTTGTTAGGATATAGATTTGCCTGCATAAGATATAACGTGGAAGCAAAGCGAATATATGGAAAGCTGTACGAACAGGTGTTAAGTCACGAAATGAAGCTGCCTTGTGAATATTATGAAAATCACCATAGTGGGGAAATGTTATCAAAAGTATCATTTGACCTTGGAAGAATGGGTGATATATTTGGTTCAAGATTCAGAAGAGTTGTTATGCCATTTATAATGGTAGTTGTATTCTTAGTGCCTATGTTTGCACTCAGCTGGCAGCTTACACTTTGTCTTGTGGCTGTAAATACAGTGCTGATAGGAGTTACGATGGTTCTAACTGGACCGCTTAAAAGCTTAAGTAAGAAAATGTCTGAGTCAAACAGCATAATGACAAAGCATATAACAGATCTTATTCAGGGAATTATACAGGTAAGGATGTTTCCGGCAGGAAGAAAAACAGTTGACAGATATAATGAAGAGGCAGATGTGTATGCTGTAAAGTCTGATAAAAGAAATATGTTTTCATCTTTGCTTGAATGTGCTAATACAGGCTTTGACCTTATATGTAATCTTGTTTTTTTGGCACTTGGAATATTATTCGTGCAGAAGGGCTATACAACACTTGGTGCTATTGCGGCGATATATACAATGTATGGACGTTTTTCAAGACAATTCCTGCAAATGGGAAAGTATATTCCGGAGCTTATTGCGTATCTGACATATGCACAGAATATATTTGATTTTCTTGATGAGGAAACAGAGGATAAAAGTAAAAAATTGAATAAATCGGACATTCTAAATCATAAAGATATAAATGAGGATGTTGTAATTAATGAAATAAACAACTTTTGCGGTCATAATACAATTTTAAATAATGCTGATTATTCAGTTAAGATAAGTGATTTAACATTTTCATATATAAAAGATGAAAATAATGCACCGATTGTAGTTCTTGATAATTATAATGAAAGAATAAAGTCAGGCGAGTTCGTGGCAGTTACAGGTGCTTCAGGTTCTGGAAAGACAACACTTTCTAAGCTTCTTATGGGATTTTATAAGCCGGACAGTGGAATGATTGAAGTGTGCGGCAATAATCTTGATGATATAAGTCTGGCGGCTGGCAGAAGCTTTTTTGCACTTGTTCCACAGGATGCAATACTTTTTAATATGAGTATAATGGATAATATAAGAATGGGAAGGCTTGATGCCACGGAAGCTGAGATTATTAAAGCTGCAAAGATGGCTAATGCTCACCAGTTTATAATAGAATTTACAGATGGTTATGACACAGTTGTTGGTGAAAAGGGGATGTCTGTATCAGGTGGTCAAAGACAGCGTATAGCCATAGCAAGGGCAATCCTTAAAAATGCTCCGATAATGCTTATGGATGAGGCAACCTCCGCACTTGATAATGAGTCGGAGCGTGCAGTAAACGAAACATTACAGAACTTAAAGGGTAGAATGACAATTATAATGATTGCGCACAGGACATCAACAATACAGATGGCAGACAGGGTTATAGGCTTGTAGATACCTTAATTTAAAGTATAGATTATTTGCTTTATAGAAATGCTTTGATATAATAATACATTATTAGTAATATAGCATATTATTGATATTGATATATTTTGTGATAATTAGAATATATTGATGAGATATATTTAATTTATAGGAAAGGGGCAGGATATGTTAAATATATATTATGGAGATATGGAAGAAGCTGTATATAATACAGCAGTATATTTTAAAAATACATATGAGGATAACTGGATAACAGAACCTATAGTCAGGGATATAATAAAAGATGTTGATAAATCAGAAGTTATTGACAGCAATCTTATAGAAAGTCCAGTGTTGGGTAAGATATCACCACTTGCGTTATCTGGTGGAACAAAAACCTTAATATTAATAATAAATGATAAAGAGAAAATATTTAATGCCTCAACCTGTGGTAATAATTGTGCAAAGTGGCTTCTAAAAATATCTGAAAATGAAGATGTAACTATTAATCTGAGGCATTTGATGGATTTCGGAGCTGGAAGGTTTAACATAAAAGTACTTAATACAGAAAAGATAGTTCACAATATGAGCGAATTATTAGATGAGGCTATGGCATATGTCTAGGGGGATATATGAAAGGAAAGTATAGAATAATAGTAGAAAATAAGAAAATAAGATATGATTTCGAGGTAAAACGTAATATTACAATAATAAAAGGTGATAGTGCAACCGGTAAGACAACACTGGCAGATATGATATCAGAGTATGAGGAAAATGGAGCTGATAGCGGAATAAGATTAGCATGCGACAGGGAATGTCATATTTTGCAGGGGCGATATTGGAAAGCTTTATTGGCAGAGATGAAGAATAGCATAATTTTTATAGATGAGGGAAATAAGTTCGTATCAAGTGTAGAGTTTGCAGAAGAAGTAAAAAAGTCAGACAATTATTTCGTTATAATAACAAGAGAGACACTTGAAACACTTCCATATAGTGTAGATGAGATATATGGCATAAGAAATTCCGGTAAATATGGAACATTAAAAAATGTATATAATGAAATGTATAAGATATATACAAATGTTAATGTAAATGAAAGCGTTAAAGTGGATTATATTATAACAGAAGACTCCAAGGCAGGATACCAGTTTTTCAAAGAAGTATATTCATCAGAACATTTACAGTGTATATCAGCAGATGGAAAATCGAATATATATAAGCATTTGAAAAAAGATAAAAATGTACTTGTAGTTGCAGATGGAGCTGCATTTGGTTCGGAAGTAGAAAAGATTGAATTATATGCCAGACAGGGTTATAAGTTTATAATTGACAATAGCAAGGAATAGTGTTATATTACTCCACCCTATCATCTTATTTCATCATCATTAAAATTATAAAAAGAAGATGATTATTGAGTACAAATCATATGAAATGTAACTCAATAAATATATGGGGATGAAAGGATCAGAGTGGTTTTATGACATTTTATCAGGAATTACAGTTAAGTTCTGCAGGCTCTAAACAGCTTATTAAGAACACAAAAGATGCTAAAGAGAAAAGAAAACATATATTAATATATAATTTCAAGGTTTACCTTGTTATGGTATTCTGTGTAGCAGTTGTTACAATATTCAGTAAGCTTCTAGGCAGTGCTAACAGTGTGGTAGGTGTTACAGTACTTCTTGCAGTGCTTGTGTTAAGACAGGCAGATTTTGGAATAAAGACATCACATGGACTTTTGTCAATTATGGGAATATATGCTATATTGATAGCAGGACCAAGGCTTAGTAATATGGTGCCACCATTTGCAGCATTTCTTATTAATATAGTATGTATAATGCTTCTTATGATAATGGGCTGTCATAATGTAATTATGTATAATCATTCGACATTTGTGCTTGGTTATCTGTTATTACAGGGGTATGACGTTACAGGACAGGACTATGTGTTAAGGGTTATCGGACTTCTTTGTGGTATGGTAATTTGTATGATTATCTTTTATAAGAACCAGAAGAACAGACCATATCGAAGAACATTCCAGGATTTATTCTATGAATTCAATATTAATTCGGCAAGAAACAGATGGTATATCAAGCTTACATTTATAGTATCAAGTGCAATGTTTGTCATGAACTTGCTTAATATTCCAAGAGCAATGTGGATAGGTATAGCGTGCATGTCAGTGTGCCTGCCATTTTCAAAGGATATAGAAGGACGGGCAGGCAAGAGAGGTGCATTTAACATTGTTGGATGTCTGATTTTTTCAATTATGTATATTGTGCTTCCAAAGTCGATGTATCCTTATATCGGTATGATAGGTGGAATAGGTGTCGGATATTCAGCAGGTTATTCGTGGCAGACAGTGTTTAATACATTTGGCGCACTTTCAATAGCGGCGGAATTGTTCGGACTTAAATATGCTGTTTTACTTAGAATAGGTGTAAATGTAGTAGGAGCGGCGTATACATTGTTATGTGACAGGTTGATAGATAAGATATATGCTGCCTGCACAGGCAGGAAAGTCGAAACAGCGTAACATACATAATTCAGATTGAGCTGTAACACATTGTTAATACTGGAGATGAGGTGTTATAATATAAGAATAACATCTCGTCGAAATACTACTTCATAAGATAAGGAGAGAGTACAATGTTATACATAATGAGGCACGGCAGGACTGATTGGAATGAGAGAAATAAACTGCAGGGGAGAACAGATATTCCACTCAATGCAGCTGGAAGAAAGATGGCGGAAGAGGCAGCAGCGGTTTATAAAAATGTGCCGCTTGATGTATGCTATTGTTCTCCATTGGCAAGAGCAAGACAGACGGCAGAGATATTTTTAAAAAACCGCAATATTCCGATTATAACAGATGACAGGCTTGTTGAGATGAGCTTTGGAATATATGAAGGAACAAAACAGTCAGCAAGGGCTTTAGATTGTCCGATTAATATATTATTTAAAGAACCAGAAAAGTATAAGGCAGTTGAAGGTGGGGAAAGCATTGAGAAGTTATTTGAAAGAACAGGTGACTTTCTTAGAAATGTAGTGGAACCACAGCTTGAGGATGGAAAGAATATTGTAATAATCGGACATGGTGCAATGAATTCAGGAATAATATGCCAGGTCAGGGGTTTAAGCACAGAACATTTTTGGGATGCAGGAATTAATCAGTGCGAATTACTGCAATTAAAGTAGTGTGTACACAAGGAGTGAATATACATTTGTACGAAGATGTTAAGAATATAATAAGTGAATTAAGAAGCAGACATACAGGTTATACGGATTTCCCAATGGAACTGAAAAGGCAGGTGTATTCAATTATATGTAAGCAGCTTGCGAGCAAAGATAACACTTATACTCAGACACAGCTTCTTGAATATCTGGGGCTTCCTAAGGACGTCTTTAAGGAGAAGTATTGGAATATGTATTCACCTGATATGAAGCTTAGACAGCAGGTTTACCATAATCTGCATATACCACTTAATTATGCTGAGGTTGAGTGTAATGAGATATACCGTGGAATGCTGCATTATATTATAAGTCAGGCAGACCAGAGGACGGATACATTTTTCGATATGTTCGGCAAAATGGGACTTGTTCCGCTGTTTTGTGCAAATGGATATTCTAACAGAATTGTTCTTTTAGCACGCAGGAATTATCACCAGCTTGTGCAGTTTCAGAATGCATTGAAAAAACCAGTTAAAGTATACAAGCACATCAAAGCATTTACTAAGACAATAGAAGTGATGGGTATCGAGAAGCAGAAGGAAGTGCTGATATCCAAGATTAACCAGTGGCTTGCACTGTTTAGTGTATATCAGGACTGGAGTGCAACAGGTTATGATGAATACACGCTTGCGGCAAGGTATTTTATGTGCAATTGTCTGCGGACTGAATACTGGCTTGATTCTAAGCTTGAGAAGACTTATTCATATAAAGACGGAAAGCTTGTTGTAGACGATATATCTTCATATCTTGATGATACGAAAATGTCCAGAAGCAGGATAAAGCAGTTATGTGGATTAAGCAAAGAGGATTTCTGCAAATTTGCTGATATGTATGTAAAGAAAATACATTTGCATCTTATAGAAGCTGATTATCTTAATATAGAAAGCATCTCCACAAGCATAGTTAAGCAGGGGCTTGATTTTCAATTTGACAGGCAGTTTCTTTATATAGATATGCCAAAATATATAAGGGAATATAAAAGATTTGAGTTTAGCGGTGCTCATATGATGGATATACTTAAGGTTCTTAAGACCTACCGTGGCAACTGGATTATGACTTGGAAGACTTATGTTGAGAACCAGAATGAGAATAGCCCTTATTACAGGCTTTCAAGCAAAGAAGCTGACTATGAGAATGATGTAACACTTGAAGTTATATATAGGGAAATGCTCAATATGCACAATGTTAAACCATTATATGTCTATGTATATCGTGATAAAGACAGAAACAGACCACAGAGCATAGCGTTTATAACGGATATAGATTGCAGTGAGGCAGACGACAGGGCATTTATGGACAAATACGATGTTGGGTTTCGTGATGGCGGACATATAAGGAAAATGACAATGCCTGAATTTATAGACAAATTTATAAGAAATTCCCATTGGAAAATGTTCTGATAGTGAATTTATGCGATGAAGAATTTTTTTGAAATTGCAGATACAGTAAAATAGCATATTTTAAAGATTAAAAAAAGCGGCTTGGAAAATCAGGCTGCTTTTTATTATGCTTCAATTGTCGATAGGAAAGAGAGTTCCTAAAGATAAGATAAAGGCTGTATAGCTGATAATCAATTTAAGTACCTGTTATAACAGGTAAGAATGGAGGATAGTGTGAAAAATAAGATTTTTCACACGCAGGATTTGTGCTTTGCACAAACTTGAGATGCGCTTAGAAGCAGCGCAAGAATGGAGGACATTATGGTAGTTAAATTAAACAATGGAGCAGTTAGAGAGATTAAAAAGGCAGAACCAATAGTTGAAAAAAGATTTACATTTAATGGAGATACACTGCGTATGGTAGCAAAGGCAAATAGCAGCAAAGAAGATATAACAGGTATTCTGTTTAAGTTAAAAGATGGCAGAGATGATGATATATCGGTATTTGCAGTAAATGAAGATGCTGTATTGGTCGGAAATCTTCAGTATAGTGAGGTGCAGAGAATTCTGGATATGCTTCTTACTAAAGGCTATGTAGATATTTCAGTGTATGACTATCAGCCAAAGACTTCTATTATTGCAGATACAGTATTTGATGAGGGAAAGTCCAAGCCTTATTGCCTTGACGGTTTTCAGGCAACAACCAATATGGTTATACCTGGCATAGGTAATAATTTCTGTCTGACAACGGCTGACGTATTCAACACTATGGGTCGTGTCTGTGGACCAGCTGCAGATAATAATACTGAGGAGTTGATAGGCGGAAAGCCATCACATTCAGGAGAATATGACGAGGATATGCAAGATGATTTATCAGATGATGAATGGAAGGATTTCTAAGAGAACACTCACTAAGATGATAAAGGCATATTATATGTGTGCACAGAATGGCGTTGTATACAAAGGTTACACAGAATGGACAGGCGATAAATTATCATATGTAAGAAAATATATCTTATGTAAATGTGCTGATAGAAGAATTGACAGTAAAAATATTGATGAAGGCTGCGGTACAGATGAACTTGATATTGTGTGGCTGAATGACGGTCTGTTACTAATAGCTGAAAAAGATGCAGTAGTGCAGGGCAGAACGCTTAACAGGGCATTTTACAGACTTCCAGTTAATAATGAAACAGATAAAAAATCAGCAGATGTTAAAAATACAGTTCACAATAAAATAAGTAATAAAGATTTGGAAAGTTTAAAGCCTGAGAGAATATTTGCAGGAAATCTTGTAGTACTAAAGATAGAAAGCACATCAGATGGCAGTAATGAACTTGTAGATATTATAGATGAGGACATAGAATTTATAGAAAGTGTGTTAAGACCAATAGAGCGTATATATGCCGGTGTTGTGTATCTAAAGAAGGAGAAAGATTTAGGACAGAAGAGCGTAGATTAAGGTACGAAGACAGAGTGCAGACAAAGCTTGGAAACAGAGCACGCTCCATTATTAAGGCAGAGTGTTACTGTACAAAAAAGTGAGAACAATCCACATATATAATCATATAGTAGAATTGTTCTCACTCTGTTTTAAAAAATTCATTGAAATCGCACTCAAATATTTTGGTAAGGGCGACAAGCATATCAACTGTAGGGTTGTTGTAGCCATTTTCTACTTTACTGAAAATGCCGGTTGTTACATTGACATTTTCAAGCTGGAGCTTGGCAATAACCTCAGTTGCTTTCAGTCCACGTTCCTTGCGGAGTCTTCTTATATTATTTCCAACAAGTGGATTTAAGTGCTGGTTAATTCGTTCTGACATATAGCTCCAATCCTCAGGTACTAAATATAGGTAAATAATGGTGGATTTATAAAATCCATATATTAATATGGCTGGAAATTTATTAACACACATTAAAAATTGTATCCAATAAGGAAGAAAAAAGTATCCAAAATAGAAGAAAATAGTATCCAAAATGGAAGTTATGTGCTATACTTAGCAAAAAGTACGTATTTTACAGGAGAAAATAAATGGCAATACAGGAAGTTATTAAATATGAAGGTGATAATGACATTCTTATATATAAGCATCCTGCGGAGGATTTTAATACATTATCACAGCTTATTGTACACGAGTCACAGGAAGCAGTTTTTTTCAGTGATGGACAGGCATTAGATAGTTTCAAGGCTGGACGTTACACATTGGAAACTAAGAATATTCCATTAATTTCAAAGCTTAGAAATCTTGTTACAGGTGGAGTATCTCCATTTCACACAGAAGTATACTTCATTAATCTTGCAACAATGATGGATATACCTTGGGGAACACCAAGCCAGGTTACAGTAAAAGACCCTAATTATGGCTATAGTTATAGTGCAGGAGCAAGCGGTTCATTTGGGCTTAAGATAATTGATGGACGAAAGCTTCTGATTAATCTTGTTGGAACAGAACAGGAAATGTCTACAGCAAATATCCAGAAATATTTTAAGGATTTGATAGTTACAAGGGTTAAGAATTGTATAGCAGTGGAACTTAGCAGGTACAGCTACAATGAATTTAACCAGCATTTGAATGATATTTCTGAAAATGTTGCTGGGCTTATAAGAGATGATATAGCAGAATATGGAATTTAAATTCTTAATTTTTTCTTATCAGCAGTTAATATTAATGAAGATGATTTAATTGAGTTAAAGAATCTGGATAATAGTATGGCACAGAAGCGTTTTGAAGCTATGGGTAACAGGGATGCGGCTGTTATTGAGGCACAGGGACTTGCTAAATCACGAGAGATACAAGGCTACAACTGGCAGCAGGAACAGCAGTTTAATGTCAGCAAGGCATTTGCAGAAAATGAGGGTTTTGCAGGCAATCCAGCTAATATGATGGCACAGATTCCACTTGCATTTTCAATGGGCGATATGCTTAAAGGAAATATGGAAGCGGCAGTAAATGCCAATAACACAATGCAGAATTCAGCAATGAATATGCAGGGTGGCACAATGGGCGTACAGGGTGATTCAATGAATACGCAGGGGGCTTCGCTGGTGTGCAGTAAATGTAACAGCCCACTGCCACAGGGGGCTAAGTTCTGTATGAATTGTGGTGAGAAGGTCACTCCTAAAGAAGTGTATTGTCAGGAATGTGGAGCAGTTATGCCGGCTAATGCACAGTTTTGTATGAACTGCGGAACAAGGAGAAATGTATGATGAAATATATATTTTGTATTATCGCATTACTGATACAACCGGTATTTAGCTGGTATGTGTATCACAAGCAGGATAAGAAAAAAGCAGCACTAAAGATGCCAATGCTTTATTACAGTGTGGCATATATGGTAGTCCAGTTATATGTATTTTTTAAATTCTGTTCAAAGTTTCCAGAAAGATACAGCATTTATTCTTATCTTATACAGGCGGCTATACTGTTAGGATTTGTAATATTTGAGATGATTTTGTGGGGAAGCAATAAGTATATAGAAGATGTAGATAATAAAGAGAAGCAATCTATACAGGATTTTAAAGAATTAATTAAAGATTTGGAAATATGCAGGGTTAATGTACAGGATACAGCCAATAAAGCGAATATAGACAAGCTTTACGAGAGAATGAGATATGAAAATCCGGTGAGTTCTCCAAAGGCTATAGAGGAGAATTTAAGAATTAAAGGGTTGATAGCTGAGTTAGCTGATATTACAGATAATACTTTATTTGAAGCAAAATGTAATGAGATTGTTAAACAGCTTGATATAAGAAAAATAAAGAATACAAAGGAGCAGTAAAGATATGAAGGCGATAAAATGCCCAAATTGCGGAAGTGAACAGGTTAAAGAGTTAACAGAAGAAAAGTATGCTTGTATGGCGTGTGATAATGTGTTTTTAATACATAATCATTCAAAGGAATTCAGAAAGACAGATGAGCATATAAGCAGTATGCATCAAGATTTAAAAGATGATATCAGTAAGCTTATGAATAGCAATAATATAGATCCTGATGCAATAATTGAAAAAGCCGAACAGCATTTAAAGAAAAAAGACTGGGATATAGCCAGTGACCTTTATGATAAAGCAACACAAGAAAATCCTGATAAGTCAAAGGCCTGGTATGGCTTATATAGAGCTCTTACAGGAGATTTTGAAGCTGTTGACAGGTATGCTTTATTCGTATGTGATGGCAATTATTTTGATGATGATGATAAAGAAATGGGAAGTCAGTCATTTTTCTATGGAAATGGTTTTATAAGCAGAGCTTTAGATTGTCCTGATTCCGATAAAACAGGAATAATTGATAATGTAACTGCATTTATTAAGAAATGTGCAGAGTATGGTAAAAAAGATATTGAGGACAGCATAAAGGAATTACTTGAAGGCTTTGAGTCAATGAGAAAAGATTTAGATTCACAGAGAGATATTGTAAAGAAAGAAAAGAAGAAGGACAAGACGAAGGCATTTATTCCAGCTATTATTGTGCTTGCACTTTTAGCAGTATGCGTATGGTATTTCTTTGCATCAGGAGACTGGCTTGGCAAGGTATTAGGCGTTGCTGGTGTTGTACTTGTTTTAAAATTCGGTGGTAAATTCATAGGAAGAAGTTTTAGTAACGCTAAAGCTGAGGGCGTTGAATGGGATAATGCTGCCGAACAGCAATTTGCTCCGATAATCGAGGATATGGAATCACAGGTTCAGGCAGTTATGCGTTATTGCATAGATTTAGATAATTACAATATTGTATTAGATAATCTTAAGAATAAGAATAAGTTTATGGAAGGTTATCTTGAAGGTGAGTTTGATGGTATGAAAGATTATGATCAGGTATCAGACAACTCAGAGAAATTTATATTTGATTTATTAGATGGTAAAATGGAAAGATATAATTACTTACTTGATGCAGTCAAATAAAAATTGATATGTCAGAGTAAAGATTAATCCGTTAGGGCAAAGATTAAAGTGGCAGAGTGAAAATCAGTCTGTTAAATTAACACATTAAATTTTTAGATTAACACATAAAAAGTCCAGTATATTTAAGCAGTATAGTCAGAAAGCTGACATTACATCTTAAAATATGCTGGGCTTTTTATGTGCCAGTGATGCACACTTGTATGAAGCTGTAGTTTGTCGCAGTTAATTGTACCCGGAGAGGAAATGTGCATTGCACATTCTTTTTTAAATCAATATTGTAAAAAAACAGCCAAAATTATATAATAAATATAACAAACCAAGCACTAATACTATATTAATAATAATGAATGAAAAGTGCGAAGAAACGAGGACAGAATGAAACGAAATAAATATAAGGATTATTTGTGGTATACAGCTATAGCAGTGTTTGTTATATGTGTACTTGAGGGTATATTCTATTACCATAGTGTGGAAAGTCCATTTCTTAAGGTAATGCTTAATATCCAGAATGCGATTAAGGCATACAAGATTGACCCTGATATTGACCAGGCAGATGCACTTGAATATGTTAAGACTGCGGGTGGTGGAGTGTTCACCATTATCCTTACATATGTGTATTGCATAGCAGTTATTATAGCACCTTTATGTACTGTAGGTGCTTTGGCAATACTTGTCCGCAAGCCGGCAAGCTATGTAAGAAGCCTTTTAAGCCAGCGTGGTAAGAAGAGAATTCTTCTTATAGGTGAGGGAGCATATAAAAAGCAGTTTATTAGCGGACTTGCAAAGGAATGCCGTATAACTACGATAGAGACAGGTGCAATGACCGAAGAAGCTAAGCTTAAATATATGAATAAAGGCGTAAATTACAGACAGAAGTATGATGATATGTCTATTGAAGATATATTGAAGGCAATCGATATAACTAAATATGCAGATATTATTCTTTGTGATGACAATGCGATGGAAAATATTGAATATCTTAAGGTTATAGGCAGTATATGCAACAGCTTGCAGAAGCCCTCAGGAGATAATGCTTCATATAAGCAGATATATTTAAGCTGTAGTGATAACTCAATGAGCCAGCTTATTAAGCAGTATTATGACAGACTTGAGGAGAAGAATTTTGACCTTAATATAATAGATGTCAACAGAATGGCAGTTAATAAAATGTTCAAGGAACATCCTGTATATCAGGTTAATACAGGTGATGATTATGATGTTCATCTTGGTATTATAGGCTTTGGTGAGTTCGGACAGAGTACGCTTATACAGGGGATTAATATGGCAGTGTTATCAGCGGAGTCTGATATATGTATAGATGTATTTGATAAGGATATGAAGTCGATAATCGGTTCATTTATGAAGAATTTCAGTGTAGATGCACTTGATGGCTTAAAGCTTGTAGCTGAAGATGTATTTATAGGTGAGAAAGCAGAATATTATGAGTTAAATTTCCCATTTGAGGAGAATAATGACAGATTTGGAATAGACGGACATATCAAAATAAGATTTTGGGAAACAGATGCTACAACATTACAGTTTAATAAAATATTCAAGAAGTGTAATGCTGATAAGCCTTTTACATATCTTGTAGTTGCTATGGGCGACACACATTCTATGGCTAACACGATTATTGAATTAAAGCAGCTTCTTTATAAGAAGGGCGATAAATGCATTAACATTCCTGTAGTTATAAGAATGAAGGACAGCAACAACATTTCCAAGATATATGATGAGAAGAACTTGTTCACAATTGAACAGAATAGGGATATATTCTCATATGAGTCACTCACAGACCATTATATTGTCGATGAAGCTAAGATGTTTAACCATAGATATAATGTGCTTTATGATGTTATAAATGAATATAAGAAGCAGGGTAAGGTTCTTAACGATGAGTTTATGTTAAAGATAGAAGATGTGTTATCAGAGGAAGCACTTTCGGTTGAGAGCAGTCAGGCAAAGCTTAATGCTGCCTGGCATAAGATGAGCATATTTGACCGTGAATCAAGCATAGCACAGTCGCTTCATCAGGACATTAAGAAATGGCTTGTGTGTGACAAGAAGGCATATACATTTTCTGATAAAGAGGAACTTGAGCGTATAGAGCATAGAAGATGGAATATCTTTATGATTACACACGGCTTTAAATATGAGAAGGCTGACAGGAAAGACTTGTATGCCAGGACACACCCTTGCATATCAAAATGGGAAGTGTTAAAGGTTGAAAAGCCTGATACTTTGGAGTATGATTTTACACCATATTATATATTAAGACATACACAGAATAAGTAATTATTGCTAAAATAGCACAATGACTATTGAGATTGAGTAATATATATAATAGAATGAAATATATAAGCATATTGTTATTTACTTATGTGAATATGTCAGGATTGGAGGAAATATTATGTATAAGTTTACTAAAGACTGTATGACAGGAATTGAGTCAATTGATAAAGAACACGAACAGCTTTTTAAAATAATTAATGAAGCACAGGCATTATTAGAGGAACAGGCTGTTGATGTTAAGACAGTAAAGAGCATTGTGGCACATCTTGTTGATTATGCCGCAGAGCATTTTGCACACGAGGAATCATATATGGAGTCAATTAATGACCCTGAACTTATGCGACAGAAGAAGGAGCATACAGACTTTGCTAATAAAGTTAAATCAGTGGACTTTGATAATATGACAGATGAGGAGAGCAGGAAGGAATTAGCTGAGCTTGTAAAGTTCCTTGCTAAGTGGCTTTACCACCATATCCTTGGAAGTGATATTATGATTGGAAAGTTAGAGCCTGTTGTTCATAAGACACAGGATTCTAAGAAAGCTGAAAATGTCAGCACAGCCAAGAAGGGTATGTTTGAATTTACAGATGAATACAAGACAGATATTGATTTTGTAGATGCAGAGCATAAGAAGTTATTTGAGATTATAGAGCGTACATATGAAGTTATTAATGACTATTATTTACACGATAAGTATGACCATATAGTTTCAATAATTAATGAATTAAAAGATTATACTAAGCTTCATTTTAAAGATGAGGAGGAGTATATGGAAAAGATAGGATACGAGGGACTAGCAGCTCAGAAGCTTGCACACGAGTCATTTGTTGACAGACTTACAGGGATTAATATGGAAGAAGTTGACGATGGACAGCAGGAGTATCTGTTCGAGCTTATTGATTACCTTCTTGAATGGTTAAAGAACCACATATTAAAGATGGATAAGCAGATTCCAGCAAAGTAGATTGAAAGGGCTGTTGCACCAGACATAATTAATACAGTATGAGTTATTTATAAGCTGTTGCTTATTCGCATATTGTGTGAATTGTGGTTTGTGCAGCAGCCCGTTTAGTTTTAATTAATATTATGAGAATTGCGAGAGGTGAATATATGCCAAAGACGATTAATTCAGAAGCTCAGCTTACAACTTTTGAAGCGATAAGTATGATTATGGGTAACAGCATTGGTACAGGAATTATAGCTGTTCCATATCTGGCAACAAGAAACAGTATGTTAGATGTTGTATGGATGGTGGGACTTGCTTATGTAGTAAATGTTATTCTTCATCTTATCATAGCAGAACTTTCTTTTAACAATGGAGGTGTACAGCTTGTTAAAAGCTTTGAAGGAGAGCTTTTTAAGGGAAGAATGAAGAAAGTATTCAGCTGGATAATGTTTGTTGTATATGGACTTGCCATAATGATAGGTGTCAGTGGCAATATTAATGGTGGTGCACAGATATTTGTTAATTGGTTTCATATGCCGCTGTGGGTGGCACAGCTTATATATTATCTGATTGCAGGAAGTGTAGTGTTTATTGGAATGAAAGCGGTAGGTATCGCACAGAAATATGCAGTAAGTTTTCTTATGGTTATAGTTGTTATTATGACAGCTGGAACATTTACAAGACCACTAAATGTTTTGTATACAGCACCATTTCATATTAATAACCTGCTTGCTTTATATAGTATGGTTGTATTTGCAACATCAGCTAATCAGGCGGTAATACAGGTTGTTAAGGGACTTGATGGCAACCCACATAAGATAAGAAAGTCAATATTTATAGGTTTTGCGTTATCATCAATACTTGTGCTTATCGTTACGCTTACGGTGCTTCTTGGAACTAAGGGAACACTTGATAAGGAATTAGCATATATGCAGTTAGGTGAGAGCATAGGTTCGTGGGCTATGATACTTGCTGGTATATTCTCACTTTTTGCACTGCTTACAACCTTCTGGTCTAATACACTTGCATTAAGAGATGTAGTTCACGAACAGATAGGAATTGGCAACAGAATAAGCTGGGTTATAGCAACTATTCCATGTATATTATTTGCAATATTCGGTGTGAGCAGCTTTATAGTGCTTACAAGAATTATGAGCGGTGTTGTTGTGCTTGTGAGCATAATGCTTGTACTTACCTATGGAAAGTCTAGAAAGAAGGCTGGCAGCAGTCCGATATGTGGTGTTATAGGCACACTCCCATTCCAGATAATTATGGTAATATCGACTATAATATCAGCTGTCGGGGCACTTATACCATTAAGTTAATGAGCAAGACGGTGGTTAAATGTATAACTGTAATAATTAAGAAAATGAAAGGAACATATATATGTATAATTCTCATAATTTTACTAAGATAGATAATGAAACTTTCAATCTTCACATAGATACAGATAAAGATTATAAAATTCTACAACTTACAGACCTTCATCTTGGATTTGGAATATTATCAGGAAAGAAGGATAAGCTTGCACTTAGTGCGGTTACCAAGATTATTAAAAAGAGCAGGCCGGATTTAATTGTTCTTACGGGTGATTCTATATTCCCTTTTTTTCCTAAGTCTGGAACTATGAATAATGGAAGACAGGCAAGAATTCTTACAGCATTTATGGACAGATTTAAAATTCCATATACATTGTGCTTTGGTAACCACGACTGTGAGCTTGGTGCATTTTGTAATAAGGATGAGCTTGCTGATATATTTGCTGAGGGAAAATATTGTATATTCACTAAAGGTAACAGATATATTTACGGAGTGGGGAATTTCTTTATTAATCTTGTTGATGATAATAATAAAGCTGTGCTTCCGCTTGTTATGCTTGACTCTAATATGTATGGTGATGGAGGCTGGTTCTACAGCGGATTTGATTGTATACACAAGGATCAGACTGAATGGTGTATGAATAAGCTAACCAGCCTTAAAAATGAAGATGAGAATATCAAGGCAATGGCTTTTTTCCATATGCCTGTCAGGGAATTTAAGGAAGCTTATGAGCGTATGAAGCTTGGTGATAATGATGTAATATATAAGCACGGAAGTGTTGGCGAGAAGAATGACCATTTTGGAATATCCAGGTTTAAGGGGATATTTTTTAACAGTGCAGTTGATAATGGCGTAATAAAATGGATGTTTTGTGGACACGACCACTTAAATACATTATCACTTGTGTATAAAGGTATACAGCTTACTTATGGAATGTCGATAGATTACCTTGGATACAAGGGTATTGAGAAGCAGTATACACAAAGAGGCGGAACATTAATTACAAGAAAGAAAGACGGAAGTGTGAGTGTTAAAATGGTTCCTTTAACATCAGTAGTATCAACTAAAGTAAGCGGAGTAAAATAATATAAAGTTGATATGTATTTGTGCTGAAATGTATGTTAATATTAATATATTAATAAATAAACGAAGGAATAATTAAAATAATTAATGAGGAGTTTTATGAGAACAGGATTTGACAATGACAAATATTTAAAAATTCAGTCAGAACACATTAAAGAAAGAATTGGTAAGTTTGGTGACAAGCTTTATCTTGAATTTGGAGGCAAATTATTTGATGATTACCACGCTTCAAGAGTGCTTCCGGGATTTCAGCCAGACAGCAAGCTTCAGATGCTTATGCAGCTATCAGATGTTGCTGAGATAGTAATCGTAATAAGTGCAGCTGATATTGAGAAGAATAAAGTCCGTGGAGATTTGGGTATTACTTATGATGTAGACGTGCTTAGATTAATTGGCGAATTTGAGAAGAAGGGTTTATATGTAGGAAGTGTTGTTATCACTAAATTTACAGGACAGAATGCGGCAGTACAGTTCAAGGAAAAGCTTGAAAAGAAGAATATAAAGGTATACCAGCATTATGTTATAGACGGATATCCATCTAATATTCCTATGATTGTAAGTGAAGAAGGTTTTGGAAAGAACGATTACATAGAAACAACAAGACCATTGGTAGTAATTACAGCACCGGGTCCGGGAAGTGGTAAGATGGCTACCTGCCTTTCACAGTTATATCACGAGAATAAGAGAGGAATTAAGGCAGGATATGCTAAATTTGAGACATTTCCAATATGGAATATTCCACTTAAGCACCCTGTCAATCTTGCATATGAGGCGGCTACAGCAGACCTTAATGATGTTAATATGATTGACCCATTCCACCTTGAGGCATATGGAAGTACAGCAGTTAATTATAATCGTGATATAGAGATATATCCTGTTCTTAATGCTATATTAGAGGAAATCTATGGTGAGAATACATATTATAAATCACCTACAGATATGGGTGTTAATATGGCGGGCAATTGTATTATTGATGATGAAGCCTGCTGTGAAGCTTCCAAAATGGAGATTATAAGAAGATATTATGATGCAGTCAACAGAGTGGCAAAGGAAGAAGCTTCTGAGAGCGAAGTATATAAGATTGAGCTTTTAATGAAGCAGGCTAAGATTACAACAGATGACAGAAAGGTTACTGTTGCAGCTAAGAAGAGAGCAGAGGAGCTTGGTGTTGCGTGTGCCGCTATCGAACTTAATGATGGTACAGTTATTACATCTAAGACTACGGATTTTCTTGGAGCGTCCTCAGCACTTATACTTAATGCACTTAAGTATCTTGCAGGAATCAAGCACGATGAGAAGCTTATAAAGCCAGAATATATTGAGCCAATCCAGAAGCTTAAAGTTAAATATCTTGGCGGCAGAAACCCAAGACTTCATAGTGACGAGATTCTTATTGCACTTGCGATGACATCTGTAGCTAATGAGAATGCCAAGAAAGCATTAGAACAGATACCTGATCTTAAGGGCTGTCAGGTACATACATCTGTAATGTTATCAGAGGCAGATACCAGGACTTTTAACAGATTAGGAGTTAATCTTACAAGTGAACCAGTAAGAAGCAGTTCTAAATTATATTAATAAGGCAGGGCATTGATTATGCAGAAAGCATTTA
Organism: Bacteroides galacturonicus; assembly: GCF_003096855.1. NCBI lineage: Bacteria > Pseudomonadati > Bacteroidota > Bacteroidia > Bacteroidales > Bacteroidaceae > Bacteroides > Bacteroides galacturonicus. The sequence goes on along the minus strand of NZ_QEOA01000006.1, from coordinate 170,068 downwards.
TTAACGGAAAGATTATAGACGGAACTAAAGATATGTCTGTTATGAGCGGCAAATGTATTATAACAGCCAATAGCCAATGATATACCAGTTGTGCCTGGCAATGATGTAGGCTGTCGGCTGTATTACAGGAAAATCCGCATATAATTCTAAGTTATATATTAAATATTCTGGCGGCGGCAAGAAGCAGGCTTCCATTACCGGGGAGGTACAAAGGTAAATCTTTGCGAGAGTTCTGCCTGTTGTTGCCGCTTTCTACATAATCATTTTTAGGGGAGTTAATAAGTAACTGTTCTAAGGCAATGTCATCAAGTCCAAGCTTATGAGCCGCCATTGCTATAACAGCAAAATCCCAGCCCCATAATGTAGAATAGTCCCACACATCAATTACCTTCATAAGGGTGTTGCGGTAGATATCTTTATCGACAATATCCTCTGCACCATAGCCGTCAAGCATACCATAGATTTGAAGCATAAGAGGGTGGTCTATAGCTTTATTAGTAAATGTATCAGGGCAGTTACTATGTGCAATGTATACATCGTCATTAATTGGAAGTGGTGCTATATGCATTGCAATATTGTGCCATTGGCTGGCTTCATCAGTAAAACCTAATTCATAAGCCCATTTTGCGGCAATCAAAAGACCATATCTGAAATATGCAAGTTCAAATATAGGATTTCTTGTATCCTCTGGCAGATGACGTTCCTGAACTGGAATTACAGGTGCTTCTATATTGTAAATATCGGACATCGGGTCATATACAAGATAATCAGCTATAAACACGGCGGTTTCTTTTACAAGTATCCAGTATTTGCTCATATATGCCTTAACGTCAAAATCATCAGAGGTATTATTATCAATTACTATTTGTAACATATTGATTATATGTGGCTGCTGCCAGACAAGAAGTGGTGCAATCTTTGACGGGCAGTCCGAACCGGTGTAAGACACCATCTTAGTCCAGCGTGCACCTTTATAGCCGTTGCGTGAAGCATTTTTCTTAGCTTCATCTAATATATCAATATACCAGTCAAAGCTTCGTGTAAGCAGTTCAGGGTGTCCCCATAAAGGAGCCCACGCCATATGCCAGTAGTGCATTTCAAGGTGCGCCTTGCCATACCAGCTATTGCAGGTAAGACCAGTTTCGGCAGGTGGAATATAGCCGCTGTCATTAATCACAAGAAGATACTGCGATAATATTACACGGCGCATAAGCTCTTTATTATCAGAGTTAAGAAACTTTCCAGTTGTCCAGTAGTTGTGCCAGAAATGTCTGCTGTTACCGGCAATTGTGTCGTATGTGGCAGGTGTGTATATTGATTTATTGAAATTAACGGACATATTAAGTTCATCATCAGTAGTTGTAATATTATAGCTGTGTATACCGTTAGATTTAATAGTGGCAGCAGCAGAGTTATTACATTTATTAATAGTAACATTAGAATCAGATGTAATTGTACTATTATTAGCAGTATGCTGTGAGGTGCCAGTTCCATTTATATTAAAATTGACATAGTAAGCGGTATCATCTATCTGCCGGTGTATATGGGAAGCGTTAAGAAAGTTGCTGTGTCCGTCAGTGTTATTCCAGTCTGAACCTGTTATATCACAGGATGCGTATGGAAAGGCAATATTAACGCTAAGTCCGCACTGCAAAAGACCAGAGCTTATATAAAATGCAACGGTGTCAGAATTATCATCGCATACTGTGTATACAGTTACGAGATTATCAATAATAGCATTGGTATTTATATTATCAGCGGCAATATTATTAAGTGTACGAACATTGTTATTACTGTTAACATTAAGCCTGAAACTGCTTTTTAGAATACCAGTTGTTATATCTAATGTCTGATTTATACAATAAATGCTGCCAGCTTTAATAGGTTCGTTATGAAAATAAAGTCCGATTTTTGCAAGATTGAACTTATGAGGGTTCTGTCTTACCCAGTCGTAGGCGGCTTCATTGCCCTCGTATTTTACACGTGGATAAGTGACAGTTCGTTTGCAGTAATTGTATGGTGTCATTCTGACATCGTCTAAAGTATAGAAGCCTTTTTCGTTATCAGCTTTCTTAGTATGCCAGCCCCATTCAGCCATTGTGCAGAGTGGAGTTTCGGCTGAGTATTCCTCATATAAAGTCTGCATACCAGTAATGTCGGCAGTATAGCAGAACCGCCCATTGCCAACTGATAGTGGAGATTGGGGATTAATATCTGTTAAATGTGGATTAAAACTGGCAATTATATCAAGTCTGTTAATAAGTTTATTGTCTGTATTAGTAGTTACAGTGCCCTGTCTGGCATCTGGGCGCTGTGCATTGCAGTATGTATGTGTATTATTCATAGCCACCTCGTATCTGTAAGTTGTATACTCACGAATTAATTAATACAAGTATAGCACATATAATAATTAAATTATGGCAAAATGATATTTGTTAACTTATGAATAACAGATTTATTTATCATTATATGGAATTATGATAGTAATGTTTATTGGAAGTCTGGAGATATAATTGACTGGTGCTTATTGATAATTAATTATTAAGATAGAATAATAGGCGATTATATGTTAATATTAAAGTTATAGTCAGAATGTGTTACGGGCTTTTGCACAGGATTGAATAATAGAGTAATTATTCAGACAGCAGATAATATTGCAATAGATATTAAGAAAGGGATATGTGATGGATTCAAAAGAGGTATTAAAGGAATATTTTGGATATGATTCCTTTAGGGCTGGGCAGGAAGATATTATTAATGCAATCTTAGAAAAGAAAGATGTGCTTGCGATAATGCCGACAGGAGCAGGAAAGTCGCTTTGTTATCAAGTGCCAGCTATGATGCTTTCAGGAATTACAGTAGTAATATCCCCATTGATTTCACTTATGCAGGATCAGGTGAAATCACTTAACGATGTCGGAATTAATGCGGCATATGTCAATTCCACGCTTTCAGAAAGTGAGATAGACGGCACATTAAATATGGTACTTAATGGCATATACAAGATTATATATATTGCACCAGAAAGGCTTGAAAGTGCGAAGTTCTGTGAGTTCTCCAAGCAGGCAGATATATCAATGGTGACGGTTGACGAGGCACATTGTATATCACAGTGGGGACAGGATTTCAGACCAAGCTATGTAAAGATAGTTGATTATATAAACAGCCTTCCAGCAAGACCGGTTGTCAGTGCATTTACAGCGACAGCAACCAACGAAGTAAAGACGGATATAGAGTGTATATTAAGGCTTGATAATCCTAAGGTTGTAATTACTGGCTTTGACAGGAAAAATCTTTACTACAGCGTAGAGCATATAAGCGGCAAGAATAGGGACAGGTATATAAGCAATTATGTTAAAGAGCATATTGATGAGAGTGGAATTATCTACTGCGCAACAAGGAAAAATGTGGACACTTTATATGAAACCTTAAGCAGTATGGGGATAAGTGTCACAAGATACCACGCGGGACTTAGCAATGAAGAAAGAAAAAGAAATCAGGACGATTTCATATATGACAGGTCATTGGTGGTCGTTGCTACTAATGCATTTGGAATGGGAATAGATAAGTCAAATGTAAGATATGTAATTCATTATAATATGCCACAGAGTATGGAGAATTATTATCAGGAGGCAGGAAGAGCTGGCAGAGATGGAGAGGACTCACAGTGTATAATGCTGTTTTCTGCACAGGATGTGATAATAGATAAGTTCCTTCTTGATAAGAAAGAATTTGAAGGCGTTGAATATGAGGATATAGACGTTATTAAACAGCGTGACCTGCATAGATTGTATGTAATGGAGGGGTATTGCAAGACAACGGGCTGTTTAAGAAATTACATACTTAATTATTTTGGAGAAAATGTAACCGGAGTATGTGGTAATTGCGGCAACTGCAATAGTGAATATGAAGAAATTGATATGACAGCGCAGGCAAAATGGGTCATTAACTGTATAGCAGAAACCAAGGGAAGATTTGGACAGGGCATAGTTATAGGAACTCTGCTTGGAGCTGACAGGGCAAGGCTTAAAGAGGTTGGAGCTGTTAATTATAAATCATATGGAAAGCTTGCAGGAATGAAAGAAGCTGAGTTAAGACCGCTTATAGCCCAGCTTATATCAGACGGTTATATAATACAGACACAGGACGAATACAGTGTCCTTAAAATGGGAGATATAACACCTTTAAAGCAGGAAAATGCACATATATATCTAAAGCGTATGAAAGAGTCCGAGGAAGTGAAAAATGCAAAGCTTGTAGGTAAGACAAGAAGCACAGGCAGTTCTTATGAGGCTGGTGATGAAACTTTTCTATCAGGTTCAGGAAAGAAAGGCAGAAAGCAGACAGGCAAAGCAGGTAAAAGAAGCAGTTCATCAACAGGAAAGAAGAGTACAGATTCACTTACAAGTGCAGGTTATGAGTTATTTGAACGCTTAAAGGCATTGCGAATGATAATAGCAAGGGAAGAAGGTATGCCTCCATATATTGTATTTAGTGATAAGACACTTATAGATATGTGTGAGAAGCTTCCTTTAAATGCAGAAGCAATGCTTGAGGTATCAGGTGTAGGACAGAATAAACTGATGAAATATGGACAGAGATTTGTAAATGAGATAGATACATTTGTTAAAGAACATAAAGGAATGGCAGCAACAATTAATTAGAAAAAGTGTGCATAGGCACAGTCAGGTTATATAGAATAGTGCACAGAAAAGAGGATTATTATGACAAAGATAGTAGCAGTAGCAGGTAAGGGCGGCGTTGGAAAGACTTCGCTTGCAGGAGCATTTGTTAAAGTGCTTGTAGAGAAATATCCAGATAAGAAGATACTGGCGATTGATGCTGACCCTGCGGTTGGACTTTCTACAGTGCTTAACATAGAAGTGGACAAGACAATAGATGATATAAGAAAAGAAGTCATTAAAAATGTAGAGGACGGCGATACCAAGTCAGCCGTTGAGCTGTTAGGTGAGGCGAAGTATGAGATATATGATGCAATTAAAGAACAGGACGGCTATGCATTTATAGCGATAGGAAGACCGGAAACAGCCGGCTGTTACTGCCGGATTAATTCATATCTTAAAGAGGTGATAACACTTCTTTCTGAACAGTTTGATTATGTAGTTATAGACGGCGAGGCTGGAATTGAGCAGATTAACAGGCGTGTTATGGAAAAGGTTACACATCTTGTGCTTGTAACAGATGCAAGCAAGAAAGGCTGTCAGGTAGTTAAGACTATTAAAAATGTTGCAGATGAGCTTGTTATGTATGAGAAAGCTGGAGTTATAGTTAACCGCATACCGGATAAGAAAGTGATAGAACTTATGGATATAGGTGGGCTTCCATTATTATCTGTAATTGAAAATGATATGAAACTGGCAGAGGCAGATATTAAGGGCGAGAATATACTTACACTTTCAGATGATGACAGAATTGTTGCAGGGGCGGCAGAGGCACTTTGCAATATTGGTTTGATATAGTATTGGAGGAATATTTTTGAAGGATTTACAGCATTTATATTATTTTGAGAAACTATTAGAGGAGGTCAATAATGACCTTGTAAGAGAAGCACAGAATAAAGGCAGTATTGCAATTGGAGCAGTCTGTTTTCAAATTCCAGAGCCACTAATTAATCTTCCTGGCTGTTTCTCGGTAAGACTTAGAGCACCAAGAACAGGTTCTATAGAGATGGGTACATATTATATGAGCAGTATGCTTTGTGAGGGCTGTCGTGCCATACTTGAAAGAGCAATCGAGGGAGGGTTTGAATTTCTTGACTGCATAATAGCACCTGATGCGTGTGCACAGATGAACAGGTGCGTTGAGAATATAGAAAGACAGAATTTATGTTCCAAGGAAAAGTTCTTTGTGGAATATTCTGATGTTCCTATGAAGGACGATGAAACAGCATTAAGACATTATGTAAGGCAGATGAGGGCACATGTATTAGAGCCGCTTAACAAGGTGTATGGAATTGATATATCAGATGAAGCATTAAGAAAGTCAGTTGATTTGCAGAATAAGATAAGCAGGCTCATAACACAGATTGGTGACTACAGAAAAGAAGACAATCCAAGAATAACAGGCTATGAATTCGCAGTGTTATGCCTTGCGACATATTGCTGTCCTAAAGAGGCACTTATTGAAAAGCTGGAGGATACGCTTAAGGAGTTGGGCACAAGACAGCCAGATGATAAGAAGAATTACAGGGAAAAGGTTGTTATGGTAGGTTCGGAGATTGATAATCCAGAGCTTATAAAGCTTTGTGAGGAGGCTGGTGCGTTAGTTGTTGCTGACAGGTTCTGTTTTGGTTCACTTCCGGGAAGAAGCGAGATTATTCTTAATGACACGGAAGATGTACTTATGCAGATATGCAGGCAGTATATGCACTGGGGCAAATGTCCACGTTATATGAATACAGCTAAGATTAAGGAACGTCAGGAATATGTAGACAGCATTGCCAAAGAATACAAGGCAGACGGGCTTATATACCAGCAGATAAAGTTCTGCGATTACTGGGGATATGAGAGAGCTTCGGCATTTCATATTATGCGTGAAGAATACGGATATCCGGTGTTATCAATTGACAGACCTTATGTAGCAGGTAATTCGGGACAGATAAGGACACGAATACAGGCATTTGTTGAGAGCCTTGAGCTTAAGAAGCTTAAAAAATAATAAATGAATAATAAGATGTAAATATTAAGATGTAAATGTATGACTGAAAGAATACATTTAAGAAATTAACAATAAAAATACAGATATATGGTTAAGAAAGGATTGGCTATGTCAGGTAAACTTGGAAGTGAGCCGCTTGGTAAGTTCTATACTGGTAAGAAACCTAAGAAAAGACGTGAATGGAGAGGTTTCAAAGATACATGGTATGACTATGTAAGGTGGCTTGGATATTGGAAAACTTTGATTACATTTATAATAAAACCTAATAATATAAAAGGCTTTTTCAGATACCGCTGGATGCTTAATTATCTTGCACTGCCTGATTTTATGGACAGGCATACGGAAGGAATGAGAGGCTTACAGCTTCGTATGGCACATCAGGCACTGGGACTTATTGTTACAGATATATGTGGTATGCTTGGACAGATATTTAGGGCAGACCCTGCAATCGGCAATGATAAGGAACTTAATAAGAAGATTGTTCTTTTTGATGAGAATATGATGAGTACACTTATGGGTGGATTTCCTAATCTTGTGTGGCTTTCAGTTGAAGTTCCAGCCGTGTATACAAGCTCAATGATGTCGCAGAATGGAGTTAGCTATTATGTTGATGTAACACACGAATATGGAGTTCCGACAGATGTATGTCCTATGCCGGCGGCAGAGCTTGGAGTTGCACTTGCAGACGATTTCCCGCTTATTGGCTGTTGTGCTGTACAGTGTAATACAACCTGTGATGGAAGTCTTATGGGAAATGGAATTGAGGCACGCTCATTTAAGATTCCAACATTCCAGCTTGCTGTCCCTATAAGGCACAGGCAGGAAAGCGTGCAGGAATATGCGGCAGAAGAAGTTGTCAATGCAATACATTTTATTGAGGAGCAGACAGGAGAAAAGTTTAACTGGGATGCTTTCTTTAAGAGTATGAAAAGGTTCAATGCAGAGACAGAAGAATTCCTTGAATGGATGGAAATCTCAAAGACTGACTATCCGCAGGTTATGGGTGTTACACTTGCACTTTACAGATATGGTGTATATCAGGCGGCAGGCGGAAGAAACCAGGCATTTCTTGATATGGATAAGAAGCTCACAAGAATGGCTATGCAAGGCTATAAGAAGAAAGAGCTTGCGGCAAGGGAATACCGACACCGTGCTATGACGTGGGGTGTTCAGGCGGCATATTATACAGCACTTCCAATATGGCTGCTTAACTGCTGGGGTATAGTTACAATAACCGATATGTTAAGTATGGTATCAACAGAGATGGTCAATACAGAGGATAAACATCAGGCAATGCTTGACCTTGCATATCTGTATGAGAATATGATTATGCGTAACCGTTCTAATGGCGGTTATGAAACAGGTGTTGAAGCGTTATGGCGTTATTGTGAGATGTTTAATATAGACATAGTTATTATGTATGTACATATGGGCTGTAAATCAATGTCAGGATATCACGGCTTATTTGAGGAAGAAGCAAGAAAGCACGGCGTACATCTTATATGGGTAACACATAATCTTATGTGTCCTGAGGACGGCAGCAGAAGAGATATGAGGACAGAAATCAACAGATATATGAGAACTGTATTCCGTGAAGAGCCGCTTGACCCTACATTGGAAGATTTTGACGACTCACAGAACTGGTAAGAATTCATAAAGATAAGAAAGGAATAATAATATGGCTAAATATTATGGCGGTTGTGATGCAGGAAGTACTTACACCAAATGCGTTATATTAGATGAAACAGGAAAAATAGCAGCAAATATCACTAAAAGAAGCAGAATTAATCCAGTGCTTAGTGCTAAAGACAGCTTAGATGAGGCTGTAGCTTTAGTAGACGGGCTTAATAGTGCAGACGAACTTGATTATCTTATTGGAACAGGCTATGGACGTAATAAAGTACCATTTGCTGACGAGAACATATCAGAGATAAGCTGTCACGCTATGGGTGTTCACGTTGCCGCACCAGATGTAAAGGCGATAATAGATATCGGTGGGCAGGACGTTAAGGGTATTGCTATAGATACAGATGGAACAGTTCTTAATTTCTCAATGAATGATAAATGTGCGGCTGGTACAGGAAGATTTTTTGAGTCAATGGCAAGGGCATTTGAGATGAGCCTTGATGAGTTCTCCAAGCTTTCTTTAACAGCTAAAAATGTTATCCCTATAACAGCACAATGTGCTGTATTTGCAGAGAGTGAGGTAATCTCACTTGTAGGAGAAGGAAAGCCAATGGAGGAGATAGCCGCAGGAATTGAGCTTTCGGTAGCAAAGAGATGTTTTGTAATGGCTAAGAAGGCAGGAGTTGTTGAATCAGTTACACTTACAGGCGGCTGTGCCAAGAATGAGGGCTTAAAGCAGGCTATAGAGAAGGTGTTAAAGGTTAAGGTGGTAGAACTTCCTATAGATCCACAGCTTATGGGTGCTTTAGGAGCGGCTGAATATGCCAGACAGAAAGGAATGGCCAGATGATAATATTAAAGATAATTGGAATAATAGCGATTGTTATTGCGGTGCTGTTTATACTCAGCCTTTTTATATATTTCTTTAATCTTGATATGAAATTTGCCTCAAAGCTTATAAAACCGCTTACGGCATATTATAACTGGTCAAAGAACAGACGTGAGGCAGATAAGAAGAATAAATGAGTATGAAGTTATATGATAAGGATATAGCCTGTGTAATGCAGAATATAAAGGCATATGGAGAGTGCAGAAGGCTTGATAATAATGCACACTGGAAGATGAATGATAAAGAAAAGCTTGTGCTAAGAAGTGATATGGCATACGAGCTTGGCGGCGGAATGAATGAGGCTGTGAGTGCATTGGCATTTACTATGGATAAAGCTGTTGTTGATACAGACGGAGTGTATCTTATAGGTGATGATATGACAAGCATTGACAAAGATATACCATATGCAAGACTTACATTTATAAGGCTTAAGGAAAATGTGCTTGATGACACTAAAAAAGGTGCATTATATGCAGTTATGAGAGCTGTCGATTATGTAAGATACAATACATATCCGGATGGATTTATGATGAGAATATCATCAGTTAAAGAAAGAGAGCCGGTAAGAATATCAAAGGAAGCTGTAAATAGTAATATAAGCTTTTCTAATATAGGTTCAGAGCTTATAAGAGCTTATAAGACAAGAGAAGAAGTTGAGGCTGTAAAGATATACTTTATTACATCAGGTAGTGCAGATTATACAATGCTTAAGCAGTATGCAGGCAGATGTGAGCAGATAACTGATTCACTTAACCACATATTCAATGGGCTTGTTATGGATTGTTCAACGTGTTCAAGCAGGGAGTTATGTGATGAAATAGAGGATTTAAGAAAGTTTCATATGGATAAGTTGTAATAATTAGAATTAAGTTATAACAATTGAATAAATTATAGGTGTATAAAATAAAATGTTCCCTCCACAAAGTCTGTATGAAATACCACAAAAGCCAGACCTGAAATCTGACTGCTAGAGGTGTTTCATAACAGTAATTATGGATGGTGCTTTTTTGTCTAGTTAAGACGACCTTTCTTGCTCGCCCTTTTATTCTGATACATTTTCGAATCAACAACCTTAAAGCACTGATCAATTCCACTATCATCGATTATACCGTAACCTGTGGCAACGGAATATGGATAATGTTTGTCAGCCGCAATATTTTTGACATCATCAAGGAAATTATCAATTCTTCTAAGCAGTATATTGATATCAGATATATTGGAAATGACACAGAATTCATCACCGCCGATACGGTAGCAGTTACCAATGTCGTTAAAATTATCGTTGATAAGATTAGCAGTGTTAATAATGGCTTCATCTCCAAGCCTGTGTCCGTAAGTATCGTTAATACGCTTAAGGTTATTAAGGTCGGCAATCATTATGCAGCCGCCGGAAGATGGCTTATTGCGCTCCTTTTCCATATAGACTTCAAATGCAGAGCGGTTGTTAATTTTAGTCATGCCATCAGTAAATGCAAGCTCTTTATATATGCGGTTGCGTGTATGTTCAACGAAGTTATTGCGTGTAACAATGAATATAGAGCCGGCAAAATACATAAGCAGAATAAACAATCCGTAGATGGAATATTTGACCCTGCCAGTAGATGGTCTGGTAGAATAATATCTAAGTATATCCATAGTCAGGAATACACTTATTATTATAAATGCTGTGTATATTTCAGTTTCCTGCTTTGAAATAACATTATGGTTTCGTATAAATGTTATTATTGTCATTATAAATGTTGTAATTAATTCAATATGTACTATCCATAATACATTGGATAATATAATAATATGGCTTAACTGTAACATAGTAATTATTATGATTGAGCCAAATTCAATCCAGTATAAGAATTTGAAATATTTTTCATCGGCGAATGTTTCGTAAGTAAGCAGGTAACCTGTTATGGTCAATGGAAACAGAAAATAACAGGCATAGCCTATATATGATGTGAATGAGCCACGGCTTATAAATATCTGCAATATTGTTGAATTACACATAGACCAGATACCAGCAATAGCAGTTATAATACTTAACCAGCGCAGTCTTATGCACAGTTCAGTTTTAATAAAAAGTGAAGCAAAAAATATTATAATGCCACAAAGTAAAGCAAGTACACCTGTTATAGCAGGAAATGAGTGTCTGGCAAAAAGATAATATATAAGAGCACTTTTAGTTCCGCTGTGAAGCTCAAGAAGGTTCTTTATATTAAGCTGTGAAGCCATAGTTATTGTAAGTGTAAAGTCACTTTGTGGCACTTTTATAAAGTACCAGTGAGAAGGGCGTGCCATACCTATTGTGTCCATAATATCTTATTCGCTGTATACCTGCACATCATTGATGTATACATTTATTGCAGAATTATAAGCGTAAAATGCTATATAATCACCAGCAAGTTCGTCAGCTTTGATATGCTTTTTAATTGTTATGTGTCTTGTTTTTTCTTTTAATTTTATTGGAAGTTCGGTTGTATAATTATGTTCATTATACTGTATATTAAAATCATTATATATAGAAGCAGTTGTTTCATTATTAAGGCATAATCCTGTTATTCTGGTGCTAAAGAATATGGCGGTACATATAACTGCAAGTCCGGCAATAACAAAATATATGCTTTTATTAATTAAAGACATATTCGATTTGATATTTTGCATCGATGAATATTATCCTTTCATTGATTACTTGAATTGTAAATGTTAATATTAAATATAGCACGAAATAACAATAAATAATAGTAAACAATTGTATATAATAGTATGCAATCAGTGTTTATGCAGTCAAAATGTTAAAGCCAGAAACAGGCAGAATGGAGAAAGAATGTATAGAGAAGATTATAAGGTAACTGTTCCCCAGTTTAAAAGACTTGAGGTATTATTAAGTGATTGTGGAGCAATAAGCGGAAAGCTTGATATTGAAACAGGAAGACATAATGCCAGAGTAATTAATGATAAGGTAAAAGAACTTTCAGAAAATGGTGGTGGTACAATTGTAATTCCTAAAGGAATATGGGCAAGTGCACCAATACGTCTTTTATCAGATGTAAGCATAAGAATTGAAAGTCAGGGACTTCTTAAGTTCATAAAATCCAAAGAAGATTATCCTTTAATTATAACTAATTATGAGGGACAGCCATGCATAAGAACTGTATCACCTATTACAGCAGAGAATGCGGTAAATGTTGCAATTACAGGTATGGGTATGGTTGACGGAAGTGGTGATGAATGGCGTCCGGTTAAGAAGTTCAAGGTAACAGATAAACAGTGGGAACAGCTTCTAAAAAAGAGTGATAACGTATTTGAAACTAAAGAAACACAGATATGGATGCCTACTAAATCAAGCCTTCTTGGTAATGAGAAGAATATCCAGTCAGATAAAGATGAAGCTTTAGAAGAAGCAAGAGATTATTATGATTTCTACAGACCAGTAATGGTGAGCCTGCGTCATTGTACTAACGTACTTTTAAGTGGTGTAACATTTATGAATTCACCAGCCTGGAATATACATCCATTTTTCTGTGAGAATGTCACAATTGACAATATTAAGGTACGCAATCCTTATTATGCACAGAATGGTGATGGCATTGATGTAGAGTCTTGTACTAATGTCCATATTCACCACAGTGTATTTGAGACAGGTGATGATGCAATATGTATCAAAGCAGGCAAGAATGCAATAGCAAGAACAATAGATGGACCTTGTAGTAATATATATATACACGATTGTGTTGTTAATGAAGGACATGGTGGTTTCGTAATCGGAAGTGAAATGTCAAGAGGTGTTAAGGATATACTTGTTGAGAACTGCACATTTATAGGTACGGATGTAGGTGTAAGAATAAAGAGTGCACTAGGCAGAGGCGGTGTTGTTGAGAATATCACAATACGCAATATCGATATGGTTAATATAAAGGGTGAGGCAGTTATACTTACTATGGGTTATGTACTCAACCTGCTTAACCGTAATGAAACAATAGCTATGGATAATGAAGAAGATGTTCCATACTTCAGAAATATTGATATGGATGGCATTGTGTGTACAGACTGTAAGGAATTCGCTAAGATTGAACCTTTAAACGGTCGTCCAGACACGATTAAGGATGTAGTCATTAATAAACAGAAGTTCTGCTAATAAAATGTAGTAATGTCTTTCTGATTATTAACAGATGTTATGTGCCGATGATGCACACTCGCTCGAAGCTGTAGTATGTCGTAAGCGGCTGTGCTCGGTGTTAGAATGTGCGTTGCACATTCTTGTTTATATATAGAAAGAGGATAAAGTTGTGAAAAATAATAAATATGAAATAGATATGTGTAATGGTACATTAATGGATAAGCTAATTTCCTTTGCACTTCCGTTAATGCTTTCAGGTATGTTACAGCTTATGTTTAATGCTGTAGATATAATTGTTGTTGGAAGATTCACAGGCAGTACTGCACTTGCCGCGGTAGGCTCCACAACGGCACTGATTAGTACGTTTACCAATCTTTTTATAGGTGTTTCACTAGGAGCAAATGTACTTGCGGCAAGATTTTATGCAACAGGCAAAGCTAAAGAAATGTCGGAGACAGTCCATACAGCCATAGCACTTGCGGCAATAAGTGGTGTTGTTATGTGCATTATTGGCATTGCTGCCGCAAGAGAGGCACTTGTCCTTATTGACACACCAGATGATGTAATTGGACAGGCAGCACTGTATTTAAGACTGTATTTTTGTGGTATGCCATTTTTTATGCTTTATAACTATGGAGCGGCAATATTAAGGGCAGTAGGTGACACGAAAAGACCACTTATGTATCTTATAATAGCAGGTTCTACCAATGCGGTTTTAGACCTTGTGCTTGTGATAATATTTAAAATGGGTGTTGCAGGTGTTGCTATAGGAACAGTTACTTCACAGCTTATATCGTGTATTCTTGTAATAAGATGCCTTATGACAACAGAGTCAGATTACAAGTTAAGAATAAGGGATTTAAGAATAAGAAAATATTACCTTTTACAGATACTAAGTGTAGGACTTCCAGCAGGAATACAGAGTACTGTTATTAATTTTTCAAATGTATTGCTTCAATCATCAGTTAATTCATTTGGCGAGATAGCAATGGCAGGTTATACAGCCGCTAATAATATACTTGGCTTTCTTTATGTGTCTGTCAACTCAATAACACAGGCGTGTATGAGCTTTACGAGCCAGAATTATGGCGTTAGAAAATTCAAGCGAATGGATAAGGTGTTAATTGACTGTATGATACTTTCGGTTATAGTGTCAGTAGTTATCGGTGGTGGTTCATACATTTTAGGACGCCAGATACTTGGTATATACACGAACCAGAGTGAGGTTATAGAGTGTGGTATGGAGATACTTTCAATATCGACAATACCATATTTTCTGTGTGGCATTATGGATATGCTTCCAGGAGCTATGCGCGGAGTAGGTTATTCAGCAGTTCCTATGGTCCTTTCAATTGTAGGTACAGTTGGGACAAGACTTGTGTGGATATATGGTGTATTCCCAAGCCATAGAAGTCTGTATGAGTTATTCATATCGTATCCAGCTTCGTGGTTTATAACAATTGTAATGCAGGCAATATGTCTTGTATTTGTAAGAAAAAAGGTAAGAAACAAAGAATGATTATCCAATATATAATCAATGATGGATTAAATTACAAGAAGTGAGGGTTAGTATGTATACAAAGGAAGATTTAAAAGAATATTTAAAGGCTATGGGGCTTACAGGAAAAGAAACAATACTTGTTCATTCTTCAATGAAATCCATAGGGGAAGTAGAAGGCAGGGCAGATACAGTGCTTGATGCCCTAATAGAATATTTTAAGGACGGACTTTTACTGCTTCCAACCCATACATGGAAAAATATTAACGAGGACAATCCAGTATACGACCCAGCGGTTACGCCGTCCTGTGTTGGGATACTTACTAATCTGTTTCTTAAAAGAGATGGGGTAATACGTTCACTTCACCCAACACACAGTATGGCAGGAATAGGTGTAAGTGCCAAAGAATATCTTGCAGGTGAAGAATACAATAACACACCTTGTACACCGGGCGGCTGTTATGACCGCTTAAAAGACTGTGGTGGAAAGATACTTCTTATAGGAGTTGGCAATGAGCGTAATACATACATTCACAGCGTTGAAGAAGTGCTTAACATACCTAACAGACTGTCAGACAAACCAATGAAACTACAGATAATTATGCCAGATAAATCTATAAAGACAGTATATGTAAGAAAGCATTACAATGCTATCCAGCCACATATATCAGAAGACTTTGTAAAGCTTGACCAGGCATTATTAGAATGTAATGCAATGACCAGAGTAAAATTCGCAGATGCCGACAGCCTCCTGTGTGATGCCGGCCAAATCTTTAAGGTGGTAAGGCACATATTGTCCCCAGCCCCCGAATGTATAGTAACAAGCCCGATTGAAAAGTCCCAGTGGCAGGACTTTACAGATTAACCAAATAAAAATATCTTTTTATATGGTCAGTGTTTAAAAATGCCTTGCTATAGTTAAAAACTATAACAAGGCATAAAATATATCAATTTTACAATCCCCCAATAATAACATATAATAATCCTATAAACATACAATAAATATATGTAAATAGCAATTACAAGTTGATAACTTATTTGAATTTTGTAACAACGCCCAATTAGAAAAGCCATCGCAACCCTACCGTCAAGTGCTGGATTGATATAAGCATAAAAAGACAATGGGGAGCCGCCGGTCCTTAAGTGCTGTTCTTTAGCACTTTAGTACCGCTGCGAGCGACACTTAGTGCAAACGTGTCTTTGTTGCTTATAACAATCCAGCACGCCTCACTATATAACAATGCTTTTCTAATGTCCGTTGTCATAACATTGAATTAGAGCACCACTGTAATGCAATTTGAAAGTGTAATGCAATTCAAAAGCAATAAATTTATATAATATTGGAGGCATACCATATGAAGCAGATACTATGTTTTGGAGATTCCAACACCTGGGGGCTTATCCCTAAGACTAACCAGCGTTACCCTTGGGGCGTAAGATGGACAAGTATTTTAGATAATGAACTTAACAGACATTTTAATAATGAATATCGTGTGATAGAGGAAGGATTGTGCGGAAGAACAACAGTATTTGACGACCAATTAAGAGATGGCCGCAATTCATTCAAATTCCTTCCAACAATATTAGAGTCGCACAATCCAGTAACAGATGTGATTATAATGTTAGGAACTAATGACTGCAAGACAGTATACAACGCTTCGGCAGAAGTTATCGGACAGGGTGTGGAGAGATTAATTAATCAGGTAAAGAGCTGCCTTCCACACAGCAGAATACTTCTTGTATCACCGATACATCTTGGAAAAGGTGTGTGGGAGCAGGACTACGACCCTGAGTTCTCAGAAGCTTCTGTTGAAGTATCTAAGAAGCTTGCAGGTGTATACAGCAAAATTGCAGAAAAAGAATCAATAGATTTCTTATCAGCCTCAGATGCAGCACAGCCAAGCGAAATAGACAGGGAACACCTAAGCGAACAGGGACATAAAGAACTTGCAAGAAACATATTAAAGTGGTTTGACATTTAAAAATACATAATGTTATAATACCATAGCCTTGAGTATAACAATAACAAAGGCTGTCAGCTACAATTAATTTATAAAATATATGTGGATTTTTCTAGTTGAATCTATTTTTCGCCACATAGCTGTTAATCACAGCTATGTGGCTATTTTTGTGTAATAGGGAATTCTATCGTGATTCCTTATTACACAAAAGGCACTATGTGCCAATAATGCACACTCGTGCGAAGATGTAATTGGTCGCAGGCGACCGCACTCGGCACAGGAATGTGTTTAGCACATTCATTTTTATGAAATAGGGGATTTACCCCAATAAGATAAGGAGATAAGTATGGATCAGACTTATATGAAGAAAGAAAACGTATTAAAACTTCTGATAACTATGGCACTTCCAATGGTTATATCAATGCTTGTAAATTCACTCTACAACATTGTAGACAGCTTCTTCGTAGCACAGATAAGCGAAGACGCGATGACTGCTATATCGCTTGTGTTTCCAATGCAGAACTTTATTAATTCGGTAATGATAGGTTTTGGAATAGGAATAAATTCAGTAATATCATTTTATATGGGTGCACAGGATAAGGTACAGGCAGACAAAGCCGCAAGTCAGGGGATATTACTTGCGACAATACACGGAATAGTAATGACAGCAGGCTGTATTATGCTTATAAAGCCATTCCTTTGTATGTTTACTAATGACAGCAGTATTGTAGAATTAGGACTTCAATACTCATATATAGCATTTGCATTTTCAACAATACTTGCATGGCAGCTGGTGTTTGAAAAGACATTTCAGGCTGTTGGAAGAATGACAGCATCAATGACGGCAATGCTTGGTGGCTGTATAACTAATATCGTGCTTGACCCGATGCTTATATTCGGAATAGGAATATTCCCTGATCTTGGAATAAGAGGAGCGGCAATTGCCACAGGAATAGGACAGACAGTAAGTCTTCTTGTGTATGTTATCATATATATACTACGACCTATGCCAGTGCGTTTTACAAGAAAATGTATGAAGCCAGAGAAAACATTATGTCTGAAAATGTATTCGGTCGGCATACCAGCCAGTCTTAATATGGCACTTCCTTCACTGTTAATATCAGCACTTAATGTAATACTAGCAGCATTTTCACAGACATATGTATTCGTGCTTGGTGTATATTACAAGTTACAGACATTTCTTTATCTGCCTGCCAATGGAGTTGTTCAGGGAATGAGACCATTAATCGGATATAATTATGGTGCAGGAGAGCATAAGAGGGTTAAGAAAATATATTCGACAGCCACAATAATAGTATTAATAATTATGTGTGCTGGAACAGCTATATGCCTTGGAATACCAGATAAGCTTATAGGCTTATTCACAACTAATGCAAATACAATTAGTGCCGGTGCCAAGGCACTTAGAATAATCAGTGCAGGCTTTATCGTATCGTCAGTATCTGTAACAGCCTCTGGTGCACTGGAAGGATTGGGAAAAGGACTTCCATCACTTGTAATATCAGTATTCAGATATGCAGTTATTATAATTCCAGTTGCATTTATTCTTTCCAGGATATATGAGGTTAATGGAGTGTGGTGGTCATTTGGAGTTACTGAGTTGGTAACTGCATTTATATCGTATATAATCTATAAAAAGGCGACACATCATCATTAAATGTAATCAGACATATAAGGTATCTTATGAAACAGCATGTCATCAATACAGATTTGAGGTAAAGTCAATAATATGGTTTATGTAAATTTAATTATTGGATTTGTATAATTGCTTTATTTTGAAGAATAATGGTTGTATAATTAAAAATACAATTTACAATATTATATAAAAATATTAATTGTAATTATATGGAGAGTGAAGATAATATAATTGGTATACAATAAAATATATAAATTGCGAATAAAAGAGGAGGCTTAATATATGTGTACAGCAGTTACTTATAAGACTAAAGATTTCTATTTTGGAAGAACTCTTGATTATGAGTTCTCATATGGTGAAGAGATAACAGTTACACCAAGGAATTATATATTTGATTTCAGGCATATAGGACAGCTTAAAAGCCATTATGCAATAATTGGTATGGCATTTGTGTCAGAAGGATACCCACTTTATTATGATGCGGTTAATGAAAAAGGTCTTGGAATGGCTGGACTTAACTTTGTTGGTAATGCGGCATATAAGGCATCAGTATGTGGTGAGAAGGATATAGCACAGTTTGAGTTCATACCTTGGATATTAAGCCAGTGTGCGACAGTCAGCGAAGCAAGAGCTAAGCTTGATGGAATTAATCTTACAGGAACACCATTCAGCAGCCAGCTTCCAGCGGCACAGCTTCACTGGATAATTGCAGATAAAGATGAAGCAATCACAGTTGAATCGATGAAAGACGGACTTCATATATATGACAATCCGGTCGGAGTGCTTACTAACAATCCGCCATTTGATATGCAGATGTTTGCACTTAATAATTATGCAGGGCTTTCAAGCAGACAGCCAGATAATACATTTGCAGACAAGCTTAAGTTAAATGCTTACAGCCGTGGAATGGGAGCTATGGGACTTCCGGGAGATTTATCAAGCCAGTCACGTTTTATAAGAGCAGCATTTACCAAGCTTAACGCAATTTCAAGCGATACAGAGGAAGAAAGTGTAAGCCAGTTCTTTCATATACTAGGTTCGGTAGAACAGCAGAGAGGTTGTTGTGAGGTAGCTGACGGAAAGTATGAGATTACTATTTATACATCCTGCTGCAATGCGGCAAAGGGAATATATTATTACACAACATATGATAATCATCAGATAACAGCAGTAGATATGCACAAGGAAAATCTGGACGGAACAGAGCTTATAAGATATCCAATTATTACTAAGGGTGAAGTAAGATGGCAGAATAGATAGAATATGTCAGAATAATAGTGATGGAGAGATAAGGCGATGGAATGTACTGATAAGTATGATTTTGATACACCAATAGACAGAACTAATACGCAGTCCTTGAAATGGGATGTTGCAGAAAATGAACTTCCTATGTGGGTTGCTGATATGGATTTTAAGACAGCACCAGAGATAATTGAGGCTGTTAATAAGAGAGCGGCGCACGGAGTATTTGGATATTCAATAATACCGGAAAGCTGGAATGAGGCTGTAGCAGGCTGGTGGTCAAGAAGACATAACTGGGATATTGATAAAGACTGGCTTGTATTTTGCACAGGAGTTATACCATCAGTGTCAAGCATAGTAAGAAAGCTTACAACACCTAATGAAAATGTTGTTATACAGACACCAGTTTATAATATATTTTTTAATTCAATAATCAATAATGGAAGAAGGGTGCTTGAAAATCCATTAAGATATGAGAATGGCGAATACAGCATTGACTGGGAAGACCTAAAGAATAAGTTAGCCAATCCACAGACAAGTCTTATGATATTATGCAATCCACAAAATCCATCAGGAAAGATATGGAGCAAGGAAGATTTATCAAGGATAGGTGAGCTGTGTGCAAGGTATTATGTAACAGTGGTATCTGATGAAATTCATTGTGATCTTACAGACCCTGGAAAGGAATATATCCCATTTGCTTCTGTATCAGATGTATGCAGGGATATAAGCATAACCTGTGTTGCACCTACTAAGACATTTAATATTGCAGGACTACAGACAGCAGCTGTCATTGTGCCACATAAGAATTTAAGGCATAAGGTGTGGAGAGCACTTAATACTGATGAGGTTGCAGAGCCTAACGCGTTTGCGGTATGGGCAGCAGAAGCAGCTTATAATTATGGTGATAAATGGCTTGATGAATTGAGAGGTTACATTTATAATAATAAAAGAATTGTTAACGAGTATGTCAATGACAATATTACATCAATAAAAGTTGTGCAATCAGAGGCAACATATCTTTTATGGCTGGATTGTTCAGCAATTACTGATAATAGCAGTGAATTAGCGGCATACATAAGAAACAGGACAGGGTTATATCTGTCAGCAGGCAATGTGTATGGCGGTAATGGCAATCAATTCTTAAGATTAAATATTGCGTGTCCTAAGGCAGTGCTTATGGACGGTCTTAAAAGACTTGAAGAAGGTATCAGGCTGGCTATGAATTAACAAGTTGTTAAGCTGGCAGTTGATTAACTTTGTAAGGATATACTAGCTGATAATTAATGGGGTAATATATGGAAAATGGAAGTTTGCAATACGAAAATCAAATATTAAAATCAGAACTTGAGGCAGAACATTTTATTCTTACACAGATGGCAGAACTTGGAAAGGTAAGAAATGTACGGGAATGTCAGGTAGCAATAAATAATCTTCTTGAAAAAATCGGACATTTTACGAAAGCTGACAGAGCATATATAGTTGATGAAAAAGACGGTTGTTATTATAACACATATGAGTGGTGTAATGAAGGTATTGAACCACAGATTAATCAACTTCAGAATTTGAGAGCAGAGGATATGCCGTATTGGATACCAAAGCTTTCAAGTGGTGAGAGTATATTTATTGAAGATTTGGAAAATGTAAAAGAGACTATGCCTGTTGAATATGAAATATTAAAGCCTCAGAATATACATACACTTATAGTGTTTCCAATAATATTAAGCAATACATTAAAAGGGTTTATAGGTGTTGATAATCCTAATATAAAGGATGCAAAGGACGTAATCAGACTACTTGCGGCACTGGGGAGTTATCTTGGTACTACAAGAGAGAATGCCGCTGTATATGCCAAGCTTGAATACAGGCTTAATTACGATTCACTTACCAAGGCGTATAACA
The DNA here is from genome assembly GCF_003096855.1 of Bacteroides galacturonicus. NCBI lineage: Bacteria > Pseudomonadati > Bacteroidota > Bacteroidia > Bacteroidales > Bacteroidaceae > Bacteroides > Bacteroides galacturonicus. The sequence goes on along the minus strand of NZ_QEOA01000006.1, from coordinate 148,507 downwards.
GGTATGGGTTTTACAAGAATGCACAGAAGCTCATAAAGGAGCATACTGATACAGAGTATTGCCTTATATTATCAGATATTAAGAGTTTTAAGCTTATTAATGAAATATATGGTGAGAATATTGCAGATAAGATATTAATAGATGAAGTTAATATTATCAGGCAGAAGATGAAAGGTAATTCAGTTCTTGGAAGACTTAATGGTGACATAATTGCTATGGTTATTCCTAAGGAGTATCTGTCTGAGAAAGAATTTTCTGATATGATAAAGCTGCTTAGTGACAGGTATTCCAACAAGAATTTCAGGCTTCATATATATCTTGGAGTATATTACATAAAAGATGTCAATGAAACGATAAGACAGATGGTAGACAAGGTATCTCTTGTGATTATGAAGAGTAAAGGTAATATGAGCAATTATATTCTTTATTATGATGAGAATTCATATAGGAATGACATATTTAAACAGCAGCTTATAGGTGAGTTCGAGACAGCACTTAATGAGAACCAGTTCTGTATGTATTTACAGCCACAGACGGATAAGGATGGCAATATGCTTGGAGCAGAGGCACTTATAAGATGGAATCATCCTAATATGGGACTTATTATGCCAGGTGCATTTATAGAGTGCTTTGAAGATGCAGGACTTATATACAGGCTGGATAACTACATATGGGAGGAAGCTGCTAAGCAGCTTAAGATATGGAAAGACTCTGGTTATAATTATTATATATCGGTTAATATATCAGCAAAGGATTTCTATCATATTGATGTATACCAGACTTTCAAAAATCTTGTAAGTAAGTATGGTATAGATACAGATAAGCTTCACATTGAGATAACAGAAACAGCGTTATCAGAGGATAAGCAGGCGGCACATAAGACTATAGAAAGACTTCACGATGAGGGATTTATAATAGAGATAGATGATTTTGGAAGCGGATATTCTTCTTTTAATTTCCTTAAAGATGTGTGTGCTGATGTTATCAAGATAGACAGGGTATTCCTTAAGAAGTCAAGCCACGAGGAGCGTGGAGAGCAGATATTAAGGTCGATTATAAGTCTTTCACACGATATAGGAATGGACGTAATAACGGAGGGCGTTGAGAATGTTGACCAGCTTTCTATGCTTGCCAAGATGAATTGTGACTGGTTTCAGGGCTATTACTTCTCAAAGCCGATTACTGTCGGGGATTTTGAGGAGAAGTATGGCATTAAGGTGTAAAATGTATAATAATGCTTAGGACATTGATAATATTATATGATTTAATAGTATTTAAATTCAATAATATTAGTAAGATTAATAGGACTTTTTAATTATTAACGCAGCCGTGTGACTGGTTCATATGGCTGGTAATAATTAAAAAGTCTTTTTTAATTATGTTATGTTTATAGCTTTATGTATACAGCAGTAATCGAAATTTATACGAAATTACAGGGTGTTAAGCTGGCAGCTTGACTTTATTCCGAAATCGGAGTAAGATGCAATAGTCCGATTTCGGAATAAACTATTAGGAACGGATAAAATTGAAAAGTTAAAAATAAAAAATAAGCAGAATTGGATAGCAGGTATAATTTAAGAAGGAGTTAGAATGAAGAACATATCAAAAAATCTTCAGATGTTTAATCAGGTATGTAAAGAAACCAATGTTATATACCACGATTATGCGGCGAAGAATGGCATATCAGATACAGCTTTCTGGATAATGTATTCTGTATATTATTATGGTGAGGGGATAACACAGAAGAATATATGTGAGGAGTGGTTCTACAGTGCACAGACCGTTAATTCCTCACTTAAGACTATGGAAAAAAATGGACTTATAATATTAGAGCCGTCTAATGATAATAAGAAAGAGAAGCAGATACATTTTACCAAAGAAGGACAACTGCTAGCGGAAAAGATTATTAAACCTGTAATAGAGGCAGAAAAGCAGTCTTTTGAGCAATTGGACAGCAGGGAGATTGAGGTTATGTTTGAAACAACATATAAGCATATGAAGAAGCTTGAGAGCCTTATTGAGAGTATAAAGAATTAGAGAACATCAAGGAGAATTAAAGTGAAGATAAAATTATCAGACCATTTTTCATACGGTAAGCTTATTAAATTTACATTACCTACAATTATTATGATGATATTTACATCAATATATGGTGTTGTCGATGGAGTATTTGTATCCAACTTTGTAGGAAGTGATGCATTTGCGGCAGTTAATCTTATAATGCCGGTTGTAATGATACTTGGCTCGGTTGGATTTATGATTGGTACGGGAGGAAGTGCCATCGTATCAAAGACACTTGGAGAGGGCAAGAAAGAAAAGGCAAGAGAATATTTTTCTATGCTTATATACCTTTGCATAGTGTCAGGTGTTGCACTGTCAGCAATCGGAATTATATTTATACGTCCTATAGCTGCGGCACTTGGTGCAAGGGGAAGTATCGCTGATGATTGTGTAATATACGGAAGAACACTGCTTGTTATGCTTACAGCATTATTCCTGCAAAATGCTTTCCAGAGCTTTCTTGTTGTGGCTGAAAAGCCAAAGCTTGGACTTGGAGTTTCACTGCTTGCAGGATTTACGAATATGTTTTTGGATTTCCTGTTCATATATGTATTAAAGCTTGGCGTATTTGGTGCGGCACTTGCAACAGGAATAAGCCAGATAGTTGGTTCGATAATACCGATAATATATTTCCTTAGTGATAAAAGTGACGTGCTTAAATTGCAGAAGGCGCGTTTTAACAAAGATATAATAATAAAGACCTGCATTAACGGCTCATCAGAGATGGTTACCAATATGTCGATGTCACTTGTAAATATGCTTTATAATATGCAGCTTATGAAGTATATAGGTACAAATGGTGTTGTTGCATACGGAATAATTATGTATGTTGGATTTATATTCTCAGGAACATATCTTGGTTATGCGGTAGGTTCAGCACCAGTAATAAGCTATCATTATGGTTCAGGCAATAAAAAAGAACTTAAAAATCTGTTCAGGAAAAGCATAACGCTTATTATTGTGGCGTCCTTAGTTATGACCGGACTTGCTGAGGTGCTTGCAAAATATCTTGCAGGAATATTTGTAAGCTACGATAAGGAACTGCTTGAGCTTACAACGCTTGCTATAAGAATATATTCAGTAGCATATCTTTTCAATGGACTTAATATATTTACTTCGTCATTCTTTACTGCACTTAATAATGGTGCGGTATCGGCGGCAGTATCATTTCTTAGAATGTTCGTATTCCAGATAGCGATGATTATGATACTTCCGCTTATACTTGGAATTAATGGAATATGGATGGCTGTTATAGCGGCAGAACTTCTGGCATTGTTCGTAAGCCTTATATTCATAATAATAAACCGCAAGAAATACGGTTATGTGTAAGAATATAGATATAGATAATAATACACATATGTGTAGGAATACGGCATATATAATACAGATATATGTATAAATACGGTTATATGTAAAATAGTAATGATATTTAATTGGAATTTAACATAAATATTAGGAATTATTGATATAAAAAGTTAAAAACTTAACAATTAAAAGGTTGCTTTTTGCAGGCTGATTATGTATACTAACAGAAGAATTTGGTTAAATCCATTTTCTGTAATCTGCCAAAGGGCATACAAGCCCTATTGGTGCTACAATTTAAGAAAAGAGGTTTAATGTAAAATGGCAAACGTTGATTTAAGCAAGTATGGTATTACAGGCGCTACAGAGATTATTCACAATCCTTCTTATGAATTATTATTCGAAGAAGAAACAAAGGCTTCTAACGAAGGTTACGAAGTAGGAAAGGAAAGCGAACTTGGTGCTGTTGATGTTATGACAGGTATCTATACAGGTCGTTCTCCTAAGGATAAGTACATTGTAGTAGATGAGAATTCTAAGGACACAGTATGGTGGACTTCAGATGAGTACAAGAATGATAACCACCCAATGTCAGAAGATGTATGGGCTAAGGTTAAGGATATTGCTAAGAAAGAACTCTGCAACAAGAGACTTTTCGTAGTAGATGCGTTCTGTGGTGCTAACAAGGATACAAGAATGGCTGTTCGTTTTATCGTAGAAGTAGCATGGCAGGCACATTTCGTAACTAACATGTTCATTAAGCCAACAGCAGAAGAACTTGAAAACTTCGAGCCAGATTTCGTAGTATATAACGCTTCTAAGGCTAAGGTTGAGAATTACGCAGAATTAGGTCTTAACTCAGAGACATGTGTAGCATTCAACATCACAAGCCACGAGCAGGTAATCATCAACACATGGTATGGTGGAGAGATGAAGAAGGGTATGTTCTCTATGATGAACTACTACCTTCCACTTAAGGGAATAGCTTCAATGCACTGCTCAGCTAACACAGATAAGAATGGTGAGAACACAGCTATCTTCTTCGGTCTTTCAGGAACAGGTAAGACAACACTTTCTACAGATCCTAAGAGACTTCTTATCGGTGATGATGAACACGGCTGGGATGACAATGGCGTATTCAACTTTGAAGGTGGATGCTACGCTAAGGTTATTAACCTTGATAAGGAATCAGAGCCAGATATCTACAATGCTATTAAGAGAAATGCTCTTCTTGAGAACGTTACTCTTGATGAGAATGGTAAGATTGACTTTGCTGATAAGAGCGTAACAGAGAATACTCGTGTATCTTATCCAATTAACCATATTAAGAATATTGTAAGACCTATATCTTCAGCTCCAGCTGCTAAGAATGTTATCTTCCTTTCAGCTGATGCATTTGGTGTACTTCCTCCAGTATCTATTCTTACTCCAGAGCAGACACAGTACTACTTCCTTTCAGGATTTACTGCAAAGCTTGCTGGTACAGAAAGAGGTATCACAGAGCCTACACCTACATTCTCAGCTTGCTTCGGACAGGCATTCCTTGAGCTTCATCCTACAAAGTATGCTGCTGAGCTTGTTAAGAAGATGGAAAAGAGCGGAGCTAAGGCTTACTTAGTTAACACAGGCTGGAATGGAACAGGTAAGAGAATTTCTATTAAGGATACTCGTGGTATCATCGATGCTATCCTTTCAGGTGCTATTAAGACAGCTCCTACAAAGACACTTCCTATGTTCAACTTTGAAGTACCTACAGAACTTCCAGGTGTTGATTCAGGTATCCTTGATCCTAGAGACACATACGCTGATGCTTCTGAATGGGAGACAAAGGCTAAGGATCTTGCTGAAAGATTTAACAAGAACTTTGTTAAGTATACAGGCAACGAAGCTGGTAAGGCTTTAGTAGCTGCTGGTCCTCAGTTATAATTAATAATTCTGGATATAACAGACGATTGTCAATTTAATTAAATATTTTATTGGTATATAAAAAGACCGCTTGTAATTAATGGTAAGCATTAGTTACAAGCGGTTTTGTTTGACTATATTCTCTATAAATTAAAGTTCTGTCCTGACAATATTAAGAGGCATCATAAGATGATCAATAAGGATTCTGTAAGCCTCATTGCCATTGCCGGTTTTCAGGTTCTCAAAGTATTCAGAATGTTCATCTATTGTTCCATTAATACGGCCTTCAACCTCAAGTGCCGACTGTGTTGTAAGTCGGATAAGATACATAAGCTTTTGGAACATATGATTAATCTCCTCATTCTCAATGTAATTAACTAAGAGCAGGTGAAACTTATGGTCGTAATTAATAAAACTTTCGTAGTTATCATCAAGAGCAAGTGATTCTTTCTGGTGTTTGAGAATTTCACCAAGTTTCTGTATTGTATTCTGACCTTTAGCAGTCTGATATTCTTTAGCCAGGCATTGCGTACAAAATCCTTCGATAGCACATCTTATCTGGATAGTTTCCCTCATATCTTTCTGGCTTAATTGTCTTATGCGAAAGCCATTGCTTGGGATAACTGTGATATAACCATCCTGGCTTAAGCATTGCAGAGCCTCTCTCATAGGTGTTCTTGATATGCCGAGTTCTTTGGATAATTTAGTTTCTGAGTAAAGTGTGTTGACATCGAGCTGGTGAGTAAGAATTAAATTCTTAATGTAATTATAAGCCTCAAGCTGCAATGATGACATAAGCTGCATAGATTCCTCCGTTGTATAAATGCCTGAATAAAAAGTTACGATAATAAATTTATAAATGGACTTTTAAAATAAATTAAAAAAACATAAAAAATACAATTTACTGATATATAATAGACGATTATTATATTAAAATCAATAAAATAAATATAAAATCGGTATACCGGCACGCAATGTTCGTAATAAAATAATTTAAAATCTGAATATGTAAAGTGATTGTGTTAAAATACTATAATGAAAATATGTAATGATTGCACAAAAAAAACTTGAAAATTTGGTTAATCTGTTTAATTGCAAAGGACTATAATACAAATCGTAATAAAGAATAGATAAACTTAACAGAACCTCTTTGTTGAAGGCTTGCTAAGCAAATCAGATTTTTGGAGGAAAAGATAAATGAATACTTTAAAAGCTGAAAAAAGAAGCATGGATGACAAGGCAAAGAAATTAAGAAGGGAAGGTTATGTAACTGGCAATGTATTTGGAAGAAGCCTTGCAGAATCAATACCGGTAAAGATTGAGAAGAAAGAAGCAGAGCGTTTCTTATCAGTTTGCAACAAAGGTAGTGAGGCAAAGCTTACAATCGATACAACAGATTATGATGTTCTTGTAAAGGAAGTTGATTACGACCCAATCAAGCGACAGACATTAGAGATTGATTTCCAGGTACTTACAGAAGGAGAAAAGGTTCACTCAGTTGCAGAGATAGTATTAGTTAATCACGACAAGGTACAGGGGGTTGTTGAACAGCATATGGAGGAAATTCCATATAAGGCAACTAAATCAGCACTTGTTGAAAAGGTAAGCGTTGATATAGGAGAACTTAAGCCGGGCGACAGTATTAAGGTAGGAGACCTTGATATTGCTAAGGACAAAGATGTATCAATATCACCTGATGTATTAGAGAAGGTTATTGTAAGCGTAACAGAGCAGACATATGCAGAGACAGATACTGATACTGATGAGGATGGCGAAGCATCAGAAGCTTAATATTATGGTAATATAGTATGATACCAGGGTCAAAAGGTATAAACCCACATGAGCTTGCTCATAGGTGGGTGAAAGACCTTGGGACCCGCCCCGATATGAGCATAAAAGTGGGATGATAATCCCACGATATGCGAATATTGGGGAGAATTGTGGGAGTGCGTAGCACGGAACAATTCGTAGGTATCAAAGTCGGGGGCTTTTGACCCCGACATCATAGTATTATAGTAATATTTCAGGTACAGAAACATACGAAAGTATGTAAGTAAGATAATAGACGCATATGTAATAGTGAGAATATTAATATGTAAACTTACGATAGAATAAAGATAAAAGTCAGCTATAGGGAAAGTTATGTTACCCTATAGCTGATTTTTTTAAAAATATGGTGCAGAATTCGACAGTAAAATACGTTTTTCTTGAATAATTATGCGTAAAGATATATACTGTACATAGTGTTACGTAACGAAAGAACGGAGGATATAATATGGGATATGATGCTGAGAAATTCAAAGCCAGAGCTAATACTAAAGCAGGAAATATATGGCTTATATTAAATATCCTGCTTACAATGCAGTATTTGTCAAATATGACTAAAGGTACATATGATAGGAAGTTTATAATTCCATTTCTTATTATAGGCTGGGTTCCATATATAATTGGTGTTATATATACTAAGATAAAAGGAAAATCAGCTGATGGATACAAGCATATATTAGGTGTTGGATATGGTTTGTTTTATGGATATATAGTATGTACAAGCACATCACTGCTCACATTTGCATATATATTTCCAGTAGCAAGTATGACTATTCTGTTCAAGGACAGAAAGTTCATAGTGAGCTGTGGAATTGGTAATATTGCCATAGTTATATTAAGTACAATTATTAAATTTATGTCAGGTATGAATGCGTTGGCAGATATTGATAATTATTCATTACAGATATCGTGTATAATCCTTTGCTATGTATGTTATGTATTATCAATTAATCATCTTAATCTTTCAGACGGAGCACTTACAGATTCAATTAAGGCTGACCTTGACAGAGTTGTCAAGACAGTTGAGCAGGTTAAAGATTCAAGTAATATGATAGTTGACGGAATTACAGTTGTAAGAGAGCTGGAAGAAGAGAACAAGCAGGGAGCTAATTTCGTTGTATCAAGTATGAAAGAGCTTTCGCATAATAATGATATACTTCATGATAAGACATATTCTTCAACACAGATGACTACGCAGATTAATAATCAGGTAGAAAATGTAGCTTCACTTATCAATGAAGTTGTGCAGCTTGTCAGTGAGTCAGTGGAACATACAGATACAAGTTCAAAAGAGCTTGCAGATGTAGTTGAAAGTACTAAGACTATGGCTGAATTATCAGGTGAGGTAGATAATATACTTAGAGAATTCCAGCAGGAATTCAGTAAAGTTAAGACAGAGACAGGTACAATTGGAGAGATTAACTCACAGACTAACCTGTTAGCACTTAATGCTTCAATTGAGGCGGCAAGAGCTGGCGAAGCAGGAAAAGGCTTTGCGGTAGTAGCAGATGAGATAAGAAATTTAAGTACAGAAACAGAAGAATCATCAGATAGAATTATGACAGCGTTAGGACATCTGGAAAATACATCTAACAGAATGTTAAAGTCAATAACGACAATACTTGAACTTATACAGACAACACAGACCAAGGTTGTACAGGTTAATGACAGCGTGTCAGGAATAGCTAAGGACTCTACACAGATAGGTGAACACATTGGTGTCGTAGATTCAGCAATGCAGGAAGTTGAAAGCTCTAACCGTAATATGGTTGACAATATGCACGAGATTGAAAATGTTATGAAAGACATTACTGACTGCATAGGCAACGCAGACGAAAGCACTAAGATAATGCTCAGCAAATATGAAGAGTCAGCCCGCAATGTTGATAAGATAGAAAATGTTGTTGGTGCAATGATGGAAAAGCTTGGAGTTGGCGGCTTTATGGGTGTTCAGGATATCAAGCAGGGTATGTATTGTACCATAAGACAGATTATATCAGGAAAGCCAGCTGATACAGAAAGCCACGGCGAGATAGTTGAACAGGCAGATGGGGTATTATATGTACGTTTCAAGAACAAAGATGTAGATTATAAGAATACCTCATTGAAATACGAACTTGATATTGTAGCGGCAAATGTACTTTATCACTGGTCTTCTGTGTCAGCAGCACCCGCCACACAGTATGGCAGTGATGTATGCAGGCTCATAGTAGCTTCACTTCCAAGCATCGTCAACAGAAGAAAGTATGTAAGAATGCCTGTTAATAATAAATGTACAGTTACATTCAAGGGCGGAGCAGATGTATATGAGGGTACAATGGTAAATATAAGTGCCAACGGCTTCGCTTTCCAGACAAGAGAAACAGAATTCGCAGATTGTAAGGGTGAGAATATAATTGTAAAAGTACCAGATTTTCCAGTTGAACAGGGGAGGGTTCTTGAAGGAACAATTATAAGAAGTACTGACAATGCAGGAACCCATATCGTTGGATGCCGTATGCCAGAAGACCGTATTGAGATTGGTAATTATGTAAGCAGGAATTATTCTGAATAATATTAAGAAAATGTATAAGCATTAATTCACAATTTTCGTATTATAAACTGTTATTTAGTATGGGGGAATATATTTAGGACATAATAATAACGAAAGTGGTTAATTGAATGAGGTTAAAGAAAAAGTATAGGAATTTATTAAAATTTATGGCTGTAACGCTGATACTTATTTTAACGATATCAGTTGTTGCGGCTGCTAAACAGCACATTGATAATAAGAAAAGTAATCATAACCAGGATATCGAAGAGGACTATCCTGATGAAGATGCAGAGGCTTATGAGCTGCCTGAAAGAACACTTAACTCAGATGTTATCCCATATGATGGAGTTCCAAGAACAATATCGTGCTGGGGTGATTCGATGATGTTTGGAATGGGTGCAGGTGAGGCTTATATAGTATTTGGAGATGATGAGCCTTTTGATATATCAGGCTGGACAAGTCCCGATACATTACAGTATCTTACTGGAATTAAGGTATATAATCTTGGCGTTTCAGGTGAGACATCTTATGAGATTGCACTTCGTCAGGGAGGCATAAAGATGTATGTCAGGGATACATTTGAGGTTGGATATGATGACAGTGTAGATGTTACAATTGTCGATGAGAATGGCGAGGAAGTATATATGGCTGATTTCAGTGCATATGGATATACAGAGCCACAGGAGTCAGATATTGTATACATCAATGATGAAATGTTTAAAATAACAGGTACAGAAGAAGAGGGACTTCATATATGCCGTTATTCAGATGAAGAAGTGAACTATGATGCTTTTACAACCGTATATGCGGACACACAGGTATATACCAAGGCCTCCTATGAAAGAAAGAATGATATTCTTATACTTGAGATAGGAAGTAATGGCGGCTGGGAGAATTACAGACAGCTTATAAGCCAGTATGATGCTATGATACAGAATTCGGGCTGTGATTATTATATAATAGTCGGTGATACAGATGATCCGGGAACATCAATAGCAGATACAACTCAGGGAATCCGTAATGAGGACGGAACTTATATAGGGGTTGGTGATACAGCGTGGGAAGCGACATTAAGAGAAGCATATGGTGAACATTTTATTAATATGAGAACTTATCTTATAGAAAACGGACTTACTGATGTAGGATTAAGACCAACAGTAGGTGATTATAAAGGGTTCAGACGAGGAAGAATATCTAAACAGTTAAGATATGACTGGACACATTTTAATTCATATGGTTATTATTCAAAAGGTATTGCAATATATGCCAAGGGTGTAGAATTAGGTTACTGGGAGTAACATATTAAATATGTAAGTTTGGTAATTACAGGTTAAAGCAGGCATTAAAATAATGGGTCTGTTTAATAATAAAAGAAAGGTATATATAACAATGAATGACAAGAGAGAAAAATTTGCTTCAAGATTAGGCTTTATACTGGTGTCGGCGGGGTGTGCTGTCGGACTAGGTAATGTATGGAAGTTCCCATACATATGTGGAAAGAACGGAGGAGCGGCATTTATTGTTATATATCTATTATGTCTGCTTGGACTTGGGCTTCCTATACTTATATGTGAGTATGCAATTGGACGAGGCAGTAATAAGAGCCTTGGAAGTGCATTTAAAATGTTGTCGCCAGAAGGAACAAGATGGCATCATTTCCGCTGGGTAGCTTATGCTGGTAATTATCTTTTGATGATGTTCTATACAATGGTTGCCGGCTGGATGCTCAACTACTTTGTATACAGTCTTACGGGACAGCTTTCAGGAAAGAATGTAGAGCAGATAGGCGGGGAGTTCAATAATATGCTCTCAACACCATCAGTTATGATATTCTGGACACTTGTAGTTGTTGTAATAAGCATACTTGTATGTTCGCTTGGCTTACAGAAAGGCGTTGAGAAGATAAGTAAGGTAATGATGATATTATTATTTGCACTTATGATAATAATGGCAGTTAATTCCCTTCTGCTTGATGGAAGCTCGGAGGGACTTAAGTTCTATCTTGTTCCAGACTTTTCCAAGATGAAGGAGCAGGGTATCGGTAATGTAGTATTTGCAGCTATGTCACACGCATTTTTTACTCTTGGACTTGGTATAGGTTCTATGGAGATATTCGGAAGTTATCTTTCAAGAGACTGCAAGCTTACAGGAGAGTCAATAAATGTAGTTATACTTGATACAGTAGTTGCACTTACAGCTGGAATTATCATTATACCAGCCTGTTTTGCCTATGGAATTAATCCAGGTGCAGGTCCATCGTTATTATTCATAACACTTCCTAATGTATTCAACCAGATGCCGGGTGGGGTTATATGGGAAGTATTATTCTTTATATTTATGGCATTTGCGGCATTATCTACAGTAATAGCAGTATATGAAAATATTATTGCAATGACTATGGATTTATTTAACTGTAGCAGAAAGAGAGCGTCATTAGTTAATCTTTTTGTAATATCAGTGCTTTGTATGCCAGCAGTTCTTGGATATAATGTTTTGTCGGGAGTACAGCCTCTTGGAGCTGGTACAACTATAATGGATCTGGAAGATTTTATAGTTTCATATAATATACTTCCTCTTGGCTGTCTTTTATTCGTGCTTTTCTGTACAAGAAAGAACGGCTGGGGATATGACAATTTCGTGGCAGAAGTTAATATGGGAAAAGGCATATCATTTCCTAAATGGTTAAAAGGCTATATGGTATACGTTCTTCCTGTTATTGATTTAGTTATATATTTTAAGGGTTATTATGATATGTTTAAGCCACAGGGTACTAAGGTTGTGTGCATATGGATGACAGTAGCTGTTATTCTTGCACTGTTGGTATTCTACATAGCTGCAGGAAAGGGAAAGAAGAGCAATGACTAAAAAGCAGCTTGCTTATGAAGTTATAGAACGTCTTAAAACAGAATATCCTGATGCCGGCTGTACGCTTGATTATGATGATGCGTGGAAGCTTCTGGTAAGCGTAAGGCTTGCAGCACAGTGTACAGATGCGAGAGTGAATGTTATTGTGCCACAGTTATTTGACAAGTATCCATCAATAGAGGCACTTGCTGATGCAGATGTATATGACATAGAGAAAATAGTCCGTCCATGCGGTTTATCAAAGAGTAAGGCAAGGGATATAAGCGGCTGTATGCGTATGCTTCATACGGTGTATAACAATAAAGTGCCAGATACATTAGAGGAACTTTTAAAGCTTCCTGGAGTTGGAAGAAAAAGTGCCAACCTTATTATGGGTGATGTATTCGGAAAGCCGGCAATTGTGACAGATACACATTGTATAAGGCTGTGCAACAGAATTGGACTTGTAAAAGATGAGAAAGAACCTAAAAAGGTTGAGATGGCACTGTGGAAGATAGTTCCGCCAGAAGAGGGAAGTGACCTTTGCCATAGATTTGTAATACACGGCAGGGAAGTGTGCAGTGCAAGAACCAAGCCTCATTGTGATGGGTGCTGTCTTAATGATATATGTAAGAAGAATGGAGTTAAGCAATAAGTGAAGAATAATTACAAGATGATAATAGCATATGATGGAACCAGATATTATGGCTGGGAACATCAGCCTAATACAGATATGACGATACAAGGCAAGTTAGAGTCTGTTCTGTCACAGATGACAGGGGAGCAGATAGATGTAATAGGTGCAGGAAGAACTGATGCAGGAGTCCACGCCAAAGGAATGGCAGCCAATGCACATATGCAGACAAGTATGACACCAGATGAAATCTGTGATTATATGAACAGATATCTGCCTGAGGACATATGTGTAATGGAAGTAAGAATAGCTTCAGAACGTTTCCACAGCAGATATAATGCAATGGGGAAAACCTACTGTTATACCTGTTATGTTGGGGATAAGAAGCCTGTATTTAATAGAAAATATGTGCATATCACAGGTGCTGTGCCAGATGTTGAGGCTATGAAGAAAGCAGCTTCTTATCTTGTAGGAGTTCATGATTTTGCAAGCTTCTGCGGTAATCCAAAGATGAAGAAATCTACAGTCAGGGAGATATATTCAATTGATATATCGCTTAAGGGTTCGTATCTTAATATGACCTTCCACGGAAGTGGATTTCTTCAATATATGGTAAGAATATTATCAGGAACATTATTAGAGGTTGGTTTTGGTAAAAGAGAGGCAGACAGTATGCAAGAGCTTTTAGAGGCAAAGAATCGTTCTTTAGCTGGAGCGACAGCTCCAGCCAAGGGGTTAAGCCTCTTAAAAGTACATTACGCTAATTAATTATTGGAATAGTTATATAAATTTACTTCTCCATTTAATTGCTTCGTCACGGTACTGGCGGGCAATATCCATAAGTTCATTATATTGGGTGGTTATGCTGTCAATGACGGCTGACTGCTCATTTATTTTTGCCTGGCATGCGGCAATCTTTTTGTTGAAATCTTCGGTCAGGGATTTTTCACGTTCAATGTAATTATCATTATTATTAGAATTATTATTATTTGAATTAATATTGTCAGCGTTGTTATTATCAGTACTATTATTGTCGGCAGTGCATATAGCTAATTGTTTGAAATGTCCGATTTGTTCAATTTTGTATATGTGTTCATTAACACATAATAAAATAAAATTATTATATGCAAGCACACTGTAAGAATTCACAGGCTTTTTAATATCAGGCAGTGGGATAGGCAGTGCATTATTGTCATCAGGTGTTATACAGTGCAGGCTGGGTTTATCAGATACAGGATTTTGCTTAAGATAGAAAAGAAGCAGGGTGTCATTACATATGGCAAGCTTAGGATTAGAATATTCCTGTACATAATTACAGTCTATAGCCAATACATTAGCGGTATCCATAATATTTTTTAAGATAAGTGAACCATTCTGATTGATGTAGGAATAATAAAGAGATGAATTATATATACACTCTGTAAGACCGCATAAGTAGTCTGCAGCAAGCACGATAGGGCGGTCAAGCCCACCAAAATGGGCTACACGTAAGAATATATTAGAACAGGCATTATAGATAATTAACTGGCGGTTATTCCCAACTGAATATACATTTGACATATTACCCTCTGTTCATCAGTAGATCTGATATGTGAAGCTTATTAAAATGTATGGTAGCAACAAAGTATTTAGAACATATAATGTAGTAAGAATACTTAAAGGAAGGATTTGAAATGGCAAAGTGTAAGTGCAGGAAAAAATGCTGTACAACAAAGATTGCAAGTAATCTTGTATCTAATATGCCTAATGGATGTTTTGATGTATGTACCAATCCGATATGCGGTTCACCGAGTGAACTTAGTCTTTATGCGCCATTGATATATGACCAGATTGGTATTAACCTTTGTGCTGAATTTCCAATAGGTGCAGATATATCAGCAACTTATCCAACGGCTGTCAACGCAACTGCAAGTGTAATAGATGTATCCTATGAATATGGAACAGGAAATGTAGTTATAACACAGATACCGGGCAGACCGAACTGTTATTCAGTTACATTGTCAAACTTGTCAGTGACATTTGCGGTAAGTCTGTATGATGAGAATTGCAGGCTTGTGGCAACACTTTATCCAACAGCTGTATATCTGCCACCAGAAACAACTTCGGCTACCTATGATGAAGATGTCAATCCAACTTCTGTGGAGCTTGAAATATTTGCACCTTATGGAATATCTTACAATTATAATGCAGCGGCTACACCACAGTATAGTGCGGCACTTAATTATACAGGATTTACAGCGGATAATAACAGAATAACGCAGGGACTTAATCTTTCTGCAATTCCAAAAGTAATTAACCTTGATACAACTGATGATGAGATAACAATAGGTCTTTCGATTATATTACAGAGCTTGTATTTTGCTGGCTACAGGGTTGCAAGTGCTGGAAAGATTGTAACTCCTAAGGGAAGCATAGTGGCAGAGGAAGATTCTAATGAGATGAAATTCGTGTGCGGCAATCTTTTGAATCTAGCAATCAAGCCTCTTGATTTAAGCCCACCAAAATGTGAAGGTAGATTAAAACAAGATTGCGAAACAGGCTGTCAGCCAACGTGTGAGGAAGATATGCCAGTGTGTACGAATTCAGGGAACAACATAAGTGACTGCAATAACTGTGGATAAGAATAAAGTGTGATGATGACGGAATATGACAAGGATAGAAATAGCTGCTATATCGCTAATGGTAGTTAATGTAAAGAGTAAGATGTGACAGTCTCAGGCTGTATAAGTGGTATAGTAAGTTATTGCCATATAAAGATAAATATATAGAGAGAATTTAAAAAGGGTGTCATAATAGACTATTACGTAATATACAGATAATAACAGGCTATTATCTGTATACTGTAGCATTAGTTTAAAATGACACCCATATATATTTATTGTTTATTAATATTAACGGGAAACCTCATTACCAGCCTTGGCAAATGCAAGCTTCATAACTTCGTCTACAGATACGAGGTTGTAATCACCGCTTACAGTATGTTTTAAGCAGCTTGCGGCATTAGAGAATTCAACAGCTTTCTGTGGGTCAAAGTCATTGATAAAACTATATATAATACCAGCACAATAAGCATCACCAGCACCAATATAATCAAGAATATTCATAAAGAATTCCTGGCTGTAGTAAGCCTTTCCTTCTGTGTATATCATTGACTGGAGCTTGAATGTTGTTATTGAAGTTTCTGTTCTCCATACAGATGCAACCATCTTGAAGTTAGGGAACATTTTTATAAGTTCTTCTGCAATGTAAGAATTCTTCTCTTTATCTGAATTAGAGGCATCAAGTCCGAATATTCCAACTGCATCATCTTCATTAGCGATACATATATCAACATACTTACATATTTCGCTCATTACTTTGTTAGCCTTTTCACTAGACCAGAGCTTGCTTCTGTAATTAAGGTCACAGCTTATTGTAATTCCTCTTTCCTTAGCTTTCTTGCAGGCAAGAAGAGTAATCTGTGCCATATTATCACTTATTGCTGGAGTAATTCCTGAAAAATGAAACCATGTAGCATCAGCAAATATTGAATCCCAGTCAAAGTCATCTACATTGGCAAGGGCAAATGCTGAACCTTTTCTGTTATATATAACATTAGTAGGTCTCTGGCTCGTCTTTTTCTCAAGGAAATATATTCCAATCTGTTCGCCGCCTCTTACTATATGTTCAACACCGACACCATACTGTCTTAAAGAATTAACAGCACTCTGTCCAATAGTATGTTCTGGAAGCTTAGTAACATAGCTTACATTAACATTAAAATTGGCAAGGGATACAGCAGTATTAGCTTCGCCGCCGCCATATACAGCTTCATAAGAATGTGCCTGTGTAAATCTTTCATTGTTGTCAGGTGAAAGTCTGAGCATTAATTCACCAAATGTTATAATCTTGTGTTTCATTGTTATCTCCCATCTTGCATCAATTGCTTACTGTTTATCGTACAGTGATATATTGTATCACATTTTTATAAAAAAGTAATATGTATTTTAAAGAAGTTTGGTATTTTTTGTCATTTCTGCGTGCTTTTTCAGATTATTAAGTGCACGAAGCAGTATACAACAGGCAGATATAATAATTAAATAGAAAATGAAATAGCATTATAAGCCGTGTTTAGCAAAAAAAGCAGTATCGACACATATCCGATATTAAAGTATAATATGAATAAGTCTGAGTGGCTAAAAAGATATTTGACGGATGAGATTATAATATGTTAGATGAGATTATAATTTAATAGATGAAAATTTAATTTGATAGATGAAATTTTAAATAACAGGAAAGGTGCTGACGTGACATAATGTTAAGAGATGTAGGATTGGAAGATATTAGTGATGGAAGATTATATAGAGAAAATGATATGGTAAAGACAGATACGAATTCTTGCCAGGGCTGTAAGAAGATATGCTGCATAGGAATGGGCAGAACAATAGTGCTTGATCCTTATGATTGTTACAGGCTTGGAATTGGCACAGGAAAGACATTTGAGCAGCTTCTGGATACTAATATTGAGCTTAATATGGTAGATGGCTGTATACTTCCTAATATTAAAATGCAGACAGTTAGTAATGGCTGTTCATTTCTTGGAGCTGATAACAGATGTACAATACATAATTACAGGCCTGGCATATGCAGAATGTTTCCGTTAGGAAGATATTGGGAAGATGATGAGCATTTTTATTATATATTACAGAAGGGTGAATGTAATAAAGATAATCTGACTAAGATAAAAGTACGCAAGTGGATAGGAATTGATAATATTGAAAGTTATAATTCATATGTGATACAATGGCATAGTTATATTAAGAAGGTTCAGAGAGCCTTGGCAGGACTTTCTGAGGAACAGATTAAGATACTTAATATGTATAATCTCAGAACATTTTACATGAAAGGTTACGAAGCAGATAAATTCTTTGAAGAATTCAAGGAAAGACTTGATAAATCCATAGAGATGTTCGGAATGTAGAGTGGCTTCAGATATAAAGATGATGGTTAATATAGAAATGCTTGGAATGTGGAACGCTTCTGATATAAAGATAATTATTAATATAAAGATGTTTGGAATTTAAAGAAAAGAGGATATATATGAAGACAGATTTGTTTAAAATAGGAGGGCTGACCGTTCACGGCTATGGCTTTATGATAGCACTTGGATTTATCCTTGCTATGATTCTTGGTGAATACAGAGCAAAGAAACTTGGACTTAAGGACGAGTCGGTTATAGATATAGCGATAATCGCAGGACTTACAGGATTTGCTGGAGCAAAACTTTTATTTATAATAGTTGAATTTGACAGCTTTATTAAAAATCCTAAAGAGGTATTAGGTTCATCAGGATTTGTTGTGTATGGAGGAATTATAGCAGGTGTGCTTTGCAGTATGCTTTATTGTAAGATTAAGAAGATTAATTTCCTTGAGTATTTTGATCTTATAATGCCGGAGATAGCATTAGCACAGGGCTTTGGAAGAATAGGTTGTTATCTTGCAGGCTGTTGCTATGGACGTGTGACAGACAGTGCATTTGGCGTGATATTCCCAGCGGGTTCTCAGGCACCAGCAGGTGTAAAGCTTATTCCAACACAGCTTATATCAGCAGGAGCTAATATAATTCATATGATAATACTTATTGCGGTGGCACATTTTATAGGCTATACAATAAGGAAGAAAGATGGTAGAAAGCTTGTGCTTCCAGCTGGTGGAATTGGCTATTTATATATGATTTTATATGGGATTGGAAGATTTCTTATTGAGTTCTTAAGAAATGATTACAGGGGCGAGATAGGTATTCTTTCAACATCGCAGTTTATATCAATATTCTTTATTGCAGCAGGTGTGGTCCTTCTTATTATTGGAAAGAAGAAAATGCAGTCTTAAAAACAGATGGTTAATTATGTGATTTTCCTGTAACAGACCGGAATTTAGTTCTGGTCTGCTGTATAGATACATAATTAATCATCTGTTTTTTATTGTGTCAATAATCTAAATCTACAGCACTAGAGACATAGGTCAAGTATAAGAGTGCTTATTTAATATTACATTGCCGGTGCCGTATTAGTATGGACAAGTGTATAACAATAATCTGCTTAATTACTGTCTTGCAGCTTTCTTAGCCTTTCTGTAATCGCTTATATTTAGTGGGCGTACAAATCCGCAATATTCACACGTTTCGCCGCTTTTACCCCTTATATTAATAACAGGTATATAGAATATAGAAACACGGTTAATTCGTCTGTATAAGCCGTGTGGAGTTATATGTCCACAGTTAGGACACTGGAAAACACCAGTATCAGCATCTTTTTTGTATATTGTACCATAACTGTAAATAACTATCATGCATCTGCCTCCCCGTGTCTTTCTTTAATAAAATGTCTTATGTTATTGACTACATAATTATATTCAGTCAGCTCACCCTCGTGAGGAGCAATAGTTATTCTGTTGCCGAATTCAACCTCCAGGGCAATATAGTTAGTGCCTGTAAGCTTGCCGTCAGCTATATTGCATACATAAACATTGGTAATAGTATCTAATGGAATAACATTAAATCCATTGGTGGTACGATTCAGGTCAATAATGTAATCAGGTGATACAGCGAGTTTTAACTTATTAGAGAAAAAATGTTTATTAGTAGCAAAGTTCTCATATAAGGCGTTGAGAGAACCATCGGCTTCAAGCTGTGCCATTTTCTGCTTGATAAATGCACCATTACGGTTTCCTGATATGAATAACATAATAGCTGCAAATGCCAATATGCCGGAACATATATAAAATACAATAGAGAGCTGGTGCCGGTTGTAATTAGTATCAAGATAATAGCTTCCAAAGTAATCAGTGTAGTTAGAAGTAGTAATACCAAGACCTGAGTCTTTGAAGTATTTAACTAGGTAGGAAGCAAGCTTTGCAGATATTTTAACTCTGTTACCTTTAAGTGTCTGTGGTGTGAAAGAGTAAATGTCATTGCCGTCAGTAAAATCCTGTCCATATACAGGTACTGAAGTATTCTTGTTAGTGCTTATCACACATAAATATCCATTGGTGTCCTCTGCAATATAATATCTTGCAGTTACTTTTCCATTAGTAGTCTCCTCGGCGAATGGTCCCATAAGATATATAGCGTTAAGCTGTGCAAGACCTTTATGTGTTGGGTCGAAATTATCATAACGGCTGAATTCAAAAGCAATTCCGGTAACTGCTGATATAATAGCGATTATTCCCAATATTAGTGCTGGAATAAAGCTGGGACGGCCTGTTGTAATCAGGTCTTTTTTGAATTGTTCCATATAGCTCCTCCTCGATGTGATTTATTAATCTTTAGTACAAGTACTAAATAATAAAGCAAGTGTTAATTATACATCAGATTATATGATAATTAACACCTGCCTTAATTACTATTATTTATTATAGCTTAATTCTTAAAATATTAAAATAAGCTTTTGGATATTATTATTATAATACTTTAGATAAGAAATCTTTAAGTCGTGCACTCTTTGGGTTATCAAAGAATTCCTTAGGAGCTTCGTCCTCTTCAATCATACCTTCATTAATGAACATACAGCGTGTAGCGACTTCCCTTGCAAAGCCCATCTCGTGTGTAACTACCATCATAGTCATACCATCTGCGGCAAGCTCTTTCATAATTGCAAGTACTTCACCAACCATCTCAGGGTCAAGGGCAGAAGTAGGTTCATCAAATAACATAATTTCTGGGTTCATAGCAAGAGCTCTTGCTATTGCAACTCGCTGCTTCTGTCCACCAGATAACATATCAGGGTAAGAGTCAGCTTTGTCTAAAAGGCCAACACGTTCAAGAAGCTCTAAGGCTTTCTTGTCAGCATCTTCTTTGCTCATAAGTCCTAACTGTGTAGGTGCAAGAGTGATATTTTTCTTGATTGTCATATTAGGAAAGAGATTAAAATGCTGGAATACCATTCCAATGCTCTGTCTTAATTTATCAACATTTACACCCTTTTCTGTGAGGTCATTGCCCTCATATATGATATGTCCTGAGGTAGGAACTTCAAGTAGATTAAGTGATCTTAAAAATGTAGATTTACCACAGCCGGAAGGACCTATTATGGCAATAACTTCGCCCTTGGTAATAGTTGTATTAATGTCCTTAAGTACAACGTGGTCGCCAAATGTCTTTTTAAGATTTTTTACTTCAAGAATTACATTAGTGTCGTTCATTGCTTCTTAATCTCCTTTCAAGTTTCTTTACAAGTGATGAAAGAATCACAACAAGTACAAGATATATAAGTGCAACACCGAAAAGTGGAAGCATTGGATCATAAGTTATGCTTCGGATAATATCACCGCCACGGGTAAGGTCGTTAAGACCGATATAACCACTTATTGATGTCTCTTTTAAGAGTACGATAAATTCATTGGCAAGTGCTGGAAGTACATTCTTAAATGCCTGTGGAAGTATTACCTGAATCATAGTCTGTCTATAGTTAAGACCAAGGCTTCGTGCGGCCTCAAACTGTCCGTTGTCAATTGACATAATACCTGAACGGAAGATTTCGGCAACATAAGCACCAGAGTTAATACCAAAGGCAAGGAGTGCAACAACAATCTTGTTAATATGTACTGAGCTGAATATTACATAGTATATAATAAGCAGCTGTACCATTGTAGGTGTTCCTCGTATAACTGTGAGATAAATGTTGCAGAGGAAGTTAAGCACCTTCATCTTACCTGTCTTATCGTGGTTAGAACGTACGATTGCAATAAGGAAACCTATTACAATACCGATAAGTGCGGCACATATTGCAATAATAAGAGTATTTCTTAAACCTGTGAGAAGATACTGGTATCTTGCATCATCAATGAAATCACTCTTGAATTTATCAGCAAAACTAGAACCAGAAGCTTTAACATCATTATTTCTTACGATAACAACCTGGCTTGAAGTTGTGTAAGGGATTGAGAAATCAATATTCTTCAGACGTTCTTCTGTAACAGTAATACCAGATATACCAAAATCTGCTTTTCCAGAAGATACAGCAGTAATAATTGAATCAAATTCCATATCTTCAACATCAATCTTCATATTAAGGTAATCAGCTATGGCATTGGAAATATCGACATCAATACCACACACCTTGCCATTGCTGTAATATTCATAAGGTTCAAAGTAAGCGTTAACAGCAATAGTAAGAGTTCCGTTAGAACCTGAGCTTGTAGGTACATATGCCTCTTTAGAGGCATTTTCACCAATATAATTATTGATAATTGTATTAACTGTTCCGTTGGCAATAAGGACATTTAACGCCTCATTGACTTTTTCTGTTAGTGATGAATTGTTCTTGGCAATACATATAGCATATTCTTCTGTAACAAATTCTTCATCAAGAATCATAAGTTCGTTGTTAGCAGCAACAAATGCTTTAGCTGGCTGTGCATCAATTACAACAGCATCAATCTTGCCCTGCTTAAGAGCCTGAATTGCATCATTTCCTTTATTGTATCGTTCAACCTTAGTTCCTGAACCATCAGATTCCATATCGGAAACATATATGTCACCTGTAGTTCCAAGCTGTACGCCGACTGACTTTCCAGCAAGGTCATCTACTGAAAATACAGTGTTCTCTGGAATTTTACTGCCACAGGCAGTAAGTGTCAATGTACTTGCAAGGCTTAACACAAGCACAACAGAGAGCATAAAAAGGCGTTTGAATGTTGAGAGCTTTTTAGTGTTCATCATTTTAATCCTTTCGTTTAATTATAATGTTATAATTATACACAGATTATGTATCATATTTCAATGATAAAAAGTAAAATTATAAATATTGAATTATATTAGAAATAATGTAAAATATAAAGATAGCGTGATTACTAAAGGAGATGAGGAATTATATGAAGAATAATGATAATAAGATTATAAATATTATATTCAGGGTTGTTATTATTGGTGCATTTTTTATGGGAATAAGGACGATATATAATTTCTATGTGCTGATGATTACTTATAAGGGAATATCCGGAGAAGATATGTTTAACAGGGTAGCTTCGATGGTTGATGATTATGTTATGTTTATGGTATTTATGGTGGCTTCGGTAGTATTCAGCGTGCTTGCAAGAAAGCTGGTGAATAATAATACATTTATTATAAGGACAATAAGCATAGCTGTTTCACTTGTATGCAGTGTGCCAGAGCTTATAGCTGTGTATTATTTTGCAATGCTTACAATGGTGAAATATCCACAGTATGCCAATATACTTGGAGTAAGCGTGACACTTAATGATGTGTATACATCGTCAGCTGCAGTGTTTTTACAGAATAATCCTTATATGTTCTATACATTTTTTATTGGAGTGGCAGTATTTGCTGTGCTTACAATAACTTCAATATATTCACTTATAACAGGCAGAAAGACACAGCAGGTTTAGAAAATACACGAATATTAGAAAATATAAAGGGTTAAATTGTATGAATATCTTAGGATATATAAAGTAGAAGTACACTAAAAGAAAGGCAGAGCAGGCTTAAATGAAGATAGTTACACCAGATTATTATAAGAATTTTAAATGTATAGCGGGAGAATGTACGGATACATGCTGTGCAGGCTGGGATGTTGATGTTGATAAAGAGTCGTACAAGCAGTATAGGAGAGTGATTGGGTCATTTGGCAATAAGTTAAGAAGTGTTATGGTGCCATCTGAAGATGGTGGTTGTACATTTACGCTAAAAGAGGGAAGATGTCCATTTCTTAATAAGAAGAATTTGTGTGAGATTTATATCAAGCTTGGTAAGGATAAGCTGTGTGAAACGTGTGCAGAGTTTCCAAGATTTATTAATGAATACGGTAATACAAGGGAGATTGGAATTGCACCATCCTGTAAGACAGCAGGTGAGCTTATATTAGGATATAAGGACGAGCTTAAATTCAGAGAGGTAAAGAACAGGGAACAGATTGACAGCTACAATGATATAGACCCACTTACCTTTGTACAGTTAAGGCAGGCAAGAATTATAGCTTATAATATAGCCACGGACAGAGATTACACGATAATGGAAAGATGCGTGCTTATACTGATGTTTGCAAGGAATATACAGGATTATCTTGATAGAGAAAGAGATGAACTTATAGTAGGTGTATGTGGACGTTTTGCCAAGGAAGACTACAGGGAAAATAAGTTAAACAGGGCAAGGCGTATTGCTGCTGGAAAGAAAGATACATATAAGCATATAAGAAAGTTCTTTGAAAGTTTTGAGGGAATGGAAGTTATTAATAAAGATTGGAATATATACACAGAGGAAGTTAATAATTTCTTTGAGGAATGTACAAGTGCAGAGCAGTTCAGGGCTGTTGTGAAGGAATTTGACGAATACCACAAGGAAGATGAAACTGAATATGAACAGCTTCTTATGTATTATCTGTACAGATATTTTCTTGATTCAGTATATGATTATAATCTGCTTTTAAAAGTCAAGGGCGGTATTGTTGGAATAATTGCAATTAAAATGCTGAATATTGCTGACTGGTGGTATAATAACAAAGAACTTTCATTTACACGGAAGGTAGACCTTGCTCATCTGTATTCAAGACAGTATGAACATTCATATTATAATTATGAAGTGTATAATCAATATTTTATGAGCAAGAGAGCGTATGCATATGAGAATCTTTTATCAGAGCTTATAGATTTAGAGTAAGATAATCCATTGGCTGTTTAAAGATAAGGACAAGTGAGGTAAAGAGTAATGAAGATGATTCTAAAGTATCTGGAAGAATTAAAAAAAGAGTGTGTGTTAGCACCACTTTTTAAAATGCTTGAAGCACTCTTTGAGTTATTCGTTCCATTGGTAGTTGCTTCTATAATTGACAGGGGCATAGGACAGCAGGACACAGCTTATATAGTAAAAATGTGCCTTATGCTTTTAGGCCTTGCAATTATAGGTCTTGTATGTTCAATAACAGCACAATATTTCAGTGCCAAGGCGGCAGTTGGCTGTGCTACAGGAATAAGGCATGCTTTATTCAAGCATATACAGTCACTTTCGTTCACGGAGATGGACGACATTGGAACGTCAACTCTTATGACAAGAATGACAAGTGATATTAACCAGATTCAGAATGGTGTTAATCTTGTATTAAGATTATTCTTACGTTCTCCATTTATTGTATTTGGTGCTATGATTATGGCATTTACAATAGATGTCAAGGCGGCACTTATATTTGTCGCAGCTATACCAGTCCTTGCCGTTATAGTATTTGGAATTATGATAGGAACAAGACCTTTATATAAGAAGGTACAGGCAGGTCTTGATACAATCCTTGGAATAACAAGGGAAAATCTTACAGGTGTAAGAGTAATAAGAGCATTTAATAAGCAGGACGATGAATTTGCACGTTTTAAGAATAAGAATGAAGAACTTAATCATCTGCAGAAGTTCGTAGGTAAGATTTCAGGTCTTATGAATCCTCTTACTTACACAGTTGTTAATGTTTCAATAATTGCACTTATATGGGTTGGTGCAATAAGAGTTAATCAAGGTGGTCTTACGCAGGGACAGGTTGTAGCCCTTTACAATTATATGTCACAGATACTTGTTGAGCTTATCAAGCTTGCTAATCTTGTAATTAATATAACTAAGGCTCTTGCCTGTGCAGGAAGAATTGAGTCAATATTTGAAGTGCAGCCAAGTATGAAGGATGGCAGTATGGATTTATCAGAAGATAAAGAAAATGTTCCTGTCGTAGAATTTAAGAATGTTGCCCTTAAGTATAATGGAGCTGGTGATACAAGTATTGCCGGCGTTAATTTTAAGGCTTACAGGGGACAGACTATCGGTATAATAGGTGGTACTGGTTCAGGTAAGTCAAGTCTTGTCGGACTTATACCAAGGTTTTATGATGCAACCAGTGGCGAAGTATTAATAAATGGAACTAATGTTAAAGATATTAATATAGAACAGTTAAGGGACAAAGTCGGAATAGTAATGCAGAAGGCAGTATTATTCAAAGGAAGCATAAGAAAGAATATCCAGATGGCTAAGGCAGATGCTACAGATAAAGAGATAGATGATGCACTTGCAATAGCACAGGCGAAGGAATTCGTTGATAAGAAGAAAGGCCGCCTTGACTATATGATTGAACAGGGTGGTAAGAACCTTTCAGGTGGACAAAGACAAAGACTTACAATTGCAAGGGCAGTTGTTAAAAAGCCAGATGTCCTTATTCTTGATGACAGTGCATCAGCTCTTGACTTTGCTACAGATGCGGCACTTAGAAAGTCTATAAGAACGATGCCTAATAATCCTACAGTATTTATAGTATCACAGCGTTCAGCATCACTTATGCACGCAGATAAAATTATCGTGCTTGATGATGGTGAGGTTGCAGGAATAGGTACACATACAGAACTTTTGGAGAATTGTGAAGTATACAGGGAAATATATAATTCACAGTTCAAGTCATAGGTCAGAATGGAGATTAGTTATGAAAGATAATAAGGATAAAAGAGAAGCGCAGAAGTCTACGCTTGGCAAAGTATTAAAAAGAATAAAGAAATATAGTGGATTTCTTGTTATATCAATCCTTATGGCTGCTGTAACAGTTGCTTCTACATTGTATGTGCCAATTCTTGTTGGTAGAGGAATTGACCATATTATAGGACCGGGCAATGTTGATTTTGCAGGCATAACAAAGGTGCTTATAACAATAGGAATTGTTGTTGCCATAACAGCACTGTCACAGTGGATAATGAATATATGCAATAATAAGATAACTTACCACGTTACAAGAGATATAAGAGATGAGGCTATGGAAAAGTTACAGAAGCTTCCTCTTAAATATATTGACGCACAGTCATATGGTGATATTGTAAGCCGTGTAATTGCCGATGTTGACCAGTTCGCAGATGGTCTTTTAATGGGATTTACACAGTTCTTTTCAGGTGTGCTTACAATTGCAGGAACACTTATATTTATGCTTACAATAAATGTAAAGATTACACTTGTAGTTGTTGTTATAACCCCGGTTTCATTATTTGTTGCAAGCTTTATTGCTAAGAAGACATTTTCAATGTTCAAGCTCCAATCAGAAACAAGAGGTGAGCAGACGGCATTTATTGATGAGATGATTGGCGGACAGAAGGTTGTAAAGGCATACGGCTATGAAGAAAGGGCAGTAGAAGAATTCGACGAGATTAATAAAAGATTACAGAAGTATTCTTTAAGAGCTATATTCTTCTCATCAATAACTAACCCATCGACGAGATTTGTCAACAGCCTTGTGTATGCAGCAGTAGCTGTTGCAGGTGCATTTTCTGCAAT
Source organism: Bacteroides galacturonicus (assembly GCF_003096855.1). Classification (NCBI taxonomy): domain Bacteria; kingdom Pseudomonadati; phylum Bacteroidota; class Bacteroidia; order Bacteroidales; family Bacteroidaceae; genus Bacteroides; species Bacteroides galacturonicus. The sequence goes on along the minus strand of NZ_QEOA01000006.1, from coordinate 121,129 downwards.
AGGCGGAGGCATAACAGTTGGACAGTTATCAAGCTTCTTAAGTTATGCTACACAGTATACTAAGCCTTTTAATGAAATATCAGGCGTTATAACAGAGCTTCAGAATGCCATTGCGTGTGCAGGAAGAATGTTCGAGCTTATAGAGGAAGAACCAGAAATTCCAGATGCACCATCAGCAGTTAGTGTTACAGATATTGATGGCAGGGTAGACCTTAATAACGTATACTTCTCATACACACCAGACAGAAAGCTTATAGAGGACTTCACACTTCACGTTAAGAAGGGACAGAAGATTGCGATTGTAGGTCCTACAGGCTGTGGTAAGACAACAGTAATCAACCTTTTAATGAGGTTTTATGATGTTAATTCAGGAAGCATAGATGTATCAGGTGTTGATATAAGGGATATGACAAGATATTCATTAAGACACGGTTTTGGTATGGTATTACAGGAAACATGGCTTAAGGCAGGAACTATCAGGGAGAATATCACTATGGGAAAGCCGGATGCCACAGAAGAAGAGATTATTGAGGCAGCTAAGGCTTCATACTCATACGGATTTATAAAGCGTCTTCCTAATGGGTTTGATACAGTGATTGGTGAGGACGGAGGAAGTCTTTCACAGGGGCAGAAGCAGCTTTTGTGCATAACAAGAATTATGCTTACAAGACCACCAATGCTTATTCTTGATGAGGCAACTTCATCTATAGATACCAGAACTGAAATAAAAATTCAGAACGCATTTAACAAGCTTATGGAAGGAAGAACAAGCTTTATAGTTGCCCACAGGCTTTCTACAATACAGTCAGCAGATGTTATACTTGTTATGAAAGACGGACATATTATAGAAAAGGGTAATCACGAAGAACTGCTTGCGGCTGGCGGATTTTATAAGAACTTATATGAGAGCCAGTTCGATACAGCAACAGCATAGGAAGAATATGAGATTGTATATAACGGACATATCTGATATAACCGAGGATATGTTTAACACTGGGAAAATGCTTGTGCCAGAGTACAGGCAGGAGAAGATTGACAGATATCAATATATGGAAGATAAGAGGAGAAGCCTTGTTGCAGGGCTTCTTCTTAATTATGCGACAAAGGACTATGAAGCTGGGAATTATATAGCTCATAATTATATAACTGGGAATTGTGTAGATAAGAATTATCTAATTGAGGCTTCCAAGCGGGAAAGAGAGAATATCCAAGCAGGACATTTATGGGAAAGTAATTCGGAATATGATATAGATATAAATAAGCTTATCAGCGGATATGATAAGGCTTATGATTATGATATCAAACTTACTGCGAATAATAAGCCGGAGTATGCGGATAAGAATATACATTTTAATCTTTCCCACACAGGAGATTATGTTGTATGCGCCATATCAGAAAATGCAGTTGGTGTGGATATAGAGCATACAAGAAAGAATTATTTAAAGGTTGCCAGAAGATTTTTTACTGATAATGAATGTCGGTGGATTGGCGAAGATGAGAATCGTTTTCTTAGAATATGGACATTAAAGGAAGCATATTCCAAATATACAGGACAGGGAATAGCTCTCACGATATCAGATACAGAGTTCAGGTATGAGAAGAATGATAAGGGGGAGGATATTATTAATGGTTATATTAATAAAGATAAGATAACTAATATTAATATTGTCCAGCTTAATAATATTAAGTCAGAATACGTTATATCTGCCATAGAAAAGACATTTTATTAACGATTATAAAATGAAATAAATGTATCAGAATTAATACAGATTTAATTATAAAAAAATGTGGAAATTTGCAATTTATGACTGTATAATGTTGAAAATAATGTAGGAATGTTGATTAATGTGTAAGCCGAAAGGCGGATAGGAGGAATAATGTCTGTAAAATATGTATTTGTAACAGGTGGTGTAGTTTCAGGTCTTGGTAAAGGAATCACAGCAGCTTCACTCGGTAGATTATTAAAAGCACGTGGATTTAAGGTGACTATGCAGAAGTTCGACCCATATATTAACATTGACCCGGGAACAATGAACCCAATACAGCACGGTGAAGTATTCGTAACAGATGATGGTGCGGAGACTGACCTTGACCTTGGGCATTATGAAAGATTTATTGATGAAAGTCTTAATAAGAATTCTAATGTAACAACAGGTAAGGTATACTGGTCTGTATTACAGAAGGAACGCCGTGGCGATTTTGGTGGAGGAACAGTTCAGGTAATTCCTCATATAACTAATGAAATAAAGAGCCGTTTTTATAGAGATTATTCAACTGATGAAACTAAGATTGCAATTATCGAGGTTGGTGGAACAGTAGGTGATATCGAATCACAGCCATTCTTAGAGGCAATCAGACAGTTCCAGCACGAAGTTGGACACGAAAATGCTATTCTTATACACGTTACACTTATTCCTTATCTTAAGGCTTCAGGCGAGATGAAGACAAAGCCTACTCAGGCAAGTGTTAAGGAATTACAGGGAATGGGTATTCAGCCAGATATCTTAGTATGCCGTACAGAGCACCCACTTGAACCTGGTATTAAGGATAAGATTGCATTATTCTGTAACGTGCCAAAGACACACGTATTACAAAATCTTGATGTTGAGATACTTTACGATGCACCACTTGCTATGGAAGAAGAACATCTTGCACAGGTAGCCTGCGAATGTCTAGAGCTTGATTGTCCAGAACCAGATTTAGATGAGTGGAGAGCTATGTGCAAGGCTTGGAAAAATCCAACTAAGAAGGTTACAGTTGCATTAGTAGGTAAATATATACAGCTTCACGATGCTTATATTTCAGTAGTTGAGGCATTAAAGCACGGCGGTGTATATAATTCTGCTGATGTCACAATCAAATGGATTGACTCAGAGACAGTTACTAAGGATAATGCCGCTGAATTATTATCAGATGTATCAGGTATTCTTGTACCAGGTGGATTCGGTGACAGAGGTGTAGAAGGAAAGATTCAGGCTATAAAATATGCAAGAGAGAATAACGTGCCATTCTTAGGTCTGTGCCTTGGAATGCAGCTTGCAATCGTAGAATTTGCAAGAGACGTTCTTGGATATGAAGATGCGCACAGTGTTGAGTTAAAGCCAGATACAACACATCCAGTAATTCACCTTATGCCAGATCAGGAAGGTATTGACGATATCGGTGGAACTTTAAGACTTGGTTCATACCCTTGTGTGCTTGCCAAGGATTCTAAGGCATATGAATTATATGGCGAAGAAACTATTAATGAAAGACATAGACACAGATATGAAGTAAATAATGACTACAGAAAAGTTCTTGTTGAAAATGGCATGCAGCTTTCAGGTATCTCACCAGACGGAAGAATTGTTGAGATGATAGAGATTAAGGAGCACCCTTGGTTCTTAGCAACACAGGCTCACCCAGAATTAAAGTCAAGACCTAACAGACCACATCCATTATTCAGAGGATTTATTGGCGCGGCACTTGAGTATCAGGAAAAGAATAACTAAATCTTAATAAAAAATAAATAGTATGAAACCTTTTATTAAAGGTTGATTTATAAATATTCCTTCTTTATAATGGGTATTGTCTGTTAATGATAAGTTATCAGACGATGAGAGTATAAAGAACTAGGAATGGAGAAGCCGAATGGATAATTACAACAACGGTAATAATTACGGTGGTGGTAATAATAACAACAGGAATAATGGTGGCGGCAATAATAACAATAATAAAAAGCCTAAGAACACCAGTCTTATTGTCTTTATTATAATTGCTGCGGTTATTACATTTATTGGAATAACAATGCTTAACAATCTCGTAAAGAATGCTACTTATAAGGAGATAACTTATAATGAGTTCATAGAGATGGTTAATAATGATGAAGTAAAGAGCGTTGCACTTGAACAGGATAGAATTCTTATTACACCAGTTGACAGTGCAGGGGATACTCCGGAAGCGAACAAGTTAGGCTACACATACTATACAGGATATGTTAATGATGACACACTTGTTCCATTACTCAAGAGAAAAGGTATTGAATTCTCAGGTTATATACCAGATTCTAATTCATCAATAGTAGAATTTCTGGTTGCATATGTATTACCATTCTTATTCATATATGTAATATTTGCCTTTGTATATAGAAGAATATCCAAAGGCGGCGGTATGATGGGCGGCATGGGTGTCGGCAAGAATAACGCTAAGGTATATGTACAGAAGAAGACAGGTGTTACATTTAAAGATGTAGCAGGACAGGATGAGGCGAAGGAGTCGCTTACAGAGATAGTGGATTTTCTTCATAATCCAGATAAGTATTCAAAGATTGGTGCCAAGCTTCCAAAGGGTGCTCTTTTAGTAGGTCCTCCGGGAACTGGTAAGACACTTCTTGCAAAGGCAGTAGCTGGTGAGGCTAATGTACCATTCTTCTCACTTGCAGGTTCAGATTTTGTTGAGATGTTCGTAGGTGTTGGTGCTTCACGAGTAAGAGACCTTTTTAAAGAAGCTACCAAGCAGGCACCTTGTATCATATTCATAGATGAGATTGATGCTATTGGTAAGAGCCGTGATTCAAGATATGGCGGCGGTAATGACGAAAGAGAACAGACACTTAACCAGTTATTAGCAGAGATGGATGGTTTCGATTCATCAAAGGGTATATTTATACTTGCGGCTACTAACAGACCAGAAGTTCTTGATAAGGCGTTACTTAGACCAGGCCGTCTTGACAGAAGAGTTATAGTTGACAAGCCAGACCTTAAGGGACGTATTGAAACACTTAAAGTACATTCTAAAGATGTGCTTATGGACGATACAGTTAATTTTGAAGAAATCGGACTTGCAACAAGTGGTGCAGTAGGTTCAGATCTTGCCAATATGATTAATGAAGCTGCTATCGCTGCAGTTAAGGCAGGAAGAAAGTATGTATCACAGAAAGATTTATTTGAGGCAGTTGAAGTTGTCATAGCTGGTAAAGAGAAGAAAGACCGGGTGCTCAGCAAGGAAGAGAAGCAGACAGTTGCTTACCACGAGGTAGGACACGCACTTGTTACAGCTTTAAAGAAAGACTCAGAGCCAGTACAGAAGATTACTATTGTACCAAGAACTATGGGTTCATTAGGTTATGTAATGCAGGTTCCAGAAGAAGAAAAGTACTTACAGAACAAAGATGAGCTTATGGCAAGACTTGTAACTTTAGTTGCTGGACGTGCGGCAGAGGAGATTGTCTTTGGCAAAGTTACAACAGGGGCTGCTAACGATATAGAAAAGGCTACCAAGATAGCCAAGGCTATGATTACACAGTATGGTATGTCAGACAGATTCGGACTTATGAATCTGGCAACAGTTGATGACCCTTACCTTAATGGTAATGCAAGACTTGACTGTTCTGATGAAACAGCTGCACAGATTGATGAAGAAGTCAAGAATATGTTAAAGGAATGTTATGAGGAAGCTAAGCAGCTTCTTATAGAGAACAGAGATGTCCTTGACAAGATTGCCCATTATCTTTATGATCACGAAACAATTACAGGTAAGGAATTTATGAAGATATTCCGCGAGGTCAAAGGTATTCCAGAACCAGTTGACACAACAGGTTTTACACATTCTGAAAAGGTTGCCGAGAGTGTAACATTCAATGAAGATGGAAGTTATTCATCTACACTTAGCGGACCTGCAGAAAGTGATATATGGAAGGGAATAGGAGATGCATCTTCTGATACAGCTTCATCCGGAGCAGATAATAAAGATACTGCGAAGAGCACTATTAACGAAGAAAATCCAGATATATTTAATAACAGCAATAATGAGTAACATACAATTATAATAGAATAATAAAGCATATAAGCTGATGTATATAAGCAGCAGGAAGATATTGGAAATTCATAATATCTTCCTGCTGTTTTTAATATTAATATATAGTATAAGCTACGGAACAATTTATTTTATATAAATAAATTAAAAATTTTAAAATATATAAACATAGACTTATAGTTCATCAGGCTATATAATTAAATACATAAAAGTTATGTAAGATTAGTAGAGTATATGATTAAAAACATTGATAAATATATAAAAGGATATATACAGACATCAGGCAGAAATACTTAAGAGTGTATTTATTAAAGAGTGGGGGAAAAATGAAAAGTAATAATATAATTAGTTATTTAAAATTAGTTATATGTATATTGTCTGCCATAGTATCAGCAGGGCTTATGGCGTGCAGTAATATACATAATAACGGCTCTAAGAGTTCAAGTAATGATTTAAAGCCTCTTATAATAGGCAGTGATAATTATGTGCCTTACAGTTATCTTGACAGTGATGGCAACTTTACAGGAATTGATGTTGAGATAGCAAGAGAGGCTTGCAGGCGTATGGGTTATACGCCAGTATTCAAGCAGATTGTATGGGATAACAAAGACATATATCTTAAAGAGGGAGCGGTAGACTGCCTGTGGGGCTGTTTTACAATGACCGGCAGGGAGGATAAGTACAACTGGGCTGGTCCATATATGTACAGCCGTCAGATAGTAGTTGTCAATAAAGACAGCGGGATAGAAAACCTTGATGATCTTAACGGCAAAAGAGTGGCGGTGCAGGTAACTTCCAAGCCGGAGTACATACTATCCAATACGAATACGCCGCAGGTTGGTGTGCTGTACAGTATGTCAACGATGGAAGAATTATATGCTAGTATGAGAAAAGGTTATGTTGATGCCATAGCAGGTCACGAAAATGCTATGAAAGTATTTGTACAGTCCAATGAGGAACATTTTGGTGTGCTTCGGGAAGAATTAAGCGTGTCAGAGCTGGGAATTGCATTTTCATTTGATAATGACAGTGGAATTGATAAGAAGCTTACCGGGGTGCTTAACGAAATGAGGGCTGATGGCACAATACAGAGCATAGCAGAGAAATATGGGGTTGACGTTAGTATGGCAGTATGGGGGAACTAATGGAAGATAAGAGTAGAATATGGGGCATATCAGATGTTAAAGCATTTTTGATTTCAATAATTACAGGATTTATACTGTTGACAATAGTAGCTGTTATATTTACCGAAATAAGCAATGAAACGGTTAATAAGACAGCAGACAGGGTGCTGGATTTTGTGCAGACAAGAGTTAATACATATGAATACTTTATACAGAATGATAAAGTGAAAAGCTTGTACAGGCTTTCTGATAAGACACAGGAATTAGTAAGGTGTATGCAGTATGAAGATGATATTGATACATTTTTAGATGAATATATGTATAACCAGAGACTTGACGGAATAGTTGTTCTTGACGGAGAGGGTGAATGTGAATATTGCAGGGGAATGGAATATACGGATATTGATTCAGTTATAGACGACAGTAATGTAAAAGATGTCATTGAACACCCACAGAAGGTATATATAACAAGAGTTAATGCCAGGTCAGGGAGCATAACATATACCGAAAGCCAGAATGAGGAGTTTTCCGATATTGCTGTAGCGGCAAGAAAAGATACAAAAGGTGCAGTTATTACATATGTGAAGAAGGAAAGCTATGATAATAGTGGAGATATAAGCATTGACAGGCTCATATCAGGTTTTGAGTTTGATATGGATGGGATTGTATATATATCAGATGAGGACAAGGTGCTTAATTCCAATGACGAGGAGCTTCAGGGGCTTGATATGAAGGCACTGAGGCAAAGATATGATGGAGCTTGGGAAGAAAATGATAATGGTATTATAGCTGTACCATACAAAAATGATTATTACTATGGCAAGAGAAAGCAGATAGAGAATTATACAATATATGCGTTCTTTGCGGATAAGCAGGTATATTCTTTAAGAAACAGGGCGGTTGCTGCTGCATTATTTGTTTATATTGCGGTAATAGGTGTTGTCATGTTTGTAAGACAGCTTGTTATTGCCAAGGACGAAAGCAAAATGCAGCTACAGGAAATGGAATATAAAAGACAGCTTCTACAGGCGGCAGAGCAGGAGAAACGTGCCAATATTGCAAAGACAGATTTTCTAAGGCGAATGAGCCACGATATAAGAACACCTATTAATGGAATAAGAGGAATGGTCGATATATGCAGGTTCAATCTTGGCAACAGGGAAAAGGAAGAAGAATGTCTTGATAAGATTATGTCAGCCTCAGGCTTTTTATTAGATCTTGTAAATGATGTTCTTGATATGAATAAGCTTGAGTCGGGGGAGATTGCCATTAAAGAAGAACCATTTGAGCTTACGAAGATTATTAATGAGGTCAGCAGTGTTATTGAGACACAGGCAGATGAACAGTGTATCGATTATTCAGTTGACAGAGGTAGTATAGAATATGACAATCTGATAGGTAGTTCGCTTCATTTAAGGCAGATATTACAGAATATATTATCCAATGCGATTAAATATAATGTGCAGAATGGCTCTGTAAGATTTTCTTATAGTGAAAATGCAGCTGATGACGATATAGTTAAGGTTACTTTCATATGTAAAGACACCGGAATAGGAATGAGCGAAGAATTCCAGCAGATAGCTTTTGAGCCATTTGCACAGGAGAGCAGCAATGCAAGAACAGCTTATAAAGGAACCGGGCTTGGACTTGCAATAACCAAGAGGTTTATTGAGATAATGGGTGGAGAAATTGAATTTATTAGCAGACAGAATGTTGGAACAGAGTTTACAATAATATTACCATTCAAAATTAACCGTAACGTGACTGAAGCTAAGAATAGTAAATATGATGCACAGATGTCAATTGAAGGGCTTAAAGTGCTGGTTGCAGAAGACAACGAGATGAATATGGAGATTGTAAGCTTTATTCTTGATAATGCGGGTGCAAGGACTGTTGGAGTAAGCGATGGCAGGGAAGCACTGGATACATATATGAATTCAGATGCTAATGAGTATGATGTTATACTCCTTGATATAATGATGCCGGTTATGGACGGCTTGGAAACCGCAGAGAAGATAAGAAAGTCAGGAAGAGAAGATGCGGGTACTGTAATAATTATAGCGATGAGTGCCAACGCATTCTATGATGATATAGAACGGAGCATTAAAGCTGGTATGAATACACATATAGCAAAGCCGATAGATGCTGATGAATTAGTTAATATAATTGCCAGACAAGCAGGCAGATAATAGATGTGACACTAAGAGAATGATAATAATTAAATATATGCGTATAACATCCGTGTAAATAATTAGCAGTAATAAATATATATTATTTTGTAATATAGACGATTATTGGTAAATGTTTACACGGATTTTATGCAATGTATCACAAAAAATACATCAAAACCTAAAAATTTCAGTAATTGGTACCTGAGAACTATAAAAATCAGTAGTACATTTTCGTCAAAAGTTGTAATCTTATAAAAAATAGGCAATTAGTTTTGTGTAAAAGTTACAAAACATTGTATTGTTAAGAAAGGGAGAGTATGGACTATGAAATCAAGACGTAGAAGAGAATGGTTTCGCAGAAGTTCGGCTATGTTTATGGCGTTAGCTTTAATCATATCTGGACTTTCATTGCCGGAGGGCTTGTTTAGCATTACAGCCAAAGCGGCAGAAAAAGCCAGTGCAGAGTGGACAGTAAGTTCTACAATGTACGCAGATGGCGATAATGATAATTCAGTTACGGAATTGAACGGCAAATCAGGTAAGCTGGTTAATTCTAATAATGATGAATTATTAATAAATGCAAATTCAGGTAAAATGGCTAATAGAAGCCTGAAAGCAGGCAGTACTAATAAGGATTTTCAGGTTAATGCAGGAACAGTAATGACTTTTCCTGTGATTAATAATGCGAAAAGTTGTACAGTAACATTGCAGGCAAGTAGTGGAATAACTGTAGATGATATTGAATGTACAGGAATGAATGATGTTAAAGTGACATCAGGTGGAAGTAAAAGCTATGTAATTACTGGAATGGTAGATAAAAATGCAACAACAGTATCTGTTAAGTTAAAAGCACAGAAATATCTTTATATGATAAAGGTTGACTCATCAACAAGTTATGCGACAACATCTGCTTCATTCGCAGATGGTGGGGATACTAAAGCTGAATGGGGATATTCAGAAACAGTTTTATCAAGTAAAGGTTCTAATACAATAATTCAAAGTGATACAGGAACTTATACTAATGGTGATAAAGATGTATTATATGTTGATGCATCATCAGGTAAGTTTTATCCAACGACAGGTGATAGAATTCAGGTTAATACTGGTACTAAGATAGTTATACCGGCAGCGGGAGATAAGGCTGTTATTAAACTTACTGTCAATAAGAACGTAGGTACAGATAAGGACAGCATATTAGGAAATACACTTAATATAACAGGAAGTGACAAGGTCTTAAGAAAGATGGAATGTATTTCCTGTGTTGAAAATTCTGACAAAAATTATGTTGATGTGGAATTTGAATGTTATCTTACAGGAGATGAAGGAGAGCTTACATTAGATGTTAAAACTAATACATACATTAGAAATCTTTCAATCGAATGTGTAGAACTTAATAAGAAAGTAATAAATGGAACTATTACATCTAAATCAGATATTCCATCTGATATGCAGGTTGTAGCGACTAATAATACAACTGGACTTACATATACATCAGATATAACAGTTGCAGAGAATGGCAAGAGCGGTACATATTCAATTGAAGTACCAGCAGAAGATGAAGTTATGGAATATGAGATATCACTGAGCAATCCGGCATACCAGATTAAGAGTGGTATTTATAAACATAGTGTAAGTACAGAGACTGCTGCCAGGATTACAGCAGATTTAACTGTCATTAGCCTTGATACCTGCACAGTAACAGGTAAGATTAATGGCATTACTGAGGGTTATTATACAGAAGGCCTTGAACTTGTATTTACAACAACTGAGGAAACAGACTATGTTCCAGAAGTAACTATTGATACAGATACTTGGAAATATACAGCTAAGTTTGAAAAAGGTGTTTCATATAGTGTAGCCGTAAAGGGTGCTAATGACTATGAAGTAACTTCTGTATCAGATGGAATTAAATATTCAGAAGATGCAGAATTAGATATAACTGTAGGACTTAAGCCAACATATGCCGTTACAGTAAGTCTTCCGGAAGAACCTGATTTAACAGGCAAGAATGTAAAATACATATATATGAATAATGATGATGGATATGAATATGTATTTACAGATAAGGATGCTATTAAGTTAAGAGAGGGTTCATATACACTTACACTTGGTGGTGATTTCCTTGCACTTCCATACAAGGTAAAGTCAGGTAACACAGTTACAGTAAAGGGTGCTGAAGCATCACATAAGCTTATATTTGAGCAGGTTACAAGCTGGTCTTTTGTTAAGAGTGATGATGGTGATTATTATGATGATAATATTATGGGAACAACAGGCTACTACAATGGTTTAGCTATTGATGCTACAAAAGGTAAGTTAGTTCCTAATGGACCAAGCCCTAATTCAGCACAGTTTACTACAGGAGCTAAGATAACAATACCTGTAAGTGGAAAGTGTACTATATCAGTAAAATCATATGCACCAGCAAGTACATATGCACTTTACACAATAGCGGGTGAGCCGGCATCAAAAGATGATGTGACAACAGTATATAATTATGAAGATGAGAGCGAAGGAACAGTTGAAATTGTATCAACAGGTTCAGCTTACATAGTTTCAATATCTATAGTATATGCAGCTAAGGATGTTGAATATAATGAACAGCCAGCTATGCCTAAGACATATGATTATGGTACAGCTTCTAATCTTGTTGTACAGCCTACAGGACAGAAACTTGTTCTTACACAGACAGGTGGTACATTAAATACAACTACAAACACTGATAAGTCAACTAATATCAATAATACAGTAAGCTTCTTTGGATTTGATGAGACTACAGATGCCAACAAGCTTACAGCAGATATAACAATTACAGAGTGTGGTTCAAGCAATACTAATGGTATATTCTTTGGTGCATTTAACAAGAATTATATAGACACCGTAGGAATACGTAATTCTAATGCACTTAAGATGGTTTACTCAAAGAAGCCATCAGATCTTGCAGGTGCTTCAAGTAAAGTGGATACAACTATTCCAGCAGGAACTGTTGTGACATTTACAGTTGAAAAGACAGACGATGCTCTTGTTATCACAGCAACACCTAAGGGTGGAGAGACTAAGACAGCTACATATTCTTATAGTGCAAGTGATAATCTCTTATTTAATGCAGATAAGAAAAATACAGCAGTATCATATGGATTTGTATTAGCAGGTGTTAAGGCAACTATCCAGAATATGAAGTATATAGCACAGGACGGAACAGTTCTTTACGACCAGAATAAATGCTACAATGCAGTAGGTACAGCACCAGTTGTTAAGGAAGTTACAGCTAAAGCAGCTTATACAAGAGATTACATCACAGTAAGCTGGACAGATGAAGTACCAGCCGAAGGCGATGGTTTATATGTGCTTGAAGTATCAAGAGATAACGGAAAGAGCTGGGAAAAGGTTGCATCAGACATTACTGAGCCAACATATAAGTATTCAATTAAGGATGCCGGAGATTATAAGTTCAGAGTGGCTGGTAAGTTAGGTATTAATGGTGAGATTAATGATTATGTTGAATCAGATGCAATAACAGTAATAGCAGCACTGGATTCACCAAAGGCAAGCATAGCTTCAAGTGCAGATACAGTTGATCTTGTATGGGATGCAGTAGATAAGGCTGACCAATATGAGGTATATCGTTATTCATACGATGAGACAGCAGAGAATGCTTCAAAGATAGCAACAGTTACAGAATGTGCTTATAAAGATAAAGATGTAACAGCAGAGATGCCATATTACTATTATATAATAGCTTATTCACACGTTAATGGAAAAGTAGATAACTACAGTAACCCATCAGATACTTTATGGACTGTTCCAACAGCAGGACATACAGGTAAATATGTATATGAAGATGATGCTGTTAAGTATACAATAACTAAGAAGTCATATGACACTGTATACAATGGAAAGATTACAATTGAAGGTGTAGTTGAAGAAAATGTAACAGCAACGCTTTATGTTAATGGCAGTGAAGCAGCAAAGACAGATGTTAAAGAAAAAGAAAGCTTTGCATTTAAAGACATTGCTATTGAAGAAGGAAGAAATGATGTTGAATTAATATTCACAGATAAGAAAGGTAACAAGACTAGAGAAACATTTAATTATGTATATCTTACTAATTACAACAAGGTTGTAGATAGTGCATACACAGGAACTGATGGTGAGGAGGTTAATGGAATACCAACTTATAAGACAGTTCAGGCGGCAGTAGATTCAGTTGCTTCTGATAACACGAGACGTGTAATTATTCTTGTTAAAGAAGGTGATTATGAAGAACATCTTGTTGTTAAATCTCCTTATATAACACTTATAGGTGAGGATAGCGAGAAGACAAGAATATATTATGATGTTAAGGAATTAGCTGGTGGAGATATGTCTTTAAGATGTGCTGTAAGAATAGATAAGACAGCAACAGGCTTTTCGGCAGAGAACCTTACAATCGAGAATACTTATAATTATCTTGGTGATGGTACTAAGTCAAATGAATCAGCAGATGCTTTAAGAAATGATGCCAATGAAACATCATATATCAACTTAAGAATACTTGGTTATCAGGATACACTTTGTGCTAATGGTGGCACCCAGTATTATTACAAGTGCTATATAGCTGGTAATGTGGATTTCATATATGGTAATGAGCCTAGAGCATTATTTAATGATTGCAAGCTTGTATTCCGTTACAATGCTAATAAGAATTCAGGCTATGTATCAGCTCCTAAGGCATCAGCCTCTGCAACATATGGTCTTACATTCTTTAACTGTCAGGTTCTCTCAGAAGAGGGATGCTCAGGAAGTAAGTATTATCTTGCAAGACCTTGGGGAGCAGATGCTTATATTACTTGGATTAACTGCTATATGGGTAAGATATTAAAGCCGAATGCTTCTAATCCATATACAGATATGAGTGGTAATTTGGCTGCTAATGCAAGATTTTTCGAATATGGAAGCTATGGTCCTGCATTTGCAATTAACAGTAACAGAAGACAGATATCTGCTACGAAAGCCAATGAAATGACTTCAACATCATATCTTGGCTGGGATCCATATACAATAGTAGGTACAATAAGGTATACAGGTACTGTTAAGACAGACAGCATAGACAGATATGTAGAAAAAGAATATGTATCAGATACTTATTCACAGACAGAAGGTGATGATACAGGACTTGCACAGTATGCACAGGAAGGTTATGCACAGAGTGCTAATGTAACAGGTGGTGGATTATTAAAGGAAACATCAGATAACTATTACACAGCCGGCACAGCAGAAGAATTCCTTAATGCAATACAGAGTGTAAAGAAGAGTGGTAAGGCATCAGTGATCGAGCTTACAGCAGATATTGCGCTTGGTGATAAGGAAGTTAATAACTTTGACAGCTACAGCTCATTTATAACAGCACATAAGCTTGAGCCACTTACACACCCAACACTTTTAAAGACAGGTGTATCAATGCTTAAGCTTGCAGATATGAGTAATCTTACAATCTACTCTAAGAATGGAGCTAAGATTACACATACATGTATAGATATAACAGGCTCTAATAATATCATCATAAGAAATATTGAATTTGATGAGATATGGGAGTGGGACGATTATACAGAAGGTGCTTATGATCGTAATGACTGGGATTATATGACAATAGAAAAGGGAAGCTCTGATATATGGGTTGACCACTGTACTTTCTATAAGTCATATGATGGAGTTATTGATGTTAAGACACCAGTTAATGACAGTAATATAACAATATCATGGTGTGAATTCCTTCCAGCAAGTGAAGATAATGTATTCTTTGATGAAATGATGAATGCTATGAAGGCTAATCCAGATAACTACCCATATTATAAGCATTTGCTTGAAGAGGGTATGACAGATCAGCAGATATACAATTATGCTTATGGTCAGAAAAAGACTCATTTATTAGGACAGTCTGATGATGATTCATCAGCTAAGAATATTAAACTTACACTTGCTAATAACTACTATAAGAATTCGATGGATAGAATGCCAAGACTTCGTTATGGTACAGCACATGTATACAATTGTATTATGGATGCACAGGATTTAAGAGAAATGCGTCTTGATATAGAAAAGACAAATCCGGAATTAGCTAAGAAAATTGTAAGTAATGGTGCATCATCTAACTGTGGAGCTCATATGTTACTTGAGAACTGCTATATGTCAGGTATAACTAATGCACTTATAAGTGGTAACGGAAGCAGTCCAGCAGGTTATATTAATGCATTTAATACAATCTATATGCTTGACGGAGTCCAGCAGGAATTAAAGGTAGCTCTTAATACTGATAAAGAAGGTGAAGTAGCATTAGTTCAGGATAAAGATGAATTCAAGAAAGACCTTCCTTATACTGGCTACACATTATATGCAGCTTCAGAACTTGATACTAAAGTTAAACCATATACAGGTGCAGGAAAGCTTACACTTACAACATTACAGTGGGAGAAGACTTCTTACAATGAAGCTAAGCAAGAACATACAGAACATGTATGGAATGATGGTGAAGTACAGAAAGAAGCAACTTGTACAGAAGAAGGTTCAAAGTTATATACTTGTATAGTATGTGGAGATACTAAGACAGAAGTAATTCCAGCGGCAGGACATAATTATAGTACAGAATGGACTATCGATAAGGAAGCTACTACTACAGAAGAAGGAAGCAAGTCACATCATTGTACAGTATGTGGTGACAAGGCAGACATTACAGTTATTCCTAAGCTTGAGAATACACAGCCGGGCGACAACGATAATAAGCCAGGTGACAACGATAATAAGCCGGGCGACAACGATAATAAGCCGGGCGACAACGATAATAAGCCAGGCGACAACGATAATAAGCCGGGTGATAACAACAAGCCGGGTTCAGATAACTCTGATGTTAAGACAGATATTAAAGTTTCAGTATTGGTAGATGAAAGAGTACCGGAAACAGGACTTGTAGATTCAACAGAAGACATTATTAAAGCTATCCTTACAGAAGATGAAGCTAAACAGGCAGAAGATGGTGTAAAGGTTGATATTGCACTTACTGTAAAGGATAAGAGTTCTAATCTTACAGAAGATGAGAAGAAACTTATTAATAGTAACATTAAGGACAATCAGGCTGCTGGATGCATACTTGATATCCAGTTACAGAAGATTATAGGTTCGCAGAAGTCTGATGTATATGAACTTAACAGTGCAATTAATATTAAGGTTAAGTTAAATGCAGACCTTATTAATAAAGATTCTTCAAAGACAAGAAAGTATAGTGTAATAAGAATTCACAATGGGGTATCAGATATTCTTAGTGCCGCATTTGATGAAGCAACAGGAGAACTTACATTTGCAACTGATAGATTCTCAACATATATTGTAGTCTATGAGGATGTTGCTAATTCTAATACAGAGGATAAGAGCAATGTATCAGGAAATGGCAGTGCGGCAGATAATAATGATGTGGCAGAAGACAGTGCTGCAACAGCTGATACTCTCTCAGTTACAAGAACAATAATTCTTCTTGCAGTTCTTATGATTAGTGCAGGTGTTATATGTCTTACATTATATAGAAGAAAAGAAAATGCTTAGAATTATATACTTAATAATATAAGCTGATAATATAAGTTAATAGTATAGGCGAATAGTATAAGTAAATAATATAAGCAGATAATAAAATGGCAGTCACATAAAGTGGTACAGCATACTTTCTGGTATATCCAGCGGAGGAGTGTAATCACGGTGGCTGCCTTTTTATGTAATAGGAAATTCTATAATTATAAAAAAATTGTAAAAATAAGTTGAATTATGTAGAAAATAAGATTATATTAATATAAGGCAATTTTCGATATGAAGTTTGCAGGAAAACGGCGCAAGCCTGCCGAAGGAGTAACACTCTCAGGTGCCAGTATCTGCTGGCGCAACTGTAAATGGATCGACTCTCTGGAGAGTTCTGGATAAACACAGAGGCCGAAGGTGCAACATATAGTTCTTTATAAGCAGTTAATAATGGATTACAAGACAATATTATGACTTCTTATAAAGAGGGTATATGAATCTCTCAGGCAAAAGGACAGAGAAGGCATAAAGTATAATATAACTTGTTATATGATAAGTTGTATATTCTAAAATGTTATTTCTGCTTTTATATTTATTCAGGCAATATTGTCTATAATTCCAATGCATTAAGTAAAAGTCTGCATATTAGCAAAGTATTTAGTAATGTACGGCATTTGCGGTGTTGGGACAGTATAGGCTTGTACTATGCTGTAGTTTAGATATGAAAGGTAGAAAGTACAATGTGGAATTCAATTAATCAGATTCTTACGAACATTGATAATTTCGTCTGGGGTGTGCCGCTTATGGTAATTATCCTTTTTGGCGGAATATTATTGACAGTTCGTCTTGGTTTATTACAGCTCAGAAAGCTCCCTTTAGCATTAAAATGGATGGTTAAAAATGAAGAAGAGGCCGAAGGCGAAATTACAAGTTTTGCCGCATTATGTACAGCTTTAAGTGCAACTATTGGTACTGGTAATATCGTTGGTGTTGCAACAGCAGTCTGTGCAGGTGGTCCGGGTGCATTATTCTGGATGGTTATAACAGCATTTTTCGGAATGGCAACTAAGTATTCAGAAGGTCTTCTTGCTGTTAAATACAGAGTTATAGGAGAAGACGGACACAGTCTTGGCGGACCATTTTATTATATAGAGCAGGGAATGGGCAAGAACTGGAAATGGCTTGCTAAGTTATTTGCATTTTTTGGTGTATGTGTTGGACTTTTTGGTATTGGTACATTTAGTCAGGTAAATGGTATTTCAAGTGCCGTTAATGGTTTTTTCGATGCGAATAATGAGCATTGTGTCAATATTCCATTTCTTGGCGAGTACTCATGGTCAGTAGTAATCGCTTCACTTATTCTTGCAGTCTGTGTTGCACTTGTGCTTATAGGTGGTGTTAAGAGAATCGCAAGCGTAAGTCAGGTTGTAGTGCCATTTATGGCAATTATATATGTATTATTTGTTGCGGTTTTAGTAATAGCTAATATTACTAGAGTTCCTGCGGCATTTAAGGTTATAGTTCAGGCAGCATTTTCTCCTAGGGCAATCACTGGCGGAGCAGTCGGAAGTATGCTTGTTGCTATGCAGAAAGGTGTTGCAAGAGGCATTTTCTCTAATGAGGCTGGTCTTGGTAGTGCACCTATAGCAGCGGCAGCGGCACAGACTAACGAACCTGTAAGACAGGGACTTGTAAGTATGACAGGTACATTTATTGATACAATTGTAATATGTACTCTTACAGGGCTTTCAATTGTAATAACAGGTGCATGGCAGGTTGAAGGCCTTGAGGGTGTAGCAGTTACTACATATGCGTTCCAGAATGGACTTCCATTCCCGGCACAGGTGTCTTCTTTTGTGCTTATGCTCTGTCTTGTATTCTTTGCATTTACAACAATTCTTGGCTGGGACTATTACAGCGAAAGATGTCTTGAATATCTTAGCGGTGGTAATATGAAGCACGTTAAAATATACCGCTGGATATACATATTAGCAGTATTTATTGGACCTTATATGACAGTAAGTGCGGTATGGACAATCGCTGATATATTTAACGGACTTATGGCACTTCCTAATATGATTGCGTTATTCGTATTGAGCGGAGTTGTAGTTAAGGAAACTAAGAGCTTCTTTGAAAGACATAATAATGAAAAGCTTTAATTTATAAATATTATAGATATCCAAGAGTTCTTTAAAATAAAGCATTGAGCGGAAAAACTATAAAATAATGGCAATATCTTCTGTCCTTAAGTGGCGCGGAGGTATTGCCATTATTTGGTATATTAATCCGGTGTATTGACAAAAAATGATATGTTCATATATACTTATCAAAGTTAGCCGTGATTAACTAAAGTTAGTCACAACAAGACAATAAGAAAGGACATCGAAACATTAATGAAGAATATCATTAAATCCCCAATTAAACTTTTATGGCTTATGATAGGAATTGTGTCAATGGTACTCGGTGCAATAGGTGTCGTACTTCCAGTATTGCCAACAACGCCATTTTTATTATTAGCATCTTTCTGCTTTGCCAAAGGCTCTGACAGATTTCATATGTGGTTTATTGGAACAAAGCTTTACAAAAAACATCTTGAAAGCTTCGTTACCAGCCGTTCAATGACATTAAAGACTAAGTTGTGCATACTTCTGCCAGCATCAGCAATGCTTATATTGGCAATGCTTGCAATGTCTAATATATATGGGCGTGTATTTATTGTATTTTTGATAATATTCAAGTACATATATTTCTTTACAAGAATTGAAACAGTTAAGGCGTAAGCTTATGCCTGTTAGTTAATTATAGGCTTGGAAAATGTTTTCACGAGTTCTACAAGCATATCAACAGTTTTGTCCATACCTTCGATGGTTATGTGTTCGTAAGGACCGTGGTAGGCGTGTCCGCCAGTGCCAAGGTTAGGGCAGGGAAGTCCCATATAACTTAACATACAGCCGTCAGTGCCACCTCTTATTGGAAGTATAAGGGGTGGTATATTAGTATTCTTGCAGGCTTTCACAGCATTTTCTATAAGAAACATACATTTTTTGATAATCTCAGCCATATTGCGGTACTGGTCAGTGATAGTGAGCTGTACAGTTCCAGCACCCCATTTTTCATTCATAATCTTTTCAATGTGGCACAGTGTGGCTTTCTTTGCTTCAAATAATGAAGCATCGTGGTCACGGATTATATAATTAAGGTGTGCTTCTGCAACATCACCAGACATACTTATAAGATGATAGAAGCCTTCGTAATTCTCCGTTTCCCTTGGTATCTCCATAGCCGGCAGGCAATTATTAATTTCCATAGCTACTAAGGAAGCGTTAATCATAGTATCCTTAGATGAGCCGGGGTGGACATTAAAACCTTTCACAACATATTCAGCTTTGGCGGCATTGAAATTCTCGTACTGTATCTCACCCTCAGTATCGCCATCAACAGTGTATGCGTAATCAGCTCCGAAGCGTTCAACGTCAAAATGTTCAGTACCCATACCAATCTCTTCATCAGGCGTAAATGCTACGCAGATTGCAGGGTGTTCAATATTATTAGCAGTGATATATTCAATCATAGTAAGAATTTCAGCAATTCCAGCCTTATCATCTGCACCAAGAATAGTTGTTCCATCAGAAGTTATAAGAGTTCTGCCCTTTAAAGAAGCAAGATGTGGAAAAGTATCAGGACTTAATATAAGTCCGCTGTTACCAAGCACTAAGTCCCCACCATCATAATCAGGAGTCACAACAGGATTGATATCACCATTGCAATAATCAGACACAGTATCCATATGGGCAATAAAACCAATTGAAGGAAGCTTCTCAAGCCCCTTAGTTGCAGGCAGTCTGCCATAAAGATAACAATGTTTATCAAGCTTAACATCACTAAGTCCAAGCTCAGTCATCTCGTCTTTAAGAAGCCCAGCCAGCTTAAACTGACACTCAGAAGAAGGTGACTTTCCACTCTCTTCATCACTAGGAGTTCTGACAACAACATACTTTAATAATCTTTCATAAGCTTTCATAACAAATCCTCATTTCTGTATATATTATAATATTCCCCGTCCTCATAAAATTAAAACCATAACCTGATATAATTCCCTCATATAATATAACACAACCCACAAAATTATGTTAAAATAAATCAGAGGTTAATAGACTAATAGATTAGGAGAAATACTATGAACAACATTAAAAAACTTTCCACTGCTGGTGTCCTATGTGCAGTCGCAGTAGCTGGAAGCCTGATTTCATTTCCTGTATTTGGAAGTAAATGTGCACCAGTACAACATATGGTTAATATATTCTGTGCCGTCCTTTTAGGACCCGGATACGGCGTAATGGCGGCATTTGTTGCCTCACTTATAAGAAATCTGCTTGGAATGGGAAGCCTTATGGCATTTCCGGGAAGTATGTTCGGTGCATTGATATGCGGTATTGTATACAAAAAGACCCATAATATTATTGCAACAATGATAGGAGAAGTAGCAGGAACATCAATACTTGGTGGTTTATGTGCATATCCGGTTGCAATATTCCTTATGGGAAAAAGTGCCGCAGGAATAGCATTTTATGCGTATATAATTCCATTTTTTATATCAACTGCCATGGGTGCGGTCATATCTGGAATAATAGTATTCAGCATAAAAAAGGCAGGCTTGTTAGTTAAGATTCAGGACAATCTTGCAGGATAGACAATTCAATATGCAAAATCGATAGGCATATATAGGAGAATACAAGCTATTGTAAGCAATGATAAAAGACGTTGTAATATTCAATACAGTGATAATCATATATGGAAAAAGACAAGCTTTCTGTATAGAAAAGAGGATTTTAGTGAATGTTTGAAAATATAATAAAAAATGTGCATAACAGACATCCGCTTATCCACTGCATAACGAACTATGTGAGCATTAATGATTGTGCCAATATAGTGCTTGCATGCGGTGGTGCACCTATAATGGCGGAGGATATTAATGAGGTGAGCCAGATAACATCAATATGCCAGGGACTTGATATTAATATCGGGATGCTTAATGATAATAAATTATCATCAATGCTTAAAGCAGGTGCTACAGCCAATGAACTTGGAATACCAGTAATACTTGACCCTGTTGGTGCTGGTTCATCAGATTACAGAATTAAAGCTGTCCAAAATCTTATGTCCAATGTACAGTTTGGTGTTATAAGAGGAAATGTATCCGAGATAAAAGCGATAGCCGCAAAGCAGGGAATTCATAATATAGCAGCTGGAGTATATGAAACTATGCAGAAAAATAAGTCTGCTATGGGTGTTGAGGCGGGGATTGCCGATAAAATTACAGATGATAATATAAAAGAAATGGCAGATTTTATTAATAAGCTGTCCCAAAAGACAGGTGCTGTGATTGCGGTTACAGGCGGAATTGATATGGTTGCTGATGAGAACCGCGTATATGCAATAAGGAATGGTCATAAGATGATGAGCCTTGTTACCGGTGCCGGTTGTCAGCTGTCAGCTCTTACATCAGCATATGTAGCAGCGGATAAAGAGCATATATTAGAAAGTGTATGTGCAGCTGTTAGCGTAATGGGAATAAGCGGAGAGCTTGCATACCGCAGAATGGCAGAAGTGGATGGCAATGCAAGCTACAGGAATTATATAATTGATGCTGTATACAATATGACAGACAAAACTTTGAAAGAATTGGGAAGAATAGAGCGTATATAGTGTGTAAAAATATGAAATATATACAAGATATGTGAAAACATGGTGTATATAAATGATACAGATATATATCGTGACAATGCATAGGTATATAATATTTGATAGCAGAGGAATAATATATGAGCAGTTATTTTTATTTTACAAGACACGGACAGACTATATGGAATGTAGAGAATAAAATATGTGGTGCGACAGACATTGCACTTACAGAGCTTGGACATAAGCAGGCAATAGAATTAGGTGAGTGTATCAAAATGGGAAATATACATATTGATGAGATATTATATTCTCCACTTATAAGAGCGGCTGACACAGCAAAGCATATATCAGAAACCGCTGGCATACCGTGCAGAATGGAAATACGGTTAAAGGAGCAGAATTTTGGCAGATACGAGTCTACACCAAGAGATGGCAGGGAATTTGCTGCGGCTAAGATGAACTTTGTTGATGATTTTGACGGTGGAGAGACAATGCTTCATCTGAGTCAGAGGATATATAATCTTATAGATGATATAAGAAATGACAATTCTGATAAAATATATCTTCTAGTTGCGCATAATGGTATTTCGAGGATTGTCGAGTCATATTTCAGAAATATGAGCAATGATGAGTTTTCAGGCTTTGGAATTAAGAACTGTGAACTTAAAAAGTATGAATTTAAAGATAAAAATGCTTAGAAAATGCGTAGAAGGTGTGTGTAAAGGAGTAACAATATATGGATTATAAGCTTCTTATTGATACAGCGGCTCTTGCGGGTATGATTATGTTAGAAAATGGAGCAGAGATATACAGGGTTGAGGAAACAATCGATTATATGCTTAAAACGTCAGGTTTAAAGACTACACAGGCATTTGTTGTATCAACGGGATTTATGATTTCTTTAGATGATCCGTCAATAGATGCACTGACAGTTGTCAGGAGAGTGGACAGAGGGGCAACCAACCTTAATATGATAGCTCAGGTCAATGACATATCAAGAAAGTTTTATAAAGGAATAATATCATTAGAGGAGGCATTTTCGCAGTTAAAGCATTTAAAGAAGAATCAGTATCCGTGGTGGTTAAAGGATATATGCACAGTATTCGTGGGGCTTTTCTTTACGGGAATGTACGGCGGCAATGGCGTGGATATGCTGTTTACAGGGATAGTTGGCGTATTCTTGTCTATATGGTTACATGCCGCTGGCAGTATGAAGCTTAATTCACTTATAAAAGACCTGACAGCTTCTATTGTATTATCAGTTGTGGCAAGGGTACTCATTCATCTTAATCCCCTTGCCCATCTTGATTTAATAATAATAGGTTCGATAATGGTACTTGTTCCCGGGGCTGCAATAACCAACGCAATAAGAGATACTCTCCACGGCGACTACGCCTCTGGCAATGCCAATATCCTCCAAGCCTTCACCGAAGCCGCCCTAATAGCCCTGGGCGTCTACATAGGCCTGGTAATAATATCCTAAAAACGAGCCGCCGGTCCTTAGCCGGCAGCCCAAGCTGGCGGCTGAGTACCGCTGCGAGCGGCACTCAGCGCAAGCGTGTCGCCGTTGTACTTGCTGGGAGCTGGCAATCCAGCCACAACGTAAATAATATCACCCACACATCAAGGAAAAGATAAAATTCAGGAGGCCATCCATATGCTACTTCAATGCCTATTCGCTTTCGGTGCAATCATAACATTTTCAGTAATAATAGAAGCCCCAAGAAAATGCCTGCTAGTTAACGGCATACTAGGTCTTGCAGGCTGGGCAATCTATTTGTATACAGAACAGTTCACATCAGTTCTTATGGCAACCTTTATGTCAGGACTTGTGCTTGCAATAATCTCCCACATACTGGCAAGACTTTTAAAGACACCGGTTACAACAACACTTATACCGGCGATATTAACAATAGTTCCTGGAGCTGGAATGTACCAGACAGTATATTACCTGTTCACATCAGATACACAGCAGGCATTATCAAGCCTTGTTGGAACAATTGGTGCGGCAGGGGCAATTGCGATAGCCATATTTATTGTTGATGCATTAGTTGCCGTAGTTAAACGTATTGTATTATAAAGGAGAAATGGTATGACATTACAACAGCTGTCTTATCTTATAAAAGTTGCTGAGTGCGGCAATATAACAGAGGCTGCGGAACAATTATATATATCACAGCCAAGTCTTAGCACGGCAATAAGCAATCTTGAAAAAGAGATGGGTGTTACAGCTTTTATAAGAACGAAAAAGGGCGTTATAGTAACACACGAGGGTGAAGAACTATTGTCGTTTGCAAGAATGTTATTAGAGCAGGCGGATATTATGAAAGAGCATTTCGGGGTTGTTAATAAAAGAGATCCGAAGTTCTCAGTATCATGCCAGCATTATTCATTTGCCGTTAATGCTTTCGTTGATGTTGTTAATCAATTTGATGCAGATAAATACAGTTTTATATTAAGGGAAACACAGACAGGCGAGATTATAGATGATGTTGCTTATGGCAAAAGTGAACTTGGAATACTATATCTGTCAGATAATAATGAGGAAGTAATAAGCAAGCTTCTTAAGAAAAATGACCTTGTATACGAACAGCTTATTGAAGCAAAGCCGCATGTATTTATATGCAAGAAGCACCCGCTTGCAGATATGGATTTTGTGACGATTGAAGATTTAAAACCGTATCCATATCTTGTATTTGAGCAGGGTGAGAGAAATTCATTTTATTTCTCAGAAGAATTCTTAAGCGTGCTTGATTTCCCTAAGAATATACAGGTGCGTGACAGGGCTACTTTATTTAATCTTGCAATAGGACTTAATGGATTTACCGTAAGTTCGGGGATTATTGATGAGAAGCTCAATGGCTCAGATATCATTGCCAAGCCATTAAAATCCGATTGCATTATGAGGATAGGACTTGTCAGAAAGAAGAATATAATGCTTAGCAGATACGCAGAATTCTATATAAAAGCATTGAAAAATAACTTATCCATAGTTTAAAACTATGATAAGCGTAATAAATTAAGTATTTTATTAAAAATTCATATAATGATAATATGACCTCAGGTTGTTCAGTATATTAGTCGAACAGCCTGAGGTTAATTAATTTGGAGGATATATATGCAGACATCGGTTATTGGGTTTCCAAGAATTGGAACTTTAAGAGAATTAAAATTTGCAAGTGAAAAGTATTTCAGAGGTGAGATTAGTTCACAGGAATTATTAGATACAGCTAAGAATTTAAGAAAGATACATTGGACTATACAGAAGAATGAAGGAATAGATTTCATTCCAAGTAATGATTTCTCATTTTATGACACATTGCTTGATACAGCAGCTGCACTTGGAATTGTTCCAAGAAGATATAAGGAGCTTAATTTATCAGGTCTTGATACATATTTTGCAATGGCAAGAGGCTATCAGGGAGAGTCTGGTGATGTTAAGGCACTGGCAATGAAGAAATGGTTTAATACTAATTACCATTATATTGTACCAGAGGTTGAAGATGATACAGTTATTAAGCTTTCAGCAGACAAACTCCTTAATGAATACAAAGAAGCTAAGGAACTGGGCATTACAACAAAGCCGGTAATCGCTGGTCCTTATACAGTTCTTAAGTTATGCAGATTTACAGAGAACAAGGGCATTGATGATTTTTTAGATGATTTTATTGCAGCTTACAAGGAGCTTATAGCTTTATGTAACGATAATAACATAAGCTGGTTACAGCTTGATGAGCCTGCACTTGTATATGATTTAAGTGATGCTGACAAGGCTTTATTTAATAAGATATATGATGAACTTCTTAAGGAAAGGGGCAACTGCAATATACTTCTTCAGACATATTTCGGAGATGTAAGGGATATATATGAGGACATTATTAATAAGCCATTTGCAGGTGTTGGACTTGATTTTAATGAGGGAAGAAAGACATTTGAATTAGTAGAAAAATATGGTTTTCCAGCTGGTAAGCTTTTATTTGCTGGTGTTGTAAATGGAAAGAATATATGGAAGAACAACTATAAGAAGACATTAGATTTAATAAGCAGCATTAAAAATGCCTGTGATAATAATATAAATGTTGTTATATCAACTTCCTGCTCATTATTACACGTTCCATATACATTAAAGCACGAGGATAAATTAGCTGACAGCTATAAAATACATTTCTCATTCGCAGAAGAAAAGCTTACAGAGCTTGCTGAGTTAGGTGTTCTTGCTGATAAGAAACAGGATAAGGTTAAGAGTGAAAATGCCTATATTGATAACCAGAAGGTATTTGAGGAAGAAAGAAACTGCCATAACGCAGAGGTTAAGGAAAGACTTGCTAATATTAAGGAAGAAGATTATGTA
Source organism: Bacteroides galacturonicus (assembly GCF_003096855.1). Taxonomy (NCBI): domain Bacteria; kingdom Pseudomonadati; phylum Bacteroidota; class Bacteroidia; order Bacteroidales; family Bacteroidaceae; genus Bacteroides; species Bacteroides galacturonicus. The sequence goes on along the minus strand of NZ_QEOA01000006.1, from coordinate 94,469 downwards.
CGTCTTCCATTAAGAAGTGAAAGACAAAAGCTTCAGAAGGAGAAACTTGGTCTTCCGGAATTTCCAACTACAACTATTGGTTCATTTCCTCAGACTAAGGAGATTAAGGCAGAGAGAGCGGCTTACAGAAAGAATGAAATATCAGAAGAAGAGTATACACAGTATATTAAGAAGCAGATTGCTGATTGCGTAAAATGGCAGGAGGAGATTGGTCTTGATGTGCTTGTACACGGTGAATATGAAAGAAATGATATGGTTGAGTATTTCGGCGAGGCACTTGAGGGATATTTATTCACACAGAAGGCGTGGGTTCAGTCTTATGGTACAAGATGTGTTAAGCCACCTGTAATATGGGGTGATGTATACAGAAAGAAGCCAATGACAGTTGACTGGTCAGTGTATGCACAGTCATTAACTAATAAGCCGATGAAGGGTATGCTTACAGGACCTGTAACTATATTAAACTGGTCTTTCCCAAGAGAAGATATAACTATAAAAGAGTCAATATTGCAGATTGCACTTGCAATAAGAGATGAAGTTCTAGACTTAGAGGCGGCAGGAATTAAGGTAATACAGATTGATGAGGCAGCATTAAGAGAGAAGCTTCCACTTAGAAAGTCAGACTGGTATAATGAATATCTTGATTTTGCAATTCCTGCTTTCAGGCTTACACACAGCGGAGTAAAGAATGATACACAGATACATACACATATGTGCTATTCAGAATTCACAGATATAATTCCAGCAATAGACGATATGGATGCTGATGTTATCACATTTGAAGCTTCACGTTCAGACCTTTTAATATTAGATTCTTTAAGAGAGAATAATTTTGAGACAGAAGTAGGACCGGGAGTATATGACATACATTCTCCAAGAGTTCCATCAGTTGATGAAATTGTTAATGCGTTAAATATAATGCTTACTAAAATCAGCAGGGACAAACTCTGGGTTAATCCAGACTGCGGCTTAAAGACACGAGGTGTAAAGGAAACAGATGCCAGCTTAAGAAATATGGTTGAGGCGGCTAAGATAATAAGAAACAGATAAATAAGTTATAGGCAGAGCCTGTTCCTCTTGAAAGATTATACTTAAGTCCACAGTGCAGATTTGCATCTTGTGAAATAGGTAATAAGCTTACAGAGGAACAACAGTGGGCAAAGCTTAAGCTTGTAAAAGAAATCGCAGAAGAAGTATGGGGATAATCCAATCTATCTTACAGAGATTTCTTCATTACAGTAAAGACAGCGGTATTTGCCTGATGGATACAGCTTGAAAATGTGTTCACAGCCCGTTTCGATACTTGTAATACAGCGTGGATTTTTACATTTTATAACATTGGTTAAGATTTTAGGTGGAAGAGGATGATATTTTTTATCAACTTTTCCATCTTTAATTATAATCAGAGTTATCTGTTTATTAATGTAACCAAGAATATCTAATCTTTCAGGAAGCTTGGTTCCTTCTATCTTGATTAAATCTTTACAGCCGTACTTTTCGCTTTTTACATATTGAAGGAGTGCAACAGAATGTGACTGTGCATCAAGGTTTAAAAGGCGGTATATATCTAACCCCTGTCCAGCAGGGATATGGTCGATTACTACACCATTTTGCAAAGAATCTATATTTAACATTATAATCTCCATTCTATTTTACTATAGTACTTTTTTTCCTGTGAGTGGGTCTGTAAGTTCAAGTAAACTCATAATAAGAGCCATACGGATATATTTGCCATTCTGCACTTGTTCAAAATAGGCGGCACGCTTATCGGTATCAACATCAGTTGATATTTCATCAACTCTTGGCAGAGGGTGAAGAACCGGCATATCGGCAGGGGCAAGCTGTAATTTCTCTTTATTAAGTATATAAGTATCTTTTAATCTTATATAATCATCTTCATTAAAGAAACGCTCACGCTGTACCCTTGTCATATAAAGCACGTCAAGCTCTGGGAGTGTATCTTCAAGGCTTCTTACTTCTTTATATACTGATTTATTAGGAATAAGAGTATCTTCTATAAGATAATCGGGAACTTTTAATTCTTCTGGTGATATAAAATAGAACTTATTGTCATTGAAACGTACAAGGCTGTTCACAAGAGAATGTACAGTTCTTCCAAATTTTAAATCACCGCAGAAACCAACAGTCAGGTTATCAAGACGTCCCTTTCTATGGCGTATTGTCATCAGGTCAATTAATGTCTGGGTTGGGTGGTTGTGACCTCCGTCACCAGCGTTGATAACTGGAATTGATGAATACATAGAAGCTCTTAAAGGTGCACCTTCTTTTGGGTGGCGCATTGCAATAATGTCGGCATAACAGCTTACAACACGGGCGGTATCTGCGACAGTTTCGCCCTTGGTGGCACTTGACTGGTTAGCACCGGCAAAGCCTAAGGTCTTTCCTCCAAGGCTTAACATTGCTGACTCAAAGGATAAACGAGTTCTTGTGCTTGGTTCATAGAATAAAGTAGCAAGCTTTTTGTCATCAGCAACGTGGCTGTAGGCTTCTTCATTAGAAGCAATCCTGTCAGCTAAGTCTAAAATGCTTATTGTTTCATCAAGTGTAAAATCAAGAGGGTCAATTAAATTTCTCATAGCCATTCTCCCTTTGTTAAATATTGGTTTCTCTCTGCCCCGACAGATATGAACTGGATTTCGTGATTAAGCAGCTTTTCAAGCTTTTCAATATAATTTCTTGCATTATCAGGAAGTTCATCATATGTGCGGTATTTTGATATGTCTGTAAGCCAGCCTGGCATAAGTTCAACAACAGGCTTGTACATATCTATATTGTCTGTCGGGTCAAATTCTGTTACGACAGTATTTTTATATTTATAACCTGTTATAATAGGGATTTCTCTCATATAGCTTAAGATATCTAATTTGGTTAATGCTATTAAATCTGAATTCTGGCATTTAAGGCCGTAAGCACTGGCAACAGCATCAAATGGTCCGACACGCCTTGGTCGTCCTGTAGCAGCACCATATTCGCCGCCGTATTTACGAAGGAGCTTCTGCCATTCTTCAGACATTGCATTTTCTGCAACAAATGGACCAGCACCTACACAGGTTGAATAAGCTTTTAAGACACCGACAATATGGTTAAGTGGGGCATAAGGTATGCCAGCACCTAAAGGGCCATAGGCAGCTATTGTAGATGAGCTTGAAGTGTAGGGGAATATACCATAATCAATATCCCTCATAGCGCCTAACTGGGCTTCAAGAACTACTTTTTTATTATCAGCTAAGGCATTATTTAAGAAAATGCCTGTATCACATATATAATCCCTGAATATATCTGCTTGTTTTTCACACCACGATAAGAGAGCAGGATATGACATTGGTTCCTGATGATAACAGCCGGCAAGTTCAAGATTTTTTGCATCTAATATGGTTTTAAGCCTTGCTTTAACATTTTCATTATCAAGATGAAGAAGGTCGGCAAGACGAAGTGTCTTCTTGCGGTATTTATCGCTATAGGCATAAGCAATGCCCCTGCGTGTAGAACCAAATGCACTGCCTGTTGCAGATAACCGGTTTTCTTCAAGTTCATCTTGAACCTTGTGCCAAGGCATAGATATAGTGGCATGTTTTGAAAGCTTCAGATTATCAGGAGTTACAGATATTCCTTTTTCTTTGATTTGTTCAGCTTCATTTGAAAGATGTTCAAGGTCAATTACCATTCCATCACCGAGAACACATACAACATCAGGGTGAAGTATTCCAGATGGAAGAAGATTAAGAACGAATTTCCCTTTATCAGTGACTACAGTGTGACCGGCGTTATTACCGCCCTGATAACGGACAACAATATCAGCCTGCTCAGCTAACAAGTCAATTACGCGGCCTTTGCCTTCATCACCCCAGTTAATTCCTGTTACAGCAGTAAGCATATAAGCATCTCCTTTAAAATATAGTATAGGTTGTAGTTGGTAAAATGTAACTTTTAATAATGATAATAAATTTTAGTTGCTTTTATTACCAAGTAAGGAGTATACTATTGAAACAATGATAAGTAAAAAGTATAATTGATATGGTTTTGATTATTATTTGATATAACTGTGATACTTATAGCTAGTGAAAGGGTCAGATTATATGAATGTTAATTATGAATATTATAAGATATTTTATTATGTAGCCAAATACAGTAACTTTACTAAAGCTGCACACGCATTAGGTAACAGCCAGCCGAATATAACAAGGGCTATGAATTGTCTTGAACAGCAGCTTGGCTGTTCGTTATTTATAAGAAATAACAGGGGAATTCAGCTTACTCCTGAGGGTGAGAAGTTGTATACACACGTATCCGTTGCGATGAGCCAGTTATTAGAAGCAGAGGAAGAATTATCTGACAGCTCAAGCCTTACAACAGGAAGCGTATCAATTGGTGCAAGTGAGACAGCACTTAATATATTCTTGTTAGATAAGCTTAAAAAGTTCCATATTAAATATCCGGGAATACGTCTTAAAATATATAACCATTCGACACCTCAGGCAATAGAAGCTGTAAGATCGGGAATTATAGATTTCGCTGTTGCATCTTCACCTGTCAATGTAGAAGCACCTCTTAAGCAGATAATGTTAAAGACATTTAAAGAAATTCTTGTAGGAGGTACTACGTTTACTGCATTGGGAAGTCAGGAATTATCATTAAAGGAGTTAAAGAATTATCCTTTGATATGTCTTGGCAGGGAAACAATGACATTTCAGTTCTATAATGAATTATTCTATAAAAATGGAATTGAATTACTGCCAGATACTGAGGTAGCTACAACAGACCAGATACTCCCACTTGTGAAAAATGAGCTTGGTCTGGGCTTCGTGCCTGAACTTATGGCACAGGAAGCCCTTAGCAAGCGTGAAATTGTAAAGATATCGTTAAAAGAAACGATTCCTGAAAGAAATGTGTGTATGGTATATGATTACCAGCATCCTTTAAATTCAGCGGCAAAAGAATTAAAAAAGATGATTATGGAAGAGTAGGAGATAATGACAGGTATTATCTTATTAAAAGATATGCCGTGTATCCTACATATAGAAACACGCATACAATTCCTTCCCATCTGTTCATAGTCTTTTTGGTTCTTGCAAATACATAAAGAATGACTGCTGACACAAGAAGTATTATACAGTCGATAATTGACTCTGATAATACATTTAGCGGGCAGATTGTTGCAGACATTCCTAATATGAATAGTATATTAAAAAGGTTAGAGCCTATGGCATTACCGAGTGCAAGTCCGCTGTCGCCTTTTCGTGTCGCTGTGATAGAGGTAACAAGTTCAGGAAGTGATGTACCAATAGCGATTATTGTAAGTCCTATAAAATTCTCACTGACACCGAAATCTTTAGCGATAAGACAGGCATTATCAACAACAAGTGTTCCACCAAATATTACAGCAATAAGTCCGCCTATGATAAATATAAGACTCTTAGGCAGAGAAAGTATTTTACATTCATCAGCAGTTTCACGGTTTTTAAGTGCTGATATAACCATAACTGCAATGTATACAGCCATACTGATGAGTAAGATTATTCCCTCAATATGGTTAATATGTCTGTCAAGAAGCATAATGCAAAGAATTGCTGTTACGATAATGTTAAGTGGCATATCTCTTTTTAAAATCTCAGGATTAGTCTTAAATCCAGCCATAAATGCACATACACCGACAACGACAAGACCATTAAAAAGGTTAGAACCTATAACATTGCTTATTGCAATATCGTTGCTTCCAGCGAGTGCGGCATTAACACTTACAGAAGCTTCCGGGGCACTTGTTCCCATAGCAACAATCGTCAGTCCTATAATAACGCTTGGTACCTTCATAATTCTTGCAAGTGACGAGCTACCATCTACGAAAAAGTCAGCTCCTTTGATTAACAGCACGAATCCAATGAGTAGTAATAAATATTCCATATTAAGTCCTTTCCTGCGGCAAAAGAAACATTTATTAATCTTTATACAAAAAAAGCCTTTTACCACATCAAAAAAATGATTGATAAAAGTCTCGTTACTCACTAATAATAACCGGCCTTGCAGCGTGATGACGATTATTATTACATCTAAAGATGCTAACTACTCCCTTTGTTAATATAATAGTATATGGACAAATTGTCTGTCAACAACTAATTATAAAATATAAATTGTGAAAGCAATAATGTACTATGAATATAGATAAAAATGTGGTATTATAAAAACATCATTTAAGTATTTGTGACGACAATAGAATATAGAAATCAATGATAAACTAACATCAGTGAAAGGACAATGCATATGCAGGAGTATGATGAATCATTTTTCAGGGCGAAAGCCAACAAAAGAGCAGGTATAACCTGGCTTGCTCTTATTTTTATTGCGACCATATATTATGGTATCAAGACAAAGAATGGGGAAATTGCAAGGGGATATTTTATAGCATTTACAGTAGTAGGCTGGGTTACTTACATAACAGGATATATAGTATCTATGATTAAGGGTAAGGCAGCTAAAGAGTACAAATGGGTATTAGGTATATGTTATCTTTTATTCTACGCTGTTATAGCATGGACAGCACTCGATAAGATTTCTTATATATTTATTCTTCCATTATTATCAATTCTTATATTGTACAAAGATCCTAAGTTTATAAAGATGATTATGTGGTTTACATTGTTTGTATTAATCAGCAGTAATATTTACAAAGGTGTGGCTAAGGGAATGATGGATTTTGTTGCAAGTGAGGAGTGTGCACTTCAGTTTGCGATTGTATTATGTTGTTTTGCTTGTACTAATATGGCGATAAGACATCTGGTTGAGTCAGATGGTGCACTGACGGGGTCGATTGAATCGGAGCTGGCACAGGTTGTACAGACAGTTGAGCAGGTTAAAGATGCAAGTAATTCAATTGTTGATGGTGTTACAGTTGTAAGAGAACTTGCAGATGAGAATAAACAGGGTGCTAACAATGTAGTTAAGGATATGGGAACACTTGCAAAGAACAATGGTATCCTTAATGATAAGACAGTTTCATCAATAGAGATGACTAAGGTTATTGATACTCAGGTGAAAGATGTATCAGATCTTATGGAGGAATTCTCAAAGCTTATTGAGAAGTCAGTTGAACATGCTGACTTAAGTGCTGATGAGCTTACAGAGGTTGTTGAAATTACTAACAGAATGTCAGCATTATCAAGCAAGATTGAGACTATTCTTGAAACATTTAAGAAGGAATTTGAAAATGTTAAGCAGGAGACAAGTACTATTGAAGGAATTACTTCACAGACTAATCTTCTTGCACTTAATGCTTCAATAGAGGCGGCAAGAGCAGGAGAAGCAGGAAAGGGCTTTGCTGTTGTTGCTGACCAGATAAGAAGCTTAAGCAGTGGAACTCAAGACTCTTCTAACAGTATTATGGAAGCACTTTCACATCTTGAGGCTACATCAGATGAAATGCTTCAATCAATTACAGAAACAGTTGAACTTATACAGCTTAACATTGAGAAGGTATCAACAGTTAATAAGTCAGTATCAGATATAACGAGTGATGCAACAAGCCTTGGTGATAATATAAAGGTTGTTGACAGTGCAGTTAAGCAGGTTGAGAATTCTAATGAGACACTTACTGCTAATATGAATCAGGTTGGCGAAATAATGCAGATAATGACAGAGAGCATTAATAATGCAGAACAGACAACTAAGACGATGCTTAGCAAATATGAAGCAAGTGCCAAGAGTGCAACGGATATTGAGTCTGTTGTCGGCGAACTTATGGAAGAACTTGGTATCGGTGGATTTATGAATGTTTCCGATATAAAGAGCGGTATGAAGTTCAGAATGGTTATTGAAGACCAGACTAATGCCAAGGAAGAATACACAGGTGAAGTTGTTGACAGAAAAGACAATAATGTATACATAAATATTAATAACAGAGCAGCATTTGATGATAAGAGAAGAAATCTTAAGTGTTCATTTAACGCTGTTGTAGATAATGTATTATATTGCTGGAATGGTATAGCAATACATAATGTCAAGGCAGGAGAAAAGGGACAGTTCAAGCTTACTATTGATACTAACCCACAGGTATATAACAGAAGAAAGTATCCAAGAATGCCACTTGACAATAAGTGTACAATAAGCGTTGATGGTACAGATATAACATATTATGGACACATGGTTAATATTAGTGCTAATGGTTTTGCTTTTTCAGTTAATGACTCATCGTTTGAAAATATGAAGGGTAAGAATATTGTTATCGAGATTGATAATTTCGATGTTATTAAAGACAAAGAAATACAGGGCTGTATAATAAGATGTTCTAATGATGAGGGTAATTATATTGTCGGCTGTAGAATGCCAGAGGACAGCAATGAGATTAAAGACTATGTAAATAAGAATTATAGTGAGTAATAAAGCAGGAGTTGGTTGTTATGTCAATTAAGTCAGTTGGAATTATAGGTGCAGGTGCGGTAGGTTCTTATGTTATATGGGGACTTTCAGATGTTAAGGATATAAAGCTTGGAGTTATAGCCTCAAGTGAGAGAAATCAAAAGCTTAAGGCTGATGGCTGTAAGATTAATGGTAATGTATACCGTCCAGAAGTATGGACACCTGACGAAGCCAAAGGTGTTGATTTATTGATAGTATCATTAAAATACGGAGCACTTCCAGCGGCACTTGATGATATAAAAGCTGCAACTGGTGATAATACTACAGTTATGAGCCTTATGAATGGCGTGGACAGTGAGGAGATTATTGCTGGTAAGATAGGTTCTTCACATATGCTGTATTCACTTATCAAGGTAGCTTCATCACATAAAGAAGGACAGGGTTATGTATTTAATCCAGACACAACTCTTGGAATTATATATGGAGAGCTTAACGCACCATTTGACAGTGAAAGAGTACGTATGGTTAAGGAACTGTTTGAAAGAGGTAATATACATTTTCGGGTAACAAAGCATATTAAAGAGGAGATATGGTGTAAGTTCCGACTTAATGTGTGCAATAATCTTCCGCAGGCTATTCTTGGGGCAGGTGTTGGCTGTTACAGGGATAGTGTTCATATGAAGGCAATCAGTGAAGGTCTTCGTAAGGAGCTTGAGGCAGTTGCACTTGCAAAAGGAATTGACATAAGCATTGTTGAGGGTTCTTCCGGCAGGGGCAGTGCAGTCCTTCCAACAGCGAGATATTCAACATTGCAGGATATCGATGCCAAAAGACATACGGAGATAGATATGTTTTCAGGTGCATTAATGAGAATGGGAAAAGAGCTTGGAATTCCTACACCATATAATGAGTACACTTATCATATGATAAAAGCTATTGAAGAAAAGAACGATGGCAGATTTAATTACAATAGTGATAATGAAGAGCTTACGTGGGCGAAATAGTTATGACTGAGAAAGAAAAGAAGAATTCGTGAGTACTAAGAATAAAAGGTCTTTTTCTGATTACAGAAGAAGACCTTTTAAGTATTTATTTTATTAAAGATAAAACTCCAGTTGATACAAGCTTGGTTACAAGCTTAGCCATTTCGCGTGGGGACTCAGGATTATCGCTTGAGAGCCACTGTTCGATAAGACCGACACAGCCGTAAAGTATAAAATTACCGTAATATTTACAGTTAATTGAAAGTTCAGGCGATAATTTACTGATTTCGGTCTGTATGCAGTACATATTATAAAGCTGGTGTATTTTCATAATAAATGAAATGTCACCATTAGGACCTATAAGCACGCGGAAAAGTTCGGCATTATCGCTTACAAATTCAAATATATCTAAGAATAAAGGATAAGGAAAATCCTTTGTATTCCTGGCATTATATTTTTGAAATATCTGTATGAACTTGTCGCTAAGCTCCTGTTCTATAGAGGCGAGCATATCGTATATATCTTTGTAATGCAGATAAAACGTGCCCCTGTTAATATCTGCCAGTTCACATAATTCCTTTACAGTTATGTCTTTGATGTTTTTTTGTTTCATCAGAGTGGAAAGGCTGTGAATAAGCAGTGTTTTAGTTCTCATTACACGTCTGTCTATATTATTTTCCATATATTACCCTTTCTTAAATCTTTCTTAATTAATTGACATATATCAACACAATGTCTATTAATCAACACTTTGTGCAAAACTGATTATTGAGCAAATATTATATGATAATTATAATTATTCTATAAAAATAATCAACACTATGTTTATAAACACAATAAGCAAAATGAAGAAAGGACGGTACATTTAAGAAACTAATTAATAATTAAAGTTTATTGAAGATTATTAGGATATTTAGTGAATTATATGTACAGAAGAATTTATGAAGGAAAAAGAAGAAAAGCAAAAGGGTAATTTTTGGCTTACGGCAGCCACATTTATTGTGAATAAACGTAAAGCAATAGAAATTCTTTTTATTCTTGCGATTATTTATAGTGTGTTATCTATCAATAAAGTACAGGTCAATCAGGATATTACATCATACCTGCCAGCCGATAGTGAGACAAGACAGGGATTGTCTATTATGGACGAACAGTTTGTTACATATGGCAGTGCTAAGGTTATGCTTACCAATGTCACCTATAATCAGGCAGACGAGCTTGTAAGTGAACTTGAGGACATTGATGGAGTTAAGCAGGTAACATTTGATGACTCATCAGACCATTATAAAGGTACAGATGCTTTGTTTGATATTACATTTGATGGAACGGAAGATGAGGATATAAGCAAACAGGCATTGAATGATGTCAAGGATACGTTATCAGATTATGACGTATATGTTTCAACGGAGGTTGGTTCGGAAGAAGATAGTGCGGAATCACTGTCAAAGGATATGAACATTATTCTTGTACTGGCAGTAATTATTATAGTAGTTGTGTTAATGCTTTCAACAAAGGCATATCTGCAAATTCCAGTATTGCTCATAACATTTGGTGTTGCGGCAATTCTTAATATGGGAACTAATTACTGGTTCGGTACTATTTCGTCTATCACCAACTCGATAGCAGTAGTGTTACAGCTTGCACTGGCTATTGACTATGCGATTATTCTCTGCGACAGATTTATGGAGGAGCACGAAACGCTTAATGCAGAAGAAGCGGTAAAGGTTGCACTCTCAAAGGCTATTCCAGAGATTAGTTCATCATCACTTACAACTGTATCAGGTATGGTTGCAATGATGTTTATGCAGTTCAGGCTTGGTTATGATATGGGTATTATATTGGTTAAGGCCATTATTATAAGTCTTATATCAGTATTCTTTCTTATGCCGGGAGTGCTGCTTATATTTGCCAAGGGAATTGATAATACACATCACAAATGTTATGTGCCAAAGATTACAATTGTTGGTAAATTTGCTAATAAGACCAAATATATAATTCCACCTTTATTTATAGTATTTCTTATAGCAGCAGCTATATTTTCAAATAACTGCCAGTATATTTATGATACAAGCTCAATTGTGAGTGCGAAAAAGAGTAATGCTAAGATAGCAGAAGAAAGAATAGAGGATACATTTGGCAAGAGCAACCAGTTAGTTGTTATGGTGCCAAAGGGCGATTATGAGTCAGAGAAGAGAGTGTTAGGCAAATTAGATAATCTAAGCTATGTTACATCAACACTTGGTCTTGCAAATGTGTCAATTAATGATGATTATGTGCTTACGGATAAGTTAAATCCAAGACAATTTGCTGAATTGATTGATATAGACAGAGAAGTAGTTGATGTGCTTTATATGGCATATGCTTATAATCAGGAGCAGTATGGTCCTGTATTTACAGGAGTTAATGATTATGAGGTTCCTATTATTGATATGTTCTTATTCCTTTATGACCAGTATAAGGAAGGTTATGTAACATTAGATAGAGATTTGGACGATAAGCTTAATACATTATATGATACACTCCACGATGCACAGTTACAGCTTCAGGGAAGCGATTATTCAAGATTTGTGCTTAACCTTTCACTTCCTGTAGAAGGTCAGGAAACATACGATGCATTGGAGGAAATCCGTGGTATTGCAGCTCAGTATTATGGCACAGATAATGTAGTCCTTGTTGGTAATTCTACAAGTGACCACGATCTTGAGTCATCATTTGCATCAGATAATATTATTATAAGCGTACTTACTGCACTTTTTGTTATGATAATTCTGTTCTTTACATTCCAGTCAGCAGGACTTCCAGTGCTTCTTGTTCTTACTATTCAGGGAAGTATATGGATTAACTTTGCTGTACCGGCATTACAGGGGCAGACAGTATTCTTTATTGCATACCTGATTGTATCAGCAATACAGATGGGTGCTACAATAGATTATGCGATTGTTATATCTAACAGGTATTTGCAGTTAAAGAAGGAAATGCAGCTTAAAGATGCAATGATTGAGACACTTAACCAGTCATTCCCAACAATATTTACATCAGGTTCAATTCTTACTTGTGCAGGCTTCCTTATAGGTGAGATTGCCTCAGATGCGACAGTTGCTTCAATAGGTGTTGCACTTGGACGAGGTACATTAATATCAATTATCCTTGTATTATTCGTGCTTCCACAGATACTTTTACTTGGAGATATTATTATCGAAAAGACAGCTCTTACAATGAATATTGCAAGACCACAGAAAGAAGTTGCCGGCAGGGTAAGAGTTACAGGACACGTCAAAGGTTATGTACAGGGTGAGATTGATGCTGACATTCAGGGAACATTCCAGGGACAGATGAAGGTATCAGTTGATTCACTAATTCCAGGACGTCAGGGACAGGTTACATATGAAGATACAGATAATCTTTTATTAACAGATAAAAGTGATGGTGTGGATAATACAGAAAATGTTACGAACAATACAGAGAAAGGAGATGAGCAGTAATGGTAAAGCTTAATACAAAATTTAATAAAATACTTGCAGTAATGCTGTCACTGCTCATTATCTTTGCGGCATTTGGAAATATTATTCCATATGTGGTACAGGCAGAGGAAGCTGACAGTGATGTTATAGTAATTTCCAGTGCCAGGGAACTTATTGAATTTGCCAATAACTGTAAATATGACAGTTACAGCAGGGGCAGGACAGTAAGACTTGCTACAGATATCAATTTATCGAATACAGATTTTCAAGGCATACCATATTTTGATGGAACATTTGATGGTGCTAACCATACAGTAAGAAGCTTTAATATCGATTATAAAGGTTCTGATTATGGCTTTTTCCGTTACCTTGGAGAAAATGCTTATGTATGCAATTTTAGTGTATCAGGAAGCGTTAATACATCTGGTTCACAGAAGAATATAGGAGGAATTGCCGGTGTTAATTATGGTACAATAACTAACTGCACATTTTATGGAAAAGTCAATGGTACAACATATGTAGGTGCGATTGCAGGAATTAATAAGCCGGGTGCTAATATAACTAACTGTCTTAGTGATGCTGTTGTTACAGCAACTAACCAGACAGGTGGAATAGCTGGCAAGAATGAAGGACTTATAAGTGAATGTGTATCAAGAAGCCGCGTTAATACAGATGAATTAGCTTCATCACTTGATGTCGGTGGAGTTGATGTTGGAACATTTAATATTACACAGCACGTTGTAGACCGTAACGATATGGGTGGAATAGCAGGTAATTCATCTGGTGTTATTTCATCGTGTACAAATTATGGAACAATTGGATATAACCATACAGGTTATAATGTTGGTGGTATAGCAGGAAGCCAGAATGGAAAGATACTTAACTGTACCAACGAAGGCGATATATACGGCAGAAAAGATGTCGGCGGTATTGTCGGACAGGCAGAGCCTTATATAGAGTCTGAATATTTACAGGACAGAATTGATACAATTCAGGGCTCTGTTAATAATATAAGCAATACATTAAACAGCTTGTCAGATTCAATGAGCAGTGCTTCATCTAAGACAAGAGATTATGCAGAAAGCATTACTAACCAGTATAAGGAAGATGCAGATGTATTATCGGACTCTTTAAAAGAAGTATCTGACTCTATGCAGGATAACCCTGATACAAGAGAGTATTTTGACAATATTGATAATGCTCTTAATAAGATAAAGGACATTCAGGGTGATGATAAAATTTTATCAGACTCCCAGAAAGATGCTATCGATGAGCAGTGGGATATCATTAATGATAATCTTAAGGACATCAGTAACACAATGGCAGATTCGAGTGATACAGCAGAAGACTTTGTAAAAGATGTGTCAGACCAGCTTGGAACAGGCAATATTACAGGAGATATTCAAGGTATTGTAAATGTTCTTGATGAACAGATACAGAATATTTCTGACAGTATCAATACCATTTCTTCACAGATTAACAATATAGGAAGTACAGTGAATGATACAGCACAGCTTGTTACAAGTGATGACAGTCATATAGAAGATATTTCCACGGCGGAAAATGCAAAGAATACAGACGGTGTTATAACTAAATCAGTGAACAGGGGAACTGTATACGGTGACCTTAATGTAGGTGGAATAACAGGAACTATGAACATTGAATATGATGTAGACCCTGAGTATGATCTGGATTTAAGAAGTTCAACAAATGTCAAGCTCCGTTCAACAGTCAATGACATAGTAATATACTGTGTTAATTATGGAGAGGTTACTTCCAGAAAAGATTGTGCAGGCGGAATAACTGGTTTGCAGGAATTAGGACTTATATATGGCTGCGAGGGCTATGGAAGTGTTAAGTCTGAAACTGGTGATTACGCAGGTGGAATAGCTGGTAACAGTGTCAGTTCAGTATCAGATAATTACAGCCTTTGCAATGTTGAAAGTGACAGTTATGCAGGTGGAATATGCGGACAGGGATACACAGTTAAGAATAATGTGTCCATTGCAACAATCAGCGGTGATGGTGAGAAAAAAGGTGTGATTGCCGGAACTACTGATTCAGAAGGAAGCGTAAGAAATAACATATTTGTGAGTGACATTTTAGGCGGCATAGATGATATTAATTATAGCGGTATTGCTGATAAGGTGACTTATGATTATGTTATGTCACTTGATAATATTCCAGAAGGCTTTCATCAGATAACAATAACATTTAAAGCTGATGATTACGTTGCTGGAACTAAGGTAATAGCCTACAATGGCAATATTACAACATCAGACCTGCCATCAATACCAAAGAAAGACGGATATTATGGCGAATGGCCGGCAGATATTACAGTAAGTCCTATAACACAGAATAAAGTTGTTGAGGCAGAATATCACCTCTGGACAGAAAGTCTTGCATCTAATGAGAAAAATGCAGATGGCAAAATATTATTCCTTGCAGAAGGTAAGTTCTACAACGATGACAAGCTTGTAACCAGGACTTGTGACATAAGCGGTCTGTCAGGAGATGTAGTATATGCTTATAGCTGGCAGATATTAAGCTCTCACACAAGCCAGCAGGATACTGTTACAGGGCATTTTCTTGTAGAAGATAGTGATGGCAGCAATGAAATATGGTATGTAGATAAAGACGGCAACAACTGGGTCAAAGCAGACGCGAAAAAGAACGGCAGTTACATAACAGCCGTAATCCCATACGAAGCCGATTTTGCCCTTATACACAAGAGCTCCAACAAAATAATCTACTACATAGCCGCCGCTATAGCCATAATACTTCTTGCCACAATAATAATAATAAAGCACAAGAAAGCCAAACCAACAGGTAAGTAGTAAGAAACAAAAGCCAATATAAGATATGAAAAAATGCTCCCATCCAGCTAACAGGTAAATCCCAATTCACCAATCATCTGGAAAGGAGCATTTTTAAATATCATACCAAAGCGAATAATATACGATATAGTCATAACACTCTACAGAGTTCATCTACAAAGAACAGTGTCCACACGTCACAACAATCTGCACCAAGTTGTGAGCCTATGCTATATTGCAAGCTGGGTACTGTTGAAGCCGCCGGTACTTAGCGGCTATCCTTTAGCCGCTTAGTATCCGCTGCGGTTTCAAGTAGCGGGAGCGTGCCCAGCGGTAATATAGCAGAGCCTCGCAACGTCCGTTAGTAATAGCTGTCCGTCATTCATCACTGCTTTTTGGAATTACTCTAACACAAGTAAAAGCGCCATCTTAAACTTTCCATTAGCTGTCACACTATGAAGTCCATTTTTTTCAAAACGGAAACATTCACCTTCTGAAAGCTCATAATCTTTACCTTCATATCCTATAGTTGCCTTGCCTTCAAGTGCAAATACGATAGCATTACCAGGTGCTCTGTGAGGTGTAAGACCTGTTCCTTCGTCAAATGCCATAAGCACATACTTCATATCAGGAGTGCTTACAACATCCATATTGGCAATACTGCCTTCTTCGTAAGATATAAGGTTCTTAAGTGCAAATACTTCATTAGTTTTTACGTTAGCGTTCATATTAATATCCTTTCCTGTACATATAATCTCTGTATACACAATTCCGTTAGATGTCTGCATTCCGCATAATGTACCAGCAGGTACAATAAGTAGTTCATCTGGCTGTAATTTAATAGTCTTAGGTTCTTCTCCAATAATGAATTCTCCCCAGCCGAAAGCTCCAATATACATAGTCATTCTATCATAGCTTTCCTGACTTATGGAAGTATCCTTTCCCATAGAGAAGTAAGTTACTTTGGTAGAATTGCCAAGCTTGGAATCTCTTGAGATAGTCATACCATTTCTTGTCGGGCGAAGTTCTTCAATACTAAATTTCATAATCCTCCAATCTGATGAATAGGGTACATCTAATAGGTGTGGTTGTATAATAATTCTTGTTACAATTTAGAATATAACCTATAATTATATAAATGGGAAGTACGCACATTTAGGTTATATACTTTCCTTTAGGTTAGCGTGGTGTGAAAAAATTCCGGGGAGGGGTAATGGCGGACGGACGTTGTGGAGGACGTGTTGTATTACCGCTGGGCACGCTCTCGCTACTTGAAACCGTAGCGGTACTAAGCGGCTAAAGGACAGCCGCTTAGTTTTTTGATAACTTAGGAAGGAGTTGGATTTATGAAAGAGATGTGTAGTTTGTGTTGTCAGACGGGGGAGGGGATTGGTGATACGGATTTTGGGTATACTTTGTCGCTTATAAGTGGGAAGTATAAGCTTGTGATTATGTACTGGCTGGCTAATCATAAGGAGGTTATGAGGTATAGTGAGATTAAAAGATGTATGGGAAATATATCACATAAGACACTTAGTGCCACATTAAAGGAGATGGAGGCGGACAGGCTTATTGTAAGAAAAGAGTATCCTCAAATTCCACCAAAAGTAGAGTACAGCCTGTCAGAAAGAGGAAAGTCTTTAGTACCGGTTCTTGTTGCAATGTGCAAGTGGGGCGGAGAGCACAGAGATGATAAATAAATATATTGACATTTTATTAACTGTGTATTATTGTACTAATAGAGTAATACAATAATACAATGTAAGACGCATATATTGTTTATGCATTACTACCATATGGGAATTATCAATATTGATTATAAGCAGGAGGAATAAGTTATGAGTTGGAACTTTAGTAACGATGTCCCTATATATCTGCAAATAATGGAGCATTTTAAAGTTCAGATAGCCAGCGGAAAGCTTGAGGTCGGCGATAAGATTCCGCCGGTGAGGGAGCTGGCATTGGAGGCAGGAGTTAATCCTAACACAATGCAGAAGGCTTTATCAGAGCTTGAAAGAGAAGGTTATCTTGAATCACAGAGAACATCTGGAAGATTCGTTGCAGACAGAGGTAAACAGATAGACAGGTTAAAGCAGGATATGGCTCTGGAGCTTTGTGAGAGCTTTCATAATGGAATGAAAAAGATAGGTTTTACTCCAGAAGAAGCAATTGCAGAGTATAAGGAATATATCAGCCGTATAGAGGAATAAAAGTTATAACAGGGAAATTATAACAGTGCTTTAATTTATCTTGGAATGGAGGATATATGAGCAATTTGGTGGAGATTAAAGAATTAGGCAAATGCTACGGCAAGAAAAAGGTTATGAATAATCTGTCACTTTCCCTGGAAAGTGGCAGGATTGTAGGAATATTAGGTCCTAACGGAAGTGGCAAGAGTACACTTATTAAGATGATGGCAGGCGTGCTTAAGCCAACTTCAGGACAGATTACAATTAATGGGTATCCGGTTGGTGTTAATACTAAGAAGATAGTGTCATATCTTCCAGAAAGAACATACCTTAATCCATCTATGAAGGTAAAGGAAGCAGTTGATTATTTTGCGGATTTCTATGAGGACTTTTCCAAGCAGAAAGCACTTGATATGCTTGAGAAGTTCGGAATTAATGAGCAGGATAAGATAAAGTCACTTTCTAAGGGAACAAGGGAGAAGGTGCAGATAGTTCTTGTTATGAGCAGGGAAGCAAAGCTGTATCTTTTAGATGAGCCTATGGGAGGTGTTGACCCTGCGGCAAGAGACTACATTTTACGAACAATAATAAGCAATTATAATGAAGATGCGACAGTTGTTATAACAACACATCTTATCAGTGATATAGAAAATGTTCTTGACGAGGTTGTATTTATAAAACAGGGCGAGGTATATCTTAAGGAGTCAGTTGATGATATAAGAACCAAATACAATAAGAGTGTTGACGCTTTATTCAGGGAGGTGTTCGTATGTTATTAACAGCAGGCAGATTAATAAAATATGATTTGAAAGAATTATTTAAAAAACACATTGCATTATATATAGTTACATTACTTGCAGCATTTGGGTGCTGGGCATTACATATGTTGTCAGAATATGTTCCGGATAATGGCATTACACCAGTGGCATATCCGGTTATGATAGCAGTTTATGTAATTGTATGCGTAGTTTTATTTATTGTAAGCATAGTATTTGTGATATTATATTTTAGAAGAAGCACGTTAAAAGATGAGGGCTATCTTACCCACACACTTCCAGTTCCTGTATGGCTTATATATGTATGCAAGCTTATATCAGGATATATTATATATCTTGTTAATTTTGTAGTGATTATTGTTTCTGTATGTATATCAATTGCAAGGGTGGACTGGATATGGAGAGTGCCAGAGAGTATTAATGAGCAGTTAAATGTGTTAGGATATAAAGGCAGCTTCTGTACATTGATGATTATATTGATTATATTGTCAGGGATATATATGTATGCAATGTTCTTTTTCTGTATGTGTATGGGATATACAGCCAATGGCAACAGGGATGCATTCTCATTTGTAACATATATTGCAGTGTATATTGTTGGACAGATATTGAATGTTATTGTGCTTTTACTTACGCCAATAAAGGGGAATGGTAATATGTTTGAAGAGATGATTAAGGAATCTGTAACGGGAAGTGATGTGGCATTTACGTTTGAAGAATTCGGACATATTATGACAGGTTCGGTTGTGGTGTCAGTAGTTATGTTTATTGCGTTTGTGGTTGCCTCAATATATATACTCGATAAGAAATTAAATCTTGAATAATAATTTTAAAGCTTAATTTCTGGTAACTATTATTTAAGAAGTCTTTTTTACAAGAGAATTACTTAAGGAGCAGTATTATGGCAAGAAGTACGGATTTGACAAAAGGAAATATAACGAGAGGCTTATGGGGATTTGCACTTCCTCTTATGTTAGGAAATGTATTACAGCAGCTTTACAATCTTGTAGATACGTGGGTTGTTGGACGATATGTAGGTGATAATGCACTGGCGGCAGTAGGTTCGTCATATACGCTTATGACATTTCTTACATCAGTAATTATAGGCTTGTGTCTTGGCAGCAGTTCATTTGTGTCTATGGCATATGGCAGAAAAGATGTTAAGGCTATCCGTAATGGAATATTCTTATCATCATCTATGATAGGTGCAATTGCTGTTGTGATTATGGCATTGTTCTATATATTAGTTGATAAGATTATATTACTTTTGCAGGTTCCGTATGAAATTGCCGGAGATATGAAAGAGTATCTTATATATGTGTTTATAGGTTTTATTGCAATATACATATATAATTATGTGTCTAATATATTAAGGGGAATTGGCAATTCGGTAGTTCCCCTTGTATTTCTATCAGTATCAGTTGTGCTTAATATATTTTTAGATATATTGTTTGTGGCAGGTTTTAATATGGGAATTAAGGGTGCGGCAGCAGCAACAGTGATAGCACAGTATATATCTGGAATAGGGATATTTATATATATGATTGCGGCTTATCCTGAATACAGGATACATAAAGACGATATGCAGTTTAATAAAGAAAATATAACGAATATATTTTCTTTATCAGGTTTTACCTGTCTTCAGCAGTCAGTTATGAATTTTGGAATATTATGCGTACAAGGAATAGTAAACAGTTTTGGTACAGTGATTATGGCAGCATTTGCAGTGGCTGTAAAGATAGATACCATAGCATATATGCCGGTACAGGATTTTGGAAATGCGTTTTCAGTATTTGTTGCACAGAATTACGGGGCAGGGCAGAGACAGCGTATTAAGAAAGGGATAAAGCAGTCAGTAGTAAGCGTTATTATATTCTGCGTGTGCATAAGTGCGGTTGTATGTGGATTTGCAGGCACATTTATGGGCATATTTGTTGATAATTCCAGCGTGGACGTAATTAATGCGGGAGCTGTGTATCTTAGAATAGAGGGAACATTTTATATAGGAATTGGAATATTATTTATGCTGTATGGCTATTACAGGGCAATCAATAAGCCGATGATGTCAGTTGTGCTTACAGTGATATCACTTGGAACAAGAGTTGTGCTTGCATACACTTTATCTGGAATATCAGCAATCGGGGTTATTGGAATATGGGTGGCTATTCCTATCGGCTGGTTCTTAGCAGATGCGGCAGGAATTATTTATTACATTTTTAAAGCAGGTAAAAGCCACATATAAGTGTGACATAAGCGTGGCAGAAATGTGAGCGGAAATGGAGAAGAATAATGAGCAGGATATTAGTTGTTGAGGATGATGAGGTATTACGAAATGAGCTTATTGAACTTTTGCGTAATGAAGGATATGAGGCAGAATATATAAGTACATTTTCAGATACGGCAGGACAGATTATAAAATCAAAGCCAGATCTTGTGCTTCTGGATATTAACATTCCAGAGCTTAATGGAGAGCTTGTATTAAGAAAGTTAAGAAAAGAGGCGGATATACCGGTAATTATGGTGACGAGTAGAACATCAGAGAGTGATGAGGTGCTGTCAATGAGCTATGGGGCAGATGATTATATAACCAAGCCATATAACCCGACAATACTTATGCTTAGAATATCTGCTGTAATAAAGAGGACAAGAAAGCAGGACAGCAGTGAGGCAGATACAGGTGAGAAGGGAATATACCAGTATAGGCAAGCAGCTGTTAATACTGCGAAAGGAACATTAAGCCGTGGGGAGAAAGAGCTCGTGCTTACCAAGAATGAGATGATAATATTCTTAAGTCTGCTTAACAATATAGGAAAGATTGTATCAAGAGATGAACTTATGACGGCACTGTGGGATAACGAGGAATATATTAATGATAATGCACTCACTGTTAATATAAGCAGGTTAAGAGCGAAGCTTTCGGATTTCGGATACGAAGATGCGATAGAAACAAGAAAGAAACAGGGGTATTGTCTTGTATGAAATTAAAAGAATATATAAAAGATGAGTTGTTTAAAATTATACTTATTATTGTATATATAATACTTATATGTGGGTTTCTGTGTGCATTTAACTTCGGAGTACAGATGGCGGCACTTATGGCTGTACTTGCAGCCATATTTTTTATTATAATGTTCATATGGGATTTTTGCAGAAAACGGAATTTCTATAACAGTCTTATTGATAATACACAGAGGATTGATAAGAAATATCTTGTTATTGAAACACTGGACGAGCCGGAATTCTATGAGGGAAACCTTGTGTATACAGCGATGTATGACATTAATAAATCTATGATTGAGCATATTAACCAGTACGAGAGGGGACAGCAGGATTTTAAAGATTTCATAGAAATGTGGGTTCACGAGATAAAGCTTCCAATAGCAAGCCTTACGCTTATGTGCCACAATGACAAAGAGCATATAGATAAGAAATTTATTACACAGCTTAACAGGCTTGATGATTATGCAGACAAGGTACTTTATTATGTGAGGTCAGAAAATGCAGAGAAAGACTACTCATTTGGAAAAGTTAATCTCAAAACAATTATTAACAAGACGGCAGTTAAGAATAAAGACATAATATTAAGCAACAACATAAGTCTTAATGTCCACGACATAGATACTTATGTTAATACTGATGCCAAATGGCTTGAATTCATAGTCAACCAGATTATAAGCAACAGTATTAAATACAAAAAGACATCAGGAGAGGCTTATATCGAAGTATATTCAGAGCAAAGACAGGACAGTGGCACAGACAAAGTGGGGCAGGCTGTGCTTCATATAAAGGATAACGGAATTGGAATACCAGCTAAAGATATAGATAAAGTATTCATTAAATCTTATACAGGTTCTAACGGAAGAAATAACGCCAAATCAACAGGAATGGGCTTGTATATTGCTAAAAATATGTGTGGCAAGCTTGGACATAATATAGAGATAAAGTCAATTGAGGGAGAATATACAGAGGTTGAAATAATATTTTACGGGGACAGCTATTACAACCCGGTTAATATTGAAAAGTCCGATATTATAAAGAATTAATATTACAGAAAGTTAATATTATACAAAGCCAATATTACAAAAATGTAACATTGCGTAATATTAGAATTACGACAGATAACAAAATCCTTATTACAATGTAGAGGAAGTCAAGTGATTGGCAGATATGAGCCTTAGAGGTTTCGTATACAGAAATGGAGGATTTTATATGAGTGAGAATATTTTGAGAATTCAAAATGTAGAGAAATACTATGGCAGCAGGAATAACCTGACTAAAGCGATAGATGACATATCGTTTGATGTAAATAAGGGTGAATTCGTTGCTATTATGGGTGCTTCGGGAAGCGGTAAGACAACACTTCTTAACTGCATATCTACAATTGATAAGGTTACAAGTGGCAATATATATGTAGACGGCAATAATATCACACAGCTTAAAGGAAGTGCTCTTAACAGATTCAGAAGAGATAAGCTGGGATTTATATTTCAGGATTTTAATCTTCTGGACACACTTACAGCATATGAGAATATTGCACTTGCATTGTCAATCAGAAATGATTCTCCTGAGATAATTGACAGGGCAGTAAAAAATGTAGCAGAACAGCTTGATATAACAGAGATATTAAATAAATATCCCTACCAGATGTCAGGTGGACAGAAACAGAGAGTTGCTTCTGCAAGGGCAATTATAACAAGTCCAAGTCTGGTGCTTGCCGATGAGCCGACAGGAGCTCTTGACTCAAGAGCTGCTAAGCTTCTTCTTGAAAGGTTTAATATGCTTAACAGGGAATTGCAGGCGACAATACTTATGGTAACACACGACTCATTTACTGCAAGTTATGCAAGCAGAATTATATTTATCAAGGATGGTAAGATATTCCACGAGCTTAACCGTGGCGCTGATGACAGGAAGACCTTATTTAACAAGATAATAGATGTTGTTTCATTATTGGGAGGTGACGCGGGCGATGCTCTTTAAACTATCATTTTCTAATATGAAAAAAAGCCTGAAGGATTATGCAGTATATTTCTTCACGTTAATACTCGGTGTTGCGATATTTTATCTTTTTAATGCAATCGAAACACAGACAACTATGCTTAAAATATCAGAAGACACAAGAGAGATAGTAAAGCTTATTAATACAACACTTTCGGGAGTAAGTGTATTTGTTGCATTTATACTTGGATTTCTTGTTATATATGCAAGTAATTTCCTTATGAAGAAGAGAAAAAAGGAATTTGCATTATACATTCTTCTTGGAATGGGAAAAAGGAAAATATCACTTATACTGTTTCTTGAAACACTGATTATAGGTGTTATATCGTTAGGAATAGGACTTGTGGCAGGAATAGGACTTTCACAGGTTACAAGTATATTTGTTGCCAATATGTTTGGGGTTAACATTGAGAAATACAGATTTGTATTTTCTCAGCAGGCATTTGTAAAGACATTGATATATTTTGCAATTATATATGTTATCGTAATACTCTTTAATATGTTCTGCATTAACAAATATAAGCTTATAGACCTTCTTACAGGAAGCAGAAAGGCAGAAAAAGCAACTAACAAAAATCCATATATATGTGCAGTTGTATGGATAATATCAGTTGTACTGCTTGCATTTGCCTACTATAAGGTATCAGATAGCAGGAATCTTGAGTTAGTTACTGACCTTGCCAAATATATAGTAATGGGCTGTGCAGGCACATTTTTATTCTTCTGGTCATTATCAGGAATTATGTTCTCAGCAGTACATTCTATGAAAAAGGTGTACTATAAGGGGCTTAACAGCTTTGTGTTCCGTCAGATGAGCAGCCGTATGAACAGCAACGTGTTCGCAATGACAGTTATATGCCTTATGATGTTTATAACAATATGCGTATTATCAAGCGGACTTACAGTGCGTAATTCACTTGTACACAATATTGATATGCTATCACCAGCAGATGTGCAGATAGAGAAGGAACTTTATTCAGATGATGAGGCAGAATTGATTAAAGATTATTATAAGAGAAAAGATATTGACCTTGAAGATATTCTTAAAGATATAGTAGATGTGTATGTATACAATACAAGTGAACTTACAATTAATGATACTTTAGGAAATACAGAAGCAGCGAAGGCTGATAATCCGGATATCGCAGATAATATTGATTCATCATATTTTGATGCATATTATTCTGAAGATATTATGAAACTTAGTGATTATAACAAGGTGGCAGCTCTGTATGGTAATGAACAATACAGTCTTAGTTCTGATGAATATATAATTGTTGCAGACTTTAAGTCGATGGCAGAAGTGCGAAACAAAGCCTTAGATAAGGGAGTAAAGATTGCTTTAAATGGGGAATTGTTAAAGCCAAAATATAATCGTTGTTCGGATGGTTTTGTCCAGATGTCATCTAACCATATAAATATAGGAATTGTGGTTGTGCCAGACGAAGTACTTGAAACAATGCTTCCAACAGGTGAATATTATATTGGTAATTATAATATACCAGAGGGTGATGAACGTGAGGCAGTTGATAAAAAGATTGTAAAGATAGCGAATGGTGCTGGTAAAGAAGGTATTATAATGGATATTAATACGCTTATTTCAGTAAAAGAGAATTCAATGGGACTTGGTGCTATGATAGCATTTATAGCATTGTACATTGGACTTATATTCCTTATATCAGGAGCGGCAATACTTGCATTAAAAGAACTGTCAGAAAGTGCCGACAATCTTGGCAGATATAAGATACTTAAAAATCTTGGAACAGACAATAGCAAAATCAATCACGCAGTATTAAAGCAGACAGCGATATTCTTTGGAATACCAATGTCTCTTGCAATAATACACTCAATATTCGGAATGAGGGTAAGCTATATGGTGATGGAACTGCTTGGTACGGAATATATGGTACAGTCAATAATAATGACCGGAGTGTTTATACTTTTGATATATGGAGGGTATTTTGTTATAACTTATAATAGTTGTAAGAATATGATAAAAAATATTTGATTGGGCAATTGGGAGAGAGGAATGTAGGTTGTGAGGGATTGGGGAGAGCTGGCACAGGCAACGGCGACACGCTTGCGCTTAAGTGTCGCTCGCAGCGGTACTAAAGCGCTAAAGGACAGCGCTTAAGTGCCGGCGGCTCCCCATCGTCTTCTTATGCCTGTGCCAGCTCTCCCCAATCTCAATCTACATTATTGGCAGGAATGAGAGAGTTTACTTCTTTGCCAGTAAATATTGTTAAATAAATATAAACATATTGACAGAACTATAGTTAAATGATAATATGCGAAATGCAAACGATTTGCAAATTTAATGCAAATTACAATGCATTTCGCATTTTTTATAAAAAGGGAAGCCATTAAAGTAAATCAGCATATATACCCGCTATGCGAAGCCACAGTTTAAAGTGTGCCATTAACATAAAGTGCGCCACAATTTAAAGTGCGTACAATACCCCAATCGGTGTCATTATCATAGAGGAAATCACCAAACATTAGCAATTAATGCCCTCCCTCACAAGAAAGGAGCCGTACACAATGCCTAAAACATACCACACCAAAGCTACCCAGGAAATCGAACAATATCTTTCACTCCAGAAAGACAAGAGCTTCTGCGTGGCTGACGTATATCATTACCTTGAAAGCAACAATGTAGATGTAAACCAGTCAACAGTGTACCGTACGCTCGACAGAATGACAGATAATGGAGTGCTTGTGCGTTTTAAGACAGCAAGCAGTGGTAATTATTATTATAGAATATCAGATGAACATAATAATTGTGATGCACATCTTCATATGCAGTGCCGTAAGTGTGGAAAGGTTATGCACCTTGACTGTGCATTTATGGACGAAATAAGAAAAAATCTTATGAAACAATATGGATTTACACTTGAATGTAATGGCTCAACTTTAAGCGGTCTTTGCAGGAATTGCAAAGAGGAGCAGGGTTAGAATGGAGTAAAGATAATATGCAGAATAAGCATTTTAATATAGATATAAAAATGGCAGGAAAAAGAATAAAAGCATTATTTATGAGTACTGTTCTTCTGATTGGTACATTTTCAATGCTGTTATTAACAGGCTGTTCATCAGATACAGGGTATGATGATGACAGGATAAGTATTGTGTGTACAACATTCCCACAGTACGACTGGCTAAGTCAGATAATAGGTGATAATTCCGATAAATTCAGGCTGACACTTCTTATTAATGGTGGAGTGGATTTACACAGTTACCAGCCTTCAGCTAAGGATATGACTAAGATTTCATCAGCAGACGTGTTTGTGTATGTCGGAGGCGAGTCTGATGCGTGGGTTCTTGATGCGGTAAGGGAAACTAAGAATAATGATATGATAAAAGTCAATATGATGGAGCTTATAAGCGACAGGACTAAAGAGGAAGAGGTAATAGAAGGTATGCAGGAGAGCCGTTTCCAGTTCAGGCATACACACACACATTCCCATAGTGCAGACGATCACAGTGATGACCACGCAGATGAGCATAGTGATGACCATACAGCAGATGACCACGCAGATGAATATACGGCAGGTGACCATAGCGAAGATAATCACGCAGACGACCACAGTTTGGAGGCAGGGCACAGTCACACAGACGAGGATATTGAATATGACGAGCATATATGGCTTTCATTAAAAAATGCGGCTGTATTAACACAGTATCTTGCGGATATAGTCAAGGATTTGGATAAAGATAATTCGCAGTTATACCAGGATAACGCTGATGCGTATATAAATCAGCTTGCCGGACTTGATAGTGATTATGAAAATGTATGTGAGAATTCAAGGCTTAAGACAGTTATATTTGGCGACAGATTTCCATTCAGGTATCTTGTTGATGATTACGGAATTGATTATTATGCCGCATTTGCAGGCTGTTCAGCAGAAACAGAGGCAAGTTTTAAGACAGTTACATTTCTTTCTGGCAAGATAGACGAGATAGGAACAGGAAGCATACTTGTAATTGATGGTTCTGATAAAAGAATAGCTAACACTATTAAGGGCAATACAAGCCAGAAGAACCAGCAGATACTTACTATGGATTCGATGCAGTCGGCAGGGACAGATGATGCAGATTATACATATCTGAATGTTATGAGTAATAACCTTGTCGTATTAAAACAGGCTTTACAATAGATTTTAATGTCAGACGTGAACGATAATTTTTGTGTTTATTATACTTACTATGAGAATGTTTATCAATAACAATTGATAAATAGGAATTGAGAAAGGAAAAGAAAATGTCATATATAGAATGTGAGAATTTGGCTTTGGGATATGAGGGCAAGGCAGTTGTATCAGGTCTTAATTTCAAGGTCAATAAAGGTGATTATTTATGTGTGCTTGGTGAAAATGGAGCTGGAAAAAGTACACTTATAAAGACACTGCTTAACCTTATAGATAAAGTATCAGGAAGGATAGAATATGGTGATGGTCTTAAGGATTATGAGATAGGTTATCTTCCACAGCAGACAGTTGTACAGAAGGATTTTCCAGCTACTGTATGGGAAGTTGTTCTGTCAGGAACACTTGCAGGAAGCGGATTTAAGCCATTTTACGGAAAGAAAGAGAAAAGTCTTGCAATTGAGAAGATGAGAGAGCTTGATATTACAGACCTTAAGAAAAAATGTTACCGCAATCTTTCAGGCGGACAACAGCAGAGGGTCTTACTTGCAAGAGCACTCTGTGCAACTTCCAAGGTAATACTTTTAGATGAGCCTGTTACAGGTTTGGACCCTAAGGTGACAGCAGAATTTTACGAGCTATTAAAGGAGCTTAACGATAAAGGAATAACAGTAATTATGGTGTCCCACGACCTTCAGTCGGTATCATATGCGACACATATTCTTTATCTTGACAGTAAAGACAGCTTTTATGGTACTAAGAAAGAATTTATGCAAAGCGACAAAGCCAATGTATTTGGACAGATGGAAGGAGATGAGGAGTAATGAGCGGATTTATACAGGAATTTCAGTTTTATATGTCATATCCATTTGTAAGATATGCGCTTATCGTAGGCGTGCTTATCTCTTTATGCTCATCACTTCTTGGCGTGACACTTGTGTTAAAGAGATTTTCCTTCATAGGAGATGGCTTGTCACACGTTGCATTTGGTGCACTTGCAATAGCTACAGTGTTAAAGATTGCTAATGTAAATATATTCATTATGCCTGTAACAATAGTGTGTGCGATATTGCTTCTTAGAACAGGAACTAACACGAAATTAAAGGGTGATGCAGCAATAGCTATGCTTTCAGTAGGCTCAATGGCAGTTGGTTACCTTATATTAAATGTGTTCTCAGTATCCTCAAATGTATCAGGAGATGTGTGTTCCACACTTTTTGGTTCAACATCAATACTTACACTTACAGGTTCAGAAGTCGTTATGTGTGTAATTGCTTCACTTGTAGTTGTTGCATTTTTTATAATATTCTATAACAGAATATTCTCAGTGACATTTGATGAGAATTTTACACGCTCAATGGGCAAAAATACTAATGTATACAATCTTATGATAGCAGTTATAACAGCAGTAATAATCGTGCTTGCAATGAACCTCGTAGGCTCACTGCTTATAACAGCCCTTTTAGTATTTCCAGCCCTGTCAGCGATGAGAGTAATGACAAGCTTCAAATCAGTTATAATATACTCAGCAATTCTTTCAGTATTCGGGGCAGTATTTGGAATAATAATATCAATATTTACCTCAACTCCAGTAGGTTCGACAATCGTAACGATATATATTCTCATTTTCATAATTAACTGCATAATTGGAAGAATTCTGAGAATATGATATAATGAGCACAAAAGTGCTCATCTTAAAAGTTCCTTACGGAACTTTATATGTGCTGAAAAGCTGCACAAAAATTATGATATAATATGACTACTTCGTAGTCACTTAGAAGTTTCTTCGAAACTTCGGATGCGTGGAAAAGCAACGCAGGGCATATGATATAATGAGCACAAAAGAAAAAAATCAGCATACAATTAAATATAATACAGATATTAAACAGTGAGTAGCATTTTGCATAAATCCGACTGATGTCAGATTGGCTATCTCACTGCTTTTTTGTTTTTATTAGAATATTTTTATTGGAATTAATTCAGGAGGTGTTTATGAAAGATACTTATTCCAAAATAAAAGATAATTATAATTGCCCATTTAATCTTATAGATGACCTGATAGGTGGAAAGTGGAAGCTTAGGATAGTTGCACACATAATAAACGGTGACAACAGATTTTCTATATTACAGAAAAAAATTGATGATATAACACCAAAGGTATTGATGTCACAGTTAAAGGAGTTAGAGGCAAGCGGACTTATTAACAGAAATGTAATAAAGGAAATGCCGCCAAAGATAGTAGTATATGAAATCAATAAGGAATATAGCGATATTGTTGATATAGTTGATAATTTAGAACAATTTGCTAAAGGTTATAGTAATAGAAATGATATAGCAACTGAGAATATAAGGTATGAAAAATAGAGCTCAAAGTTACAAAAAAGTAAGTTATAGACATACTAAATTAGTATGTAATATAATTTGCTGGTCGCAAGTTAGCAATAACTAACAAAAGTAAGGAAAGGAGGAACTATGGGTTGAAAAAGTACTGTACAGAAATTATTCTTGCAATAATTCTGCTTGCATTATCATTAATATCTATATTTGTTGGTGTTATTGATATAGATATCAAAGATTTATTAACAAATGATAATAATGCATTGATGATATTTGTTGTTTCAAGATTACCTAGATTGTTAGCAATTATATGTACAGGTATGGGAATGAGTGTTGCAGGACTTATAATGCAGCAACTCTGTATGAACAAGTTTGTATCGCCAACAACAGGAGCAACGATTTCATCAGCACAGCTTGGAATTCTTCTGGCATTATTATTTATTCCTAATTCAACATTATGGCAGAGAGCGGGTTTTGCTTTTGTAACGGCTATTCTTGGTACCTGGGTATTTGTCTGGTTTATTCAGAAAGTTCAATATAAAGATGTGGTAATGGTTCCTCTCGTTGGAATTATGTTTGGTAACGTTATAGGCGGTATAACTAATTTCCTTGCATATAAGTATGAAATGACACAGGCGTTATCCACTTGGCTTGTTGGACATTTTTCATTAGTACTTAAAGGAAGATATGAAATAGTCTATATGGTTGTGCCTCTTATTATATTAGCATTTGTATTTGCTAATCATTTTAATATAGTTGGTATGGGAAAAGATTTTTCTAAAAATCTTGGTGTTCCATATGATATTGTGTTGTTTGGAGGACTTACAATTGCCGCAATGATAACGGCTTCTGTTGTTGTTGTCGTTGGTTCAATTTCTTACATAGGCTTAATTGTTCCTAATATAGTGGCAATGTTTAAGGGTGACAAAATAAGAGGAACGCTTATTGATACCGCTTTATTTGGTGCAATATTTGTTCTGGTCTGCGATATGATTGGCAGAATTGTGATTAAACCATATGAATTACCAATTGAGCTGATTGTTGGAATATTAGGAAGCATTATATTTATAGGAATGCTTTTATACAGATTAAGATATGGAAGAAAAGCAATTGATATAAAGAAAATTTTATTTAAAGATACGAATGGAGCAGGTTATGAACAAAAGAGCTTATAGAAAAAATATTATAAAGCTTATTGTTATTGCATTAATAGCCATTATTATTGTTGCGGCATTTCTTTTTATAGGTGTTAAGTTTCATAATCATAAACTTCTAAGATATGCAATGAAATTAAGAATACCTAAAGTGATTGCGATGATAATAACAGCATTTGCAATAGGAGCGGCAACGATAATATTTCAGTCTGTTATTAATAATACAATTGTTACACCGTGTCTATTGGGAATGAATGCCTTATACACACTTATACATACATCAGTTGTATTTGTGTTAGGTTCAGGAAGCATATTATTTACCAATGATAATCTTAGTTTTCTTGTAGACCTTGTACTTATGGGAATTATAGCGACTGTTGTATATAGCTGGCTTTTTAAGATGACAGGACATAATGTGCTGTATGTATTGCTTGTTGGAACTGTATTGACTTCATTTTTCTCAAGTATCCAGAGTACATTGACAAGGGTTATGGACCCTAATGAATATGACACGCTTCTGACTTCACTTGTAGCAAGCTTTAGTAATATTAATTCAGAGATAATTATATTTTCGGTGATTATACTTGCACTTATAGGTGTGATTTTTAGAAAAGAACTTGCACTGCTTGATGTAATAACTCTTGGAAAAGAACAGGCAATTAACCTGGGTGTTGATTATGACAGATGTATAAGAAGATTGTTACTGGCTGTAACTTTGTGTATAGCAGTTGCAACAGCTATGGTTGGCCCGATATCATTTCTGGGGCTGATTATTGCTAATATTTCAAGACAACTGTTAAAAACATACAGACATACACAGCTTATAGCTGGTGCGGCGTTAATGGGTGTAATAGCACTTATTGGAGGACAGTTTATAGTTGAAAGAGTGTTTGTGTATTCTATTCCAATAAGTGTATTTATAACAGTTGCAGGTGGTATATATTTTCTATATTTAATATTAAAGGGAAGCAGGCATAATTCATAAAATAATTTGAAGGGAATTACAGTTATGCAGATTAGCCATATTATTAAAAAATATGATGAAAAGACAGTTGTCAATGATGTGAGCTTTTCACTTCCAAAAGGGAAGGTCACATCGCTCATTGGACCCAATGGTGCAGGCAAGTCAACTGTTATGAGTATAATATCAAGACTTATTGCACCGGATAATGGTTCAGTTGTTATAGAAAAGAAAGATATAAACAAATGGAATAGCAAGGAATTATCAAAGCATCTGGCAATACTTACACAGACTAATAATATCCAGATGAAGCTTACTGTAGAAGAACTTGTTGCATTTGGAAGATTTCCTCATTCAGGAGGAAGACTTAATAGTAAAGATAAGGAAATGATTGACAAAGCTATTGACTATATGGAATTAGAAACTTTCAGGGAAAGATTTATAGATGAACTTTCAGGCGGACAAAGGCAGAGAGTATATATAGCTATGGTTATAGCACAGGACACAGAATATGTTCTTTTAGATGAGCCGACTAATAATCTCGACATCTATCACGCAAGTAATCTTATGAAGATAGTAAGAAGATTATGTGATGAACTTGGAAAAACAGTAATACTTGTATTGCACGAGATTAATTATGCGGCATTTTATTCTGATTATATATGTGCATTTAAAGACGGAAAGATTGCTTCATTTGGTACAGTTGAAGAAGTTATAACTAAGGAAAACTTATCTTCTATATATAATGTAGAATTTGAGATTATGCAGATTAAGGGCAAACCATTGTCTATATATTATTAAATTTATTAAATAATGGCAGGATGTCAAAAGTGGAATTTTCCATTCACTTTTATTACTGGTATTGGTTTAGTAATGTATACGGCTTGGGATATATTATAATTTAAAGAAAGGATGAAGTGGCAGTAAGCCACAAAGGTAAAATATGAAAAAACATTTTAAGAAATTATTATTAATGGCACTTATGGCAGTAATGGCAGTAGGACTTATAGCGTGTGGTACTGATAAGTCTGATAATGAAAGTACTAAAGAAGAAAAGACAAGCGTGACAATCACTTCGCTTGATGCTTCAAA
This sequence comes from Bacteroides galacturonicus, assembly GCF_003096855.1. NCBI lineage: Bacteria > Pseudomonadati > Bacteroidota > Bacteroidia > Bacteroidales > Bacteroidaceae > Bacteroides > Bacteroides galacturonicus. Next base: position 61,190 of record NZ_QEOA01000006.1, on the reverse strand, counting down.
GAATGAAATTGAATTAGAAGTTCCTTATAATCCTAAGAGAATAGCAATTCTTGACCTTGCATGTTTAGATATTATAGATGAACTTGGCGTAGGTGACAGAGTAGTAGGAATGGCATCAACAAGTATTGATTACCTTGAAAAATATTCAAATGATGCATCAATTAAAAATCTTGGAACAATAAAAGAGGCTGATTTAGAAGCAGTTATGGAGTGTGAACCAGATATTATATTTATTGGTGGACGTTTATCAAAGAGCTATGATGCTTTAAGTGAAATAGCACCAGTAGTATATCTTGCAACAGATACTAATGAGGGACTTGTAAATAGCGTATCTAAAAATGCAAAGACAATAGCTTCAATATTCGGAATGGAAGATAAAGTTGATTCACTTATGTCTGATTTTGGAGCAAGAATAGATGCAATAAAGAAGATATCATCAGGAAAGACAGCATTAGTAGGTATGACAACAAGCGGAAGTTTTAATCTTCTTGGAAATGATGGAAGATGCTCTTTAATAGGTGTAGAAGCAGGTTTTAACAATCTTACAGCCGCAGGCTCAACATCAACACACGGCAATGAAACTTCATTTGAAACAGTAGTAAAGCAGAATCCTGATTATATATTTGTTATGGACAGAGATAGCGCAATATCAACAGCAGGTGCTAAGAATGCTAAAGAAATAGTGGAAAATGAACTTGTAAAGACAACAGATGCCTACAAAAACAACCATATAATATATCTTGAACATTCAAATGTATGGTACACAGCCGAAGGTGGAATACAGGCATTAGACATAATGCTTACAGACCTTGAAAAAGGCTTAAAATAAATAGCTGGAATAAATAAATTCAAGTATTGAAATGATAAAAAAATAATAAAGAAAACCTAAAAAGAGTTTGTGCTAGATTGCCACCCGTACCAGTAGACAGGTGACATATCAAACACAAACTCCTTTTTTAATTAAAAATCTATCCACATAAAAACTGATATGGTATACTTATGAACAGGAAACAATTATAAGGAGACCACGAAAATGATATCAATCACCTTATGTATGATAGTAAAAAATGAACAGTCAATATTAGAACGCTGTCTTATTTCATACGCAGGAACTTATGATGAATTAATAATAGTGGACACTGGTTCGACTGATTCAACCAAAGATATAGCACATAAATACACAGATAAAGTATATGATTATAAATGGTGTGACGATTTTGCCGCTGCCAGAAATTACGCATTTTCATTAGCTTCCTGCGATTATATATTCAGTGCAGATGCAGATGAGATATTAGATGAACGCAATAATCAGGCATTAAAAGACCTGAAATCAATGCTTCTTCCAGAGATAGATATAGTACAGATGTATTATGTTAATGATAATGACTATAACTCTGTGTACAATGTACACAGAGAATTAAGGCCAAAGCTTTTTAAGAGGTTAAGGCCTTTCGTATGGACATCACCAATTCATGAAACAGTAAGGCTTACACCTGTGGTATATGACAGTGATATAGAGATACTGCACAGACCAGTATCAGACCACAGCAGGAGGGATTTCTCTACATATATTAAAGCATTTGCCAGGGGAACACAGTTGGAGGACTATGTTATAACTATGTTATGCAAGGAGCTTTATATTTCTGGTTCAGATAAAGATTTTATGGATTTTAAAGATATATTTGCCGATATTCTTATTAATGAGAACAGAAGTGACGACATTCGACAGGAAGTGAACTGCGTACTTGTTAAAATATACCGCATAGCAGGTGATATGGGAGAATTCTTTAAGCTTGCTTTAAGGTGTGTTGCTGATAATCCAAGCTCAGAGATATGTTATGAACTTGGTAATTATTATTATGATATAAATGACTATGCAGAAGCGGCAATGTGGTATTATAATGCAATATATGAAACTTCAAGCATGTTAGATATTACAAGCGGAGGTAATAAGCCTTTGTATGCTCTTAGCAGATGTTATGACAAGCTTTCAGAAACATCAGAAGATATAGAACAGATAGCACAGTTCAGACAGATGGCGGAAGATTATAAGTATCAGGCAGAGCAATGGAAGCTTCCTGATGAGATAGTTTAAGAATGGAGATAAAGATGCACAACGAAAAGGATAATAATTCAAAAGGCACAGCAAATACAACAACTAAGCTGTCCCCAATTGCAATTGTACTTATTGTAATAGCTGTAATTGCTCTTTTTTCAGTTATTATAGCAGGAGCTGTAAGTTCTAATAATAAGAAAAGTGGGGATAATACTGTTGGAATGACATTGACAGAGAAGAATTTGAAACCACAGAATAATTCATCTAACAACAGTGTAGCTGACAGGTCACTTACTAAGGTTGAGATATTAATGGATGATACAGCTGTTGTTGTCGGCACAACATTTAAAGCAGCTGCAGTTGTAGAGCCGGAGAATACTGATAAGGCACTTGTGTGGTCAAGCAGTAATGAGGATATTATGAAGGTTGATTCAGATGGTGTTGTAACTGTTAATAATGTAGGTGTTGCGGCACTTACAGCGACAGTAGGAGATGTGTCAGATGCCGTAGCTATTGAGGGAATAAAGAGTGTATCAGCAGGTTCAGCCAATGGATATGTTGTATACACAGGTAATGGAAGCATTACGGGTTCTAATTCATCTAACAGCAGCTCATCAGGGACTTCTAATAGTGGCACATCAGGCAGAACGGGCTACTCATATAACAGTGAGGCAGGAAGCTATGATGATGGTAACAGCAGTGGTACAGATAATGGTAGTTCTGACGGAGGCTATATTGCAGATGATTCATCTAATAATTCAGATGGGTCTTATAACAATAATTCAGGCAATACCTCTAACAATTCAGGCTCTAATTCATCGAATACCAATAGCACTAACACAGGAAGCAGCAGTTCATCAACTGGAAACAGTGACGGAATGAAGAGTACAGATCTGCCAGACATACTTGGTAATCAGGGATTTACAAGAGAATATTCTAATGTATACATATATACAGAAAATGATACTTATTATGGAGAAATAATAATACAGCCAGAAGTTTCTATTATATATATCAAGCAGAGAAGCGGTGGTTTTGACAGCAAGATTAATAGTGTATTAAGTGAGCTTCTCCCATCAGAATATAGTCAGGTATGGAGCAATTATCTTTCTGCTTCAAGTGACAGAACATTTACTGCTGAGGGAAGAAAAGTAAGAATTGTAACAGCAGCAGGCGGAGGACATTCGCAAATTGTAATATACAATTAATGTCAAATATGCTATATTTAATAAAATGCTGTTATATAACCAATAGCATATTTATGAAATGAATAATGAGGTGAAAGTTGTGCTTAATGAGAATAAAGTTAAGATGATGACTAAGATGGCTATATATGAAAAGAACGAGGGCAGGAAAATGCTTCGTACAGCGAAATATTTCAAAGGTGATTTCATTGCTTTCGGTATTTTAAAGACATTAATAACTACAACATTTGCATTTATGATAGTTGCAATTATGTATGTATTATGCAATGCAGAGGGACTTGTTGAGAATATTAATTCAATGGACTATCTTGCATTTGGCAGGAGAGTGGCAATATACTATATAGGAATGTTAGTTATATTTACAGTAATAGCAGCTGTTGTATATAATGTCCAGTATGAACGTTCAAGAAAAGGTCTTAAGAAATATTTTTCAAGACTTAATAAGCTTGAAAGATTTTATAACAGCCAGAAGAAAAGAAAGTAAATATGGAGGATATAATGGCGGTTTTATTAGAACTAAAAGAGAATTTTAAAAGATTTTACAACAAATATGATATATATATTGTACCGGTGGCTAAGTTTATAGCAGCATTGGTTCCATTTCTTATGCTTAATGCCTCTATCGGCTATATGGATAAGCTTAATAGTCCTATAATAGCAGTATTAGTATCAGTTATATGTGCATTTCTGCCTAATGGCTTTACAATAGTAATGCTTTCGATATTTATGATTGCACACTTGTATGCAATATCAGTAGAATTTGCACTTATTGCATTGTGCGTAGTGCTTCTTATGTATCTGTTATATTTCAGATTTACACCAAAGCTTGGATATCTGCTAATATTAACAGTAATTATGTGTGGTTTTAAGATACCTTATGTTATACCGGTTGCTGTAGGTTTATGCTCATCATTTCTTGCGGCAATACCTGTAAGCTTTGGTGTAATAATTTATTATATAATTAATACAGCCAGTGCTTACGAAGCAGCAGTTACTAACAAATCTTTAACAGAGAGTATGTTACAGGTTTCTTATTTAATAGAAAGTCTTGTTAAGGACAAGCAGATGATAGTGTTAATTGCAGCACTTGCAGTTACAGTAATTGTTGTATACATAATAAGAAGACTTAAGATTGACTATGCATGGGGTTACGCTATAGGAATAGGAAGTGTATTACAGTTCATAATTCTTGTTGTATGCGAGATTGTATTTAAGACTGAATTTAATATAGTTCTTATTGTAATCGGAGTTATATTAGGTGCACTTGCAGGTTATATCTGTAATGTTATGTTCTTTGCAGTTGATTTCAGAAGAACAGAGTATGTACAGTATGAAGATGACGAATACTATTATTATGTAAAGGCTGTGCCTAAGATTAATGTAGCAGGTGAGGATGTAAAGGTTAAGCAGATTAATGCAAGAAAGACCAGAAAAGCCTCAGATATAAGTGATGTAAGACAGGCTAAATCAACAACTGCTGCCACAGAAGAAGACGAAGATATGATATTTTTTGATAAATAATAGTATATTTATCATATAGAAATTAAAAGGGTGGTGAGAATGTGACTACATCAGGTAATCTGTTGCAGAATTATTTTTCAAGATTATATATACCAAGGATTACATGGACAGATATTATAGAGATAATTATTATTGCGGTTGTTCTTTATAATATTCTGTTATGGATAATGAATACTAAAGCGTGGGCTTTGCTTAAAGGAATTATAGTAGTAGGTTTATTCGCGGTAGTTGCATATCTGCTTAACTTAAAGACTATATTGTGGATAGCAGGAAAGACGATAAGTGTTGGAATTATAGCACTTGTTATTATATTCCAGCCCGAATTAAGAAGGGCGTTAGAGCAGTTAGGAAGGAAGAAATTTGTTCTTAATTTCCTGAATTTTGGTGATAACAGCAATAAAGATGAGCGTTTTAGTGTTAAGACAGCTGACGAAATTGTTGATGCGTGCTACAGGATGGGAGCGGTAAGGACAGGTGCATTGATAGTTATAGAACAGGATATGCTTCTGGAAGAATATATAAAGACAGGAATACCTGTAGATGGTATTGTTACAAGCCAGCTTCTTATTAATATATTTGAGCATAATACACCGCTTCACGATGGTGCAGTTATAGTGAGAGGTAACAGGGTGGTTGCAGCTACCTGTTATCTGCCTCTTACAGATAATGTTAATCTTAGCAAGGCTTTAGGAACAAGACACCGTGCCGGAGTCGGAATAAGCGAAGCTACAGACAGTATGACAATTATTGTATCAGAGGAAACGGGTAAGGTTTCTGTAGCTTTTGGTGGTGAATTAATACACGATATTGATGCAGATTCTTTAAAGAATAAACTGGAATATATCCGTAGAAAGAATATAGATGTTAAGTCTTTCAGGATATGGAGAGGCAGGTTGAAGCATGAAAGAGAAGATATTTAAGAATTTCAGCCTGAAGTTATTATCCGCTGTATTTGCAGTTGTTCTATGGACAGTTATTGTTAATATATATGACCCTAACACGAGTTATACATTCAGTAATATAACTGTACAGCTTATTAATACACAGAGCCTTACAGACAAAGATTACAGTTATGAAGTTGTTGATGGCGGCAAGATTTCAGTTACAGTAAGCGGTCCAAAGAGTGTCGTAACAGACCTTAAGACAAGTGATATAAGTGCAACCGCAGATTTGAGCAAGGTTACTGCATTTACAGATTATGTAGATATACAGGTTCAGGTAATTAAAGATGGACAGGTTCTTAATAATGTAGAGGCTGTTCCAAGAACATCAGCACTTAAGCTAAGCATAGAGAACAGGGATACCAAGACTTTGTCATTAGATGTTAATACGACAGGTTCGACAGCTTCAGGATATACGGTTGCTTCGACAAGTTCATCACCAACATATATCAAAGTTACAGGTCCTACATCTTTACTTGAGAGTGTAGCAACATTATCAGTAAATGTAGATGTATCAGGTGCTAAGGAAGACATAAGCACAAGTGCAGATGTTAAGATGTTAGATGAAGATGGTAATGAAATAGTAAATGATGCACTTGAACTGTCATGTACTAAAGCAGATATCAATGTTGATATAGCAAGAATGAAGACGGTGTCAATAACAGCAAAGACAAGTGGAACGCCGTCAGACGGATATATTATAACAGATACAATATTAAGCCAGGCATCTGCGGTTATAACAGGTTCAGATGATTTGCTGGGTAAAGTAGATACAATAACAATTCCATCGCAGAATATTAATGCTGATGGATTGAGTGCTGATAAGACATATACTTTCAGATTATCAGATTATGTTCCATCAGGAATTAAATTTGTATCTGACAGCAGTCTTACTGTTACAGTTAAGATAGCACAGAAGGCTACAAAGCAGATAAGTCTTTCAGCTTCAGAGATAACACTTAATAATATACAGACAGGGTTTAATGCACAGGTAATGCAGGGTATTACATTTACTGTAACAGGTAATGATAATGTGTTATCGGCTGTCAGTGCATCAGATGTAAAGGCAGGCATTGACCTTAAGAATCTTGGGGCAGGAACTCATAATGTCACAGTGGCGTTATCACTGCCTGATGGAATAACTGTAGTAGGTAATGTTACTGTTAATGTTACAATAACGGCAATACAGCAGGAAACAACTACAGAGAGTACCAAAGCGACAGAAAGCACTACATCGGCGACAAGGTAATTTGTTAAGAACTGCCATTTAAGGAGGGATTATAATGGTAAAGGAGAATATAATTGTCACAAGCCAGCTTGGAATACATCTTCGTCCAGCGGGTGCTATGTGTGATGCGGCAATTAAATTTGATTCTAATATATCATTTGAATATGCAGAGGGTAAGACAGCCAATGCAAAGAGTGTAATATCAATACTTGCATCAGGTGTTAAATGTGGAGATGAGATAACTTTAATAGCTGATGGAAGCGATGAAGAAGAAGCGTTAAAGACAGTATCAGAAAAGTTTAAAGAAGCTCTTAAAGATTGATTTAATCTACGGATTGAATTATAATTAAATAAAATGATGTAGCAATACGTGTACATCAGTCAGGGAAAAATACCATTTTCCCCGACATTATTAAATAACAAGGAAAGAGGTACAGAGTATGGGTTATATGGAAGTTTATAAGTCTTGGTGTGACAATATGTATTTTGATGAAGCAACAAGAGATGAACTTAAGTCGATCGCTAATGATGAGAAGGAGATTGAAGACAGATTTTACAAAGATCTTGAATTCGGAACAGGAGGCTTAAGAGGTGTAATTGGCAATGGTACTAATAGAATGAACATTTACACTGTAAGAAAGGCAACACAGGGACTTGCTAACTTTATTATTAAGGAAGGTGCAGCAGACAGAGGTGTAGCTATTGCATTTGACTCAAGAAGAATGTCACCTGAATTTGCTGATGAAGCAGCACTTTGTCTTAATGCTAACGGAATTAAGGCATATATATTCCCTTCACTTCGTCCAACACCAGAATTATCATTTGCATTAAGAGACCTTAACTGCATAGCTGGTATTGTAGTAACAGCAAGCCACAACCCACCAGAATACAACGGATATAAGGTGTACTGGGAAGATGGTGCACAGATTACAGCACCTAAGGATTCACAGATTATATCAGAAGTTAAGGCTGTAACAGATTACAATACAGTTAAGACTATGGATAAAGATGAAGCTAAGGCTTGCGGTCTTTACAATGTGATCGGATACGATATGGATGACAGATATATGGCCGCATTAAAGAAGATGAGTATTAATGGAGATATCATTAAGAAAGTAGCGGATGATATTAAGATTGTATACACACCATTCCATGGTACAGGTAATATTCCAGTAAGAAGAGTTCTTAAGGAATTAGGCTTTAAGCACGTATATGTTGTTCCAGAACAGGAAAAGCCAGACCCAGATTTTACAACGCTTGAATATCCTAACCCAGAAGATCCTAAGGCATTCACATTAGCATTAAAGCTTGCTAAGGAAGTTGATGCAGATATCGTTCTTGCAACAGATCCGGATGCTGACAGACTTGGTGTATATTCTAAGGATACTAAGACAGGTGAATACCAGTCATTTACAGGTAATATGTCTGCTATGCTTATTGCAGAATATATCCTTTCACAAAGACAGGAAAAGGGACTTCTTCATAAGAACGGAGCATTTGTTAAGACAATAGTTTCAACTAATATGGCTGACAGCATTGCTAAGGAATATAACCTTAAGCTTATTGAAGTTCTTACAGGCTTTAAGTTCATCGGTGAGCAGATTAAGTTCTTTGAACAGCAGGGTACATATGAATATGAATTTGGTTTTGAGGAAAGCTATGGCTGTCTTGTAGGAACACACGCAAGAGATAAGGATGCTATCGTTGCAGTTATGGCACTTTGTGAAGCAGCAGCTTACTATAAGAATAAAGGTCTTACTTTATGGGATCAGATGATTAACATCTATGAGAAGTATGGCTACTATAAAGAAGGACAGGTTGCTATCACAATGAAGGGTGCTGAGGGTGCTGGAAAGATTGCTAAGATGATGGATGACCTTAGAAATAATACACCATCTAAGATTGGTAACTGGACAGTTCTTGAAGCAAGAGATTATAAGAAGGACGAATGTGTCAATATGGTTACAGGCGATAAGCATAGCACAGGACTTCCTAACTCTAATGTACTTTATTATGATTTATCAGATAATGCATGGTGCTGTGCAAGACCATCTGGTACAGAGCCTAAGATTAAGTTCTATATGGGCGTTAAGGGCAGCAGCATAGAAGATGCAGCAGCTAAAGAAGAAGCTTTAAAGAAAGCTGTTATGGAGCTTGTTGGGCAGTAATCAGTAAGTATTATTTGATGGATATGTTTTACATAGCATAATTATATAAGTTCAGATTTTCTTAACAAGTAATACACAATATGAACACATTTCGTGAATATACTAACAGTATCAACAACGAAATGTGTTCATTTTTTCGTTGAAATGACATAAGTAAGGAGTGTTTGGATATGTATAATAATGAAGATAACGATTATATGAACAATAATTCTGATAATAATTCTAGGAATTATGAGAATGTAGAGCCTGATAATAATCAGAGTACAGGAACAACTGGATATACAACATACAGCCATAACACAGGTTATAATCAGAACAGTGCAGGTGGTGCTGGTATGAATAATGGACAGAACCAGTATTCTAACGGAAGTAATAATTATGGCTATAATGGTTATGGATATAATCAGGGTGGTATGAATAATTCACAGTATGGTGCTAATACATCATACAATAGCACAGGAACTAATGCCGGATATAATAACACAGCATATAATAATGGTGCTAATACAGGCTTTCATAATGCATCAGATAACAGTAATTCAACCTATAGATATTCATATGTTAATAATAATATAGGCAGTGATCAGAATAATTCTTATAGGAATGCACAGAGAGCGGCTAAGCAGGCTAAGAAGGAAGCAAGAAAGAAGTCATTTAACAATTGGTTTTCTAAGAATTCCACGGCTAAGAAGTATATAAGTGGTGTGCTTGCAGCAGTGGTATTTGGTGTTGTAGCTGGTTCAGCAATGTATGGAACTTATCATATTGAGAAGAAATATTTAGGTGGTAATGATACTAAGAACTATACAATTTCAACTGTGACAAGCAATATTGATAAAGTTACAAGCGATGATATTAATGCTAATGGAGATACTAATCTTTCACAATATTCATCAATGAATGTAGAAAGTGTGGCACAGGCAGCACTTCCGGCTATGGTTGCCCTTAATGGTACAACTACAGTAAGCAGTTCATCTTCAATGTATGGCTGGGGACAGCAGCAGTACGAGGCTTCAACAAGTGGAACTGGTATTATTGTTGGTAAGAATGATACAGAGCTTCTTATTGTAACTAATGCACATGTTGTAGATAATGTATCCAACTTAAAATGTGTATTTGTGGATGACCAGTCAGTAAGTGCAACGGTAAAGGGTTCTAAGTCAGATCAGGATATAGCAGTAGTTGCTGTATCATTATCAGATATTCCGTCTGACACAATAAGTAAAATAGCTATTGCAGAACTTGCAGATTCTGATACAATTGCAGTAGGCCAGCAGGTAGTGGCAATTGGTAATGCACTTGGAGAAGGACAGTCAGTTACTAATGGTATTATAAGTGCCCTTGACAGATCAATAACAGTTAACAATGTTACATTTTCAGGACTTATAATGACTAACGCAGCTATTAACTCAGGTAATAGTGGTGGAGCACTTCTTAATGCAAGCGGCAAGGTAATTGCTATTAACTTTGCTAAGACATCATCAGATGGTGTTGAGGGTATGGCATATTCAATACCTGTATCTAATGTTAAGGAACTTATAAGCTCACTTATGAGCAAGCAGACAAGACAGAAGGTAGATTCAGATAATGCTGGATATCTTGGTATTGTTGCTATAGATATAACAAGCACATATGCTTCTATGTATGGTTACCCACAGGGTATAATGGTTCGTACAGTAGCATCTGGCTCAGCAGCAGAGAAGGCAGGACTTTCAGCTTACGATATAATTGTCGGTTTTGATGACCAGTCAATATCAACAATGTCAGGCTTACAGTCACTTCTGCAGTATTATTCAGCAGGAGAGACAGTAAAGGTTGACTACTATCATCTTGAAGGTAGTGAATATGTACTAAAGAGTGTGGAGGTTACATTAGGAAAGAAGAACTAATAAGCCTCGTAACACAGAATTGAGGATTAAATGAGTAACAACGATAATAATAATGAGAACAATACAACTGCTAACACAGATGAATACGAAAAGGTGTGTTATATATGCAGAAGGTCAGAGTCTAAGGCTGGTAAAATGATTAATATGCCAGGTGGTTTATGTGTATGTGCAGATTGTATGCAGAAGACCTTTGATACAATTAATAACAGTGATATCAATTATGATGACCTTATGAATAATATGCCTAATATGGGAATGTTCGGCGGCTTTAATATGATGGGTAATGACATTTCCAACAGGCAGAAAGTCAAGAAAAAGAAAGAAGATAATAACAAGCCTACAGATAAGGAAAAGGACGATACACTTGATTTGGCTAATCTTCCAGCACCTCATCAGATAAAGGCAATGTTAGATGAATATGTAATAGGTCAGGACTATGCCAAGAAGGTTATGTCAGTTGCTGTATACAATCATTATAAGAGAGTTGCCACAGGAACTATGGACGATATTGAGATTGAAAAGTCTAATATGCTTATGATAGGACCTACAGGAAGCGGAAAGACTTATCTTGTAAAGACACTGGCAAGACTTTTAAAAGTACCTCTTGCAATTACAGATGCTACTTCACTTACCGAAGCTGGCTATATAGGTGATGATATAGAGAGCGTTGTATCAAAGCTTTTACAGGCAGCAGATAATGACGTGGAGAAGGCAGAAAGAGGCATTATATTTATTGATGAGATAGATAAGATTGCCAAGAAGAAAGAAACAAGAAGCCGTGATGTAAGCGGTGAATCTGTACAGCAGGGAATGTTAAAGCTTCTTGAGGGAAGTGATATAGAAGTTCCAGTAGGTGCTACAAGCAAAAATGCTATGGTTCCGCAGGTTACAGTTAACACACGCAACATATTATTTATATGCGGTGGTGCATTTCCAGACCTTGAGAATATAATAAAGGCAAGACTTAATAAGCAGTCATCAATAGGTTTTAACTCAGACCTTAAAGATAAATATGATAATGACAAGAATATATTATCAAAGGTTGAATTAGAGGATTTAAGGGAATTTGGTATGATTCCTGAATTCTTAGGACGACTTCCTATAGTATTCTCTTTAGAGGGTCTTACAGAGGATATGCTTGTTAAGATTATGAAAGAGCCTAAGAATGCAATACTTAAGCAGTATCAGAAGTTATTAGAACTTGATGAGGTTAAGCTTGAATTTGATGATGATGCTTTAAGACAGATTGCAAAGAAAGCTATGGAAAAAGATACAGGAGCAAGAGCATTAAGGTCTATAATAGAAGAATATATGCTTGATATAATGTATGAAATTCCTAAAGATGATAATATCGGAAGTGTCACAATAACAGCAGATTACATCGAGAAGAAGGGCACACCGCTTATTATGATGCGTGGACAGGAAAGACTTCCAATGAATAATGCAGAAGCTTAATGCTGTCAGTTTCACAAGCCATTATGCACAAGATATTCTGCTGATGTTATTTTGCAGAAGTTATTATGTATATGTCAGTATGTCAGTATATTAGTATTATTATAAAATATTAATCATATAATGTCCTTAAAGATTATCTTTAAGGACATTTTTTATGCCTTTATGCAGTGAAATGATAACAGATGAGGATATATATGATTATATAGTTGTCAATCTTCCGGGAATTAATAAGATGCTTCAAAGCAACCCTGATGTATGTATACAGAAGGTTGATGACCAATGGCTTGTTGCACATAGCAGGCTTCCGGATGACAGGGATTTTAATATAAGTGACTTGGGATATTATACAATTCCCAAGTTGTATGGGCTTATGGATACATCAAGCATTGATGCGGTAAATGCCACCAACATAACAAGCCAGCCTTTTTTAAATTCAAAAGGGCAGGGTGTTATCGTGGGGATAATAGACACAGGAATTGATTATCTTAGTGAGAACTTCTGTGATACGGCTGGTAATACGCGTATTATGGCTATATGGGATCAGACCCTTGAGTACAGGCAGAATTTATATGTTAATTATGGTCGTATATATGAACAGGCAGAGATTAATACAGCACTTGAAGCATACCGCAATGGACTAAATCCTTACGATTATGTGGGAACAACCGATATTACAGGGCACGGAACATTTATGGCTGGAGTAATTGCTTCAAGAAAAATTGATGATTACATAGGTGTTGCACCAGAGGCAAGCATAGTATGTGTAAAATTAAAAAATGCAAAGAAATATTTAAGGGATTACTTCTACATAAGGGATGATGCAGTGTGTTTTGAGGAAACGGATATTATGCTTGCCGCAAGATTTCTAAAGGATTATGCAGGGTTAAAGAAAATGCCTCTTGTCATATATATGGGACTGGGTAGTGGTCTGGGCTCAAGAACAGGCGGAAGTCCTTTATCAAATGTTCTTGATTCACTTACAATGCACGTTAATACATGTGTTGTTGTTCCTGCTGGCAATGAGGCAGTCAAAAGGACACATTTTAGCGGTTACGCTTCTGTTGTTCCTGAATATAAGGAAATGGAGATAAATGTTGAGAGGCGTGGAAAAGGCTTTGTGCTTGAAATATGGGCAAAAAGTCTTGATGTACTGTCGGTATCAATAATATCACCGACAGGCGAGATTATTCCAAGAATACCAGCAAGGATAGGCTCAAGTACACAATATTCATTTCTTTTGGAGAATTCAAGGATATATGTTGATTACCAGATTACAGAAACTGTTGCAGGGCAGGAAGTTATATTTATGAGATTTGAACGTCCGGCAGAGGGACTGTGGAAGATAGATGTATATAGTCTTACTAATCTTCCTGGATATTTTAATGCGTGGATAACTTTAAAAGAGCTTATGGACTGTGATGCCTATTTTCTTAATTCAGATGCTGATGTAACGCTTGTAGAGCCTGCCAGCGGTTTAAGGCTTATTACTGTTGGTGCATATAATCATAATACCAACGGAAGCGACGTGAACAGCAGCAGGGGTTATACGGCGGATAACAGGGTTAAGCCTGATATAGCAGCACCAGGAGTTAATGTGTATGGTGTTGGAGGCGTAAGAGGCTATACAGTTAGATCAGGAACAAGCATTGCTGCGGCACACGTTGCAGGGGCAGCGGCATTATTTTTTAGCTGGGGAGTTACTAACAATAACAGATCAGTTATAAGTAATAGCGAGATTAAGTCATATATAATAAGGGGAGCAGACCGACCGGGGGATATTGCTTATCCAAATGTTGAATATGGCTATGGCAGATTGAATATAGCAGGTGCATTTGACCAGATGAGGATAAGTTAATAAAAGCTTAAGGCTTAGCTTATTGTAATTATTAAGTACATATGATAAAGTGACTATGTATGCGGATATATTGTCAGGAATTGCAGGGTGATGTAATAGTGAAGCAATTAATTGGCATATGTAAGGGAAGTATCCCCGACACCTATATAAGAATTATAAAGGACAGGTATTTAACAATGAAATATAAAGCGATTGCACTCGATCTTGACGGAACACTCACAGACCATAATAAGAAGCTTCCGGAGGCTAATAAGGAGGCTGTATGGGCTGCAATTGATAAAGATGTTACAGTTATATTGGCTTCGGGACGTCCATTATTTGGGATAACACCGATAGCAGATGAGCTTGAGTTAGATAAGAGAGGCGGATATATATTAGCTTACAATGGTGGTGAGATAATTAACTGCCTGAATGGAGATGTAATTGTAAGCCACGAGCTTCCAAGGCAGTGTATAGACGATATATGTGATTATGCAAGAGCTAATGATGTGTATGCACTTACATATTCGGACGGAAAGATAGCAGCAGAGAGTGATGATGATGAGTATGTGTTAAAAGAAGCATTTTGCAATAATACAACAATAATTAAGACAGATGATTTAAAGAAATATGTAGATTATCCAGTTAATAAGTTCCTTGTTGTAGGAAGACACGATAAGCTTGTGCCAGTGCAGGAAGCTTTATTAGAGCATTATTCTGACGTGCTTGATGCATTTTATTCAGAAGATTATTTCCTTGAGGTAGTACCAAAGGGGGTTGCCAAAGATAAATCATTACAGCAGTTATTAGGTAAGCTGTCTATCAAAGAAGATGAGCTTATAGCCTGTGGAGATGGAATGAATGATATACCAATGTTAAAGATAGCAGGTGTTGCGGCTGTTATGGATAATGCGTATGAAGAAGTGAAAAAGTATGCAGACTATATCGCACCATCTAATGATGAATCGGGAGTTGCCGATATAATTAAAAGATTTATATTAAATGCTTAGAGTGATTAAGTGATAAATAATTATGGAGATTGACAATGGGAAGAGATAATGTTCAGAATGAAGAAATAGAAATTGATATTGGACATATTTTATCTATATTATGGGATAAGATAATGGTTATTATTGCAACAGGCATAATAGTGGGACTTGGTGCATTTCTTGTGGCAAAGTTTTTTATAACACCACAGTATGAGTCAGAAACCAAGCTGTATGTATTAAACAGAGCTAACGACAGTGCGACTACTTTATCAGATGTCCAGTTATCTACACAGCTTACGAAAGATTATAAGATACTTGTAACAAGTGCTCCGGTTATGAATGAAGTTATCAAGGAATTAAAGCTTGATATGAAAGCCTCACAGCTTGCTTCAAGCATATCTGTTGATACACCTTCGGATACACGTGTATTGCAGATAACAGTTGTTAGTGATGATCCTTATCAGGCTAAGAAGATAGCTGACTGCGTGGCTAAAGTATCATCACAGAAGATATGTGATATTATGAAGATTGAACAGGTAAATGTTATTGAGGAAGGCTCATTATCAGAGATACCAGCATTTGCTGTTGTCCAGAAATGGACAATTATAGGTGCTCTTGCAGGTATTGTGCTGTCAGCGGCGGTTATAGTAATAAAGTCAATGTTAGATGATACTGTAAAGACTACAGAAGATGTGGAGAAATATTTTGACCTCAGTACACTTGCAGTTATTCCAATTTCAGAAGAAATGGATGATGGCTTGCCAAAGAACAAGAAAAAGAGCAGGAAGAACAAAAAGAACAAGAATAAAAAGTAAAAGTCAGGTGAAAAGATAATATGCAGACTATCAATATAGAACGATTAAGAAAGCTTGATTACAGGGCTAATGAGGCATATAAGAATTTAAGAACGAATATCCAGCTTTGCGGTTCGGATATCAAGGTTATTATGCTCACAAGTACGACACCGGGAGAAGGTAAATCTACTGTATCATTTAATCTTGCGGTATCACTTGCAGAAGCAGGCAAGAAGGTTATATTTATTGATGCGGATTTAAGAAAGTCGGTGCTTGTAGGACGTTATAAGATTAATACGTCTGTTAAGGGACTTACACATTTCTTATCAGGAATTAATAAATTTGAAGAAGTTATGTATGCAACTAATGTTGAGAATTTTAATGTAGTATTTTCTGGTCCGGTGCCACCTAATCCTACAGAGCTTCTTGGCAATAAGGTGTTTAAGACACTTATAAAAGTATTAAGGGATTTGTATGATTATATAATAATTGATACACCACCTATAGGAAGTGTAATAGACAGTGCCATAGTGGCACAGGAGTGTGACGGAGTTGCCTATGTAATGGCGGCTAATGATGTAAGCTACAAATACGCCCAGAAGGGTCTGGAGCAGATTAAAAAGACAGACTGCAAGCTTCTTGGAGTGGTACTTAATAAGGTCGATATGGACGATAACAAATACTATGGTAAGTATTATGGCAAATACTATGGCAAGTATGGAGAACATGCCAATAAATAGGTGGCTGGTTATGTCGTAAATAACATATAATATTATAAACAGCTAATTGACATATTAACTTAATAACTATTTAAAAGGTCAAAAAGGCTTCGCATTACGATATACATAATGTGAAGCCTTTTTCTAATACTTGATAGTATTTTGTTAATAGTGTTTTATTAATAGTATTTTGAGCAATATTTTATAGTTAATTAGCTGCAGCCTGATTAGCATTGGAATTGCTATCTGCCTGGGCAGGGGCGGCAGCCGCCTGTGTAGGAGCTGTTGTAGCTTCTGTCTTATTGCCGTTACTGCCGGTATTATTGCTGTTATTATTATTATTACTGTTATTGTTATTACTGTTGTTGTTGTTACTGTTGTTGTTGTTATTGTTATTGCTATTGTTATCAGGAGCAGGGGTCTGTGTAGGAGCTGCTGTAGTTGTTGCTGCTTCTGTAGGTGCGGCAGTTGCTTTAGTTGTAGTCTGCTGCTGCTTAGTTGTTGATGAACTCTTAGTTGATGTGGCAGCAGAAGTTTCTTCTTTGTTAGTGCTTGATGATTTTGAAGTATTAGGTAAAGACATCAAACCAGTTGGGTTAGAAACCTTGCTGATCTCTTCGTCATAATATTCCTGTGCATCGAATATATCACCATTAATTATCTTCTTGGCAAGCTGTCTGGCAATATCAACATCAGCCTGATAAAGAAGTGATACAGAACGATAAGAACCGAAATGCTGGCATAGTCTGCTGTCAGGTTCTGCACCTGTGCTGTATGTCTGTATATTCCATGAACGGCTGTTGGCAAGCTGCCCTTTTACAAGTGATGTAATATCTGATACAGGCATATTAGTGTAGAGCATATCACCGACAGAATCAAGTAATGCACTGTACTTTGCAAGTATTGCAGGTGATGTAAGCTTATTGATAATAGCTGTAAGGGCTGCAAGCTGGTTACGGCCTCTCTGGTAATCACCATCTAAGAAAGCATTTCTTTCACGGCAGAAAGCTAAGGTCTGTTCACCATTACATTCATTATCACCTATTACATAGTGATATCTTGTTGGAGCTGCCTCAAGTCCATTGACAAAGTCAACAGATGAATTGATGGTTACACCACCAAGTGCATCTACAATTGTCTCGCAGCCGGTAAAGTTAATCTTAACATAGTAATCAATATTAAGGTCATACAGATTCTGAAGGTTTAGTATAGAACCCTCTATACCCCATTGTCCGGCGTGTGTAAGCTTATCATAGCCCTGAGCACCCGTACCAGGATTAGTAAGGTTGATATAGGCATCTCTTGGAGTAGTGATAAGAAGCACTTGTCTTGTTATTGGGTGGATGACACATAAAATGTTGACATCGCTTCGTCCTGTTGAAAGTATCTTGCCTTCTTCGTCATTACCTGATATATATATTACAAAAGGTTCTTCGTTGACCTTTTTGTCAGACTCGCTCAATTCAACAGTTCTCTTAAGCTCAATAGTTCCTACAATTCTTATTGAGTTAAGGAATTCTTCATATTCCTCATCAAATGATGACAATGTGTTGTCATTAATAAGCATAGCCTGAATATCAGTTCCAGCCTCTAATGCAGGAATGATATCTTCCCAGGTTGTATATTCCCTGGTTTTGATGTCAGCGTTGTTATTAAAGTTAATCTTCTGTATGGCATCCTGATTATCATCAGCATCTACAGTAGAATTATAACCAAATGTATAAGATAGAGTATCAGAAAGTGACTGTGCTTTATCTTTCTTTAATACAACTACATCAACTACATCTGTAATCTCCTGTATGTTATTACCATTACTGCTTATCTTATCAAGAGTTGTATCAACCTTTGATGTGAAAAGGAATGTATATAAAAGTACAGCGGATAAAAGTACAGATATTACTTTTCCTATAATATGTGTCTTAGTAAACTGTGATAGGAAGTCGTATATTGCCACAAGCACAAGAACGGCATCAATAGCTGCTATATACTTGAGTGGAAGAATATCAAGTTTGTAAAGCTTCAATAGTGTCAATACAGTGAATATAAGCTGAACAACAACGAGTGCGATACCAATAACTGTCGCCCATGCTCTTAGCTTGTGCTTCTTCTCACTCTGGGAAAGAGTGCTCCCCTTTTTGAAGATATATTGCATATCTTCTCTGGTCTTGTCAAAGAATCCTGACATAATGTTATCTCCTGTTAATATTCATAGAATAAATGTATAAGTCAAGCTAAAAAATGTGAAATATATTCAATTAAAAGCTTAACATAACAAAAATACTATAACATATTACTAAAAAAAAATAAATAAATAGAGTATTAAATATAGAAAAATGTAAAAATATGCCTGTATGCAGTATACAAACATATTGGTATTGTATGTTTTACTTAATAATATAAAGAAAATAAAGCGGAAAATTAAAGATAAACCTAATTAAACTTAATAATATTCATTTTTGTTCAATTTAATTATGTGAAACACATAAAAAACTTGCATAAATTAAGTGAAATTAATATAATATCACTTGGGTAACGTACTAAAGCGTACGAATATTAAATCAAAGGAGTTAAACGATTATGGGATATGTTGATGAAGTATTAGAATTAGTTTCTAAGAAAAATGCAGATCAGCCAGAATTCTTACAGGCTGTAACAGAGGTTCTTAATTCATTAAGACCAGTTGTTGATGCTAACGAGGAGCTTTACAGAAGCAATGCAATTCTTGAAAGAATTACAGAGCCAGACAGAGTATTAATGTTCCGTGTACCTTGGGTAGACGATAAGGGCCAGGTACAGGTTAACAGAGGTTTCAGAGTACAGTTCAATAACGCTATCGGACCTTACAAGGGTGGTTTAAGATTACATCCATCAGTTAACTTAGGTATTATCAAGTTCTTAGGTTTTGAACAGATTTTAAAGAACTCACTTACAAGCCTTCCAATCGGTGGTGGTAAAGGTGGTTCAGACTTCGATCCTAAGGGCAAGTCAGATAGAGAAATCATGGCATTCTGCCAGAGCTTCATGACAGAACTTTGCAAGTATATCGGTGCTGATGTCGATGTTCCAGCTGGTGATATCGGAACAGGCGCAAGAGAAATCGGTTATATGTTCGGTCAGTACAAGAGAATCAGAGGTATGTTTGAAGGCGTTCTTACAGGTAAGGGTCTTACATATGGTGGTTCACTTGCAAGAACAGAAGCTACAGGATATGGTCTTCTTTACATCACAGAAGAACTTATGAAGTGTCATGGTGATTCACTTGAAGGCAAGACAATCGCTGTTTCAGGTGCTGGTAATGTTGCTATATATGCTATCCAGAAGGCACAGCAGCTTGGTGCTAAGGTTGTTACATGCTCTGACTCAACAGGTTGGATATATGATTCAGAGGGAATTGATGTAGAACTTCTTAGAGAAGTTAAGGAAGTTAAGAGAGCAAGACTTACAGAATATGCTGCTGCAAGAAAGTCAGCTGAATACCATGAGAAGAAGAATGGTGAGCATGGTGTATGGTCAGTTAAATGTGATATCGCTCTTCCTTGTGCTACTCAGAACGAACTTGACCTTGAGGATGCTAAGCAGTTAGTAGCTAACGGTGTTAAGGCTGTTTGTGAAGGTGCTAATATGCCTACAACTCTTGATGCAACAGAGTACTTCCAGAACAATGGTGTAATGTTCATCTGTGGTAAGGCTGCCAATGCTGGTGGTGTTGCTACTTCAGCTCTTGAAATGAGCCAGAATAGTGAAAGACTTAGCTGGACATTCGAAGAGGTTGATGCTAAGCTTAAGAACATCATGGTTAATATCTACCACAACATTGATGATGCTGCTAAGAGATATGGTATGGAAGGCAACTATGTAGCTGGTGCTAATATCGCTGGTTTCGAGAAGGTTGTTAATGCAATGCTTGCTCAGGGTGTATGCTAATTATCCCATAATTATAACGAATTAATATATGAGGGCTGCTGCTTAAGTGCAATGTTATTAAGTTAACATTGGGCTTATGCGGCGGCTCTTTTTGTGTAATAGATAATTCATATATAAGGGCAGTTTTTTAATAAATAGCACATTGTATTTTGTCTGCATAACTTATATAATTAAACATTAAGATGTAGGTGCCAGATAGTATTCTGCCCATTAATGATCTATCAGGGAGAAAATGGTATTTTTCTAAAAAAATATGACAAAACACTTGGAGAGGAGTATTAATGTCAGATTTATACAGTATTCTTAATAATTTAACAGATGATGATATAAGGCTGCAGCTTGCATTTTTTGATAGTGTGACAATAGGAAATGCAGCGAAGGAGACAGGTTCACGTATCATATCCGGACTTGCAGATATGGCGAATTCATTTGCAGAGATATTCAGCAGTAAGTTAAAAGTCGAATATGATTATAAGAAAGTGTCAGATATGGTGGAAGCCAAATATATGCAGCTTAAGACAGCGGACAGGACACATTTAATGTCAATGTTAGAACTTAAACTGCTTGAGATAGCAGGAGCACAGGGCAGCATAGATGTCAGCACAGTGGCAGGGAGGGATAAGCTTTTAATGCTTGCTGTTAATGCGGCAGGAGCAGGATATTCCATTAACCAGTACATAGCACCAGCCCATAAAATGCAGATTATAAGTGACAAATATAACGAGGCATTTATGGATAATCTGTACCAGAGCATTAAGAATATAACACCTGACCAGTTCAGGGAGTGGTCAGCCATTATGGATAAAGCAATTGCCAGTGCAGATATTGAGATGAAGAGGGTAGTACATAAAGAACTTATGCCAGACGCATTTAATGGAATGGGTGTGTTAAAGAGCTTAAGAAAGCAGAAGACACAGGAGAAGCTAAGACTTGTTATAGAGTGTTTTGGAGTTGAAGCATTTGATTATAAGACAGTAGAGATAAAGACTATGTATCAGGCAATTAGAACCTTCAATAAGGTATCTTCGCTACAGCTTGCAAGAATGATTAATATAGCTGTAAGAAGGTACAATAAGCCGTTATATGCTAAAGATGAACTTATGCCTTCCTATGTGGCAGAAGATGATAAGGCAAAGCTTGAGCAGGATATGGAATATGCAGCACTTATCAATCAGGTAAAAGAGATAGATGGTGAAACAGACAAGCTTATAAAAGAACTTGAAGGAATAGAAAAAAGGCAGGCAGATGCAGAGGAAAAGCTTGAAAAAGCCAAAGAACATTTAGATGAAGTAGATAAAGAATTCTCAGAGCTTGAAGCTAAGAAGAACGAATATATGAGTGGTTCGCATACCGAGCAGGAAACTAAAAGCTACTATGCAAGGGTTAATGAGGTTAAAAGACAGTTAGACAGGGCATCAGAAGAAGCTGGTGTAAGGGAGAAAAAAAATCAGGAACTTCTTAACCAGATATATCTTACTAAAGAGAAAATGGAGATGACAAAGAGCCAGACCGAGACTTATCATAATAAGCTTGATGAGCAGACGAATGAAAGAAAGCAGAATTTACAGCGTCTCTGGAGTGCTTATTATTATAAATTCAGATTTAGTGATGATATATTTACAGAGCTTGTAAAGAACTACGACAGAAAGCATATCGTAGTTATCGAGGAAATGCTTAAGGAAATGCACGACAGCAGTGATTACAGCATATATCTTGATGGTGATAAGCTTAATGTGTATACAGGCGGCAGGAAACCGATAGTGTTCATATATGAGAATGGAGTGTTTAATGGAATATTCAGAGATAAAAGCGTTTCTTAATGATACGCCGCAGTATGGTGAAACTACAGGAGTAGAAAGGGCTGGGAAGCTTTTAGAGCTTCTTGGAAATCCTGATAAGAATTTAAAGATAATACATATAGCAGGAACTAACGGCAAGGGTTCTGTGTGTTCTTATATAGATGATATTTTAAAAAAGTCAGGATATAAGACAGGTCTGTTTACATCACCCCATCTTGTGACAATAAGGGAACGCATACAGGTTGACGGTGAACTTATATCAAGAGAAGATTTTACACAGTACTTTAATAAGGTGTATGAAACAGCCAGGGCGAATAATCTTAAGCTTGCATATTTTGACTTTTTTTTCGGTGCGGCTATGTTATATTTTGATAAATGCAAGGTCGATTATGTAGTGTTAGAAACAGGGCTTGGTGGAAGCCTTGATGCGACTAATGCAGTACATAATCCACTGTGCTGTGTAATTACGACAATAAGCCTTGAACATACAGCAATACTGGGAGATACGATTAAGAAAATAGCAGAGCAGAAAGCAGGAATAATAAAGCAGGGCGTGCCTGTTGTATATGCAGATGACAATGAGGCTTCTGGTGTGATAGAGGATATTGCACACAGCAAGAACAGCTATTGTTACGGAGTATCACCACAGCAATATCAAATAATTAAAAACTTTAATGGCTGTATTGATTTTTCACTGCATAATGAGTATTATATTAATAATTGCTTAAGACTGGCTACTCCTGCCATATATCAGGTGGAAAATGTGTCAATAGCAATTACAGTATGCAGGCTTTTAAAGCATTTATATCATATTGATATTAAAGACAGTGCCATAGTAGATTCGGCAGGGAGCCACATATGGCAGGGCAGAATGGAGAAGCTTACGGATAACATATATGTTGACGGTGCACATAATCCTCAGGGAATACAGAGTTTTGTTAATTCGGTTAACGGAATGTATGCTGACAGCACTGATAAAGCGGCATTATTATTCTCAGTTGTAAGTGATAAGAATTTTGAACAGATGATAAGCATACTGTGCGGCTGTAAGGTATTTGCACGAATAGCGATTACTGTGACAGGCGGCATAAGGCACTTGGATAAGGAATACATAAGTGCGGCATTTAAAAGACATACAGATATTGAAGTGGAAGTGTATGATAGTGCGAAAGAGGCGGTTCTTGCATTAAAGAATGAGCCGATGGTATTCTGTACAGGTTCACTTTATCTTGTAGCAGATATAAGGAAAGTTTTGGAATAATATAAAGATTGGAGAATAGATATGTTAGATTTTGATGAGGAAATCCAGAAGTTCCAGCCAAGTCTGGAAGTTGAGGATGCAGAAGATGCAATATACAAGAATGATGTACCAGATATAACAGATTTAATTAACAAGATTATCGAAGGAAAGAGTGAGAAGTAATTATGAGATGTTACAAATGTGGCTGTGTCCTTTCAGCAAATGACACATGTGCCAAGTGTGGTACAGATGTCTCTATATACAAAAAGACTGCCAGGGTTTCAGATATATATTACAACAAAGGTCTTGAGAAAGCCCGTGTGAGGGATTTATCAGGAGCAATAGAAACTTTAAAAGTAAGTCTTATGATTAACAAATATAATATTAATGCAAGAAATCTTCTCGGACTTATATATTGTGAGATGGGAGAAGTGGTTGAGGCATTATCACAGTGGGTAATGAGCAAGAACCTTGCCCCGGACGATAATGTTGCAGAGAGTTATATAAAGAAAATCCAGTCTAATCAGAATAAGTTTGAATCAGTTACTAATGCTATTAAGAAATATAACGTATCGCTTCAGTATGCCAAGGATAAGAATACAGATATGGCAGTAATACAGTTAAAGAAGATTGTTATATCTAATCCGCATTTTATAAAGGCACATCTGTTGCTTGCGCTTATATATATTAAAGATAATGAATATCAAAGAGCAAGAAAGCTCCTGAATTCAGTGCTTAAGATAGACAGGAATAATACTCTTGCAAGTAAGTACCTTGAACAGATAAACCAGAGCCAGAATATTAAAGATAATGATATATCTGGAAGCTTCTTACCTAAGAAGAAGGTAAAGGAAGAAGAAAGCAAGCCTCTTAATGGTAATGATGTAATACTTCCAAGGTCATCATACAAAGAACCAAGCAATGGTGCTATTACAATAGTCAATGTGCTTGTAGGTGTTGTGATTGGTGCGGCACTTATATGGTTCTTAGTAATGCCATCAAGATACAAGGGTATAACAGAAGATTATAACAGAAGTCTGGCAGAATACAGTGAACAGCTTTCATCAGGCAATGTAGAGCTTAACAGTATGGAAAGTGAATTAAAGACTGTAAAGGCAGAGAAAGAATCACTTGAACAGCAGTTAAGTGAACTTAATGGAACTGGCGGTGGCAATAAGCTTTTAATATCAGTTATTGAGTCTGCTAATGCTTATATAGCCAATAAAAGGACAGAAGCTGCTGAGAAGCTTATTGACGTTGATGTAAGTGCACTTCCATCAGACTCAGCCAAGACTTTATATAATACAATTTCGACTGCTGTTATGGCACAGGCAGCTAATGAGTTCTACAGCAAGGCTCAGACTTCATACTATAAGTCAGATTATGCTACAGCAGTTGATGATTATGTTAAGGCATTTAAGTGCGACGCCACTAAGGTAGATGCAGCTTATTATGCGGCTAAATGTTATGTCGCACTTTCACAGACAGACAATGCTAAGAAGTACTATCAGTACATTGTAAATGACTTTAAGACAAGTGGATATTATAAAGAAGCTAATGATTATGTGACATCACATTAATTACCACACGATAAATCCCTGACGGAAATTAGTCCGTCAGGGATATTTTTGTGTAACAGGAAATTCTGATATAATTATATGTTACGCTTAGCACAAGGGTGCCGATACCCTGAATAGAGGATAGGAGGATAGTTATGAGAGATGATACACAGCTTCTTAATAATGGATTAGACAGTGAATTAGACAGCTATGATACAGCAGAGGATATTAAAAGAACCGATTACATATATATGGTCAGCGGGAATAATCTTGTTATAAGCCTTAATGCAGAACTTGACCATCATCTGGCAGATGAGATGAGAGAGGTAATAGACGATATAATCGATAAAAGGGGAGTGGACAGGGTTATTATAGACTTTTCCAAGGTTGATTTTATGGATAGTGCTGGAATAGGGCTTATAATGGGAAGATATAAGAAGATACGTGATATAGGTGATATATGTGTTGTCGGAATTAATGAGAGCATTAAAAGAATACTGCTTATATCTGGACTTCATAAAATAGTAGATATATATGATAATCTGTGCGATGCCGTCAGAAAGCAGAATAAGAGGGGGATGTAAAATGCAGGAGAATAATGTGGATGTAATATTTGATGCAATATCAGAGAATGAGAGTTTTGCAAGAGTGGTTGCTGCAGCTTTTGTGACAAGATTAGACCCGACCTTAGAGGAAATATCAGATATAAAAACAGCAGTATCAGAGGCAGTTACCAACAGTATTGTGCACGGCTATGAGGGAAAAGGCGGCAAGGTATATATGACACTTTCTTTAGAGGATAGGGAGATTATTATAAAGATAAAAGATGAGGGCGTAGGAATAGAAAATGTCCATAAAGCAATGGAGCCTTTGTATACAACAAAGCCAGAGCTTGAAAGGTCAGGAATGGGCTTTTCATTTATGGAAGCATTTATGGACGAGCTTAATGTGTATTCAAGAAAAAATGTGGGTACAACTGTAATTATGAAGAAAAGAATAGGAGAAAGTAACAGGTAGAATGGATGTGTATGCTTGCGATCATACTAAAGAATTGATCATTAAAGCACACAACAATGATAAATCAGCAAGGGAGAAGCTTGTTATTGATAACAGCGGACTTGTGTGGAGCATAGTTAAAAGATTTACAGGGCGGGGTGCAGAGATGGAGGATTTGTACCAGATAGGCTGTATTGGGCTTATAAAGGCAATAGACAATTTTAATATGGACTATGATGTGAAGTTCTCAACTTATGCAGTTCCTATGATTACGGGTGAGATTAAAAGATTTCTTAGAGATGACGGCATAATAAAGATAAGCCGGAGTATTAAGGAAAATGGATACAAATGTTTTATGGCTTCCCAGAAGTTAAAGGGTATTCTTAACCGCGAGCCGACTATTGAGGAGCTGTCCAGGGAAACAGGAATAGCGACAGAGGATATAATCGTTACAATGGAGGCTGGCGACTGCGTGGAGTCAATCTATAAGACAATATACCAGAAGGATGGCAATGAGGTATGTCTTATAGATAAGTTAGAGGGCAAGGATGGCGGAAGCGACAGCATTATTGATAATATAATGATTAATGAGCTTGTGGACAGCCTGTGCGAGAGGGACAGGAAGCTTATAAGAATGAGATATTATGAGGATATGACACAGACACAGGCCGCCAGGGTATTAGGAATATCACAGGTTCAGGTATCACGTCTCGAAAAGAAAATATTAAACCGTATGCGAAGCCAGATAGATATAGAATAATATGGGCAATATTGGCAATACTTCTAACAGCATTATTTAATCAGCATAAAATGCTGTGAAATGGAGGTTACTATGTCAAAAACAGTATATTTAAAGATAAGACAGCTTACTAAAACAGACAAGCAGGATGTGTATCTGTCTGATGTGGCAGAAGTGTATGCTGAAAAAAAGCTGCTTCCTAAGATAAAAAGCATAAAGCTGGCAACATTTTACAGGACTAAAAAGGACAGGATATGTATAAGCTCAATGCAGGTTATATCAGCGATACAGCAGCTTGATGATACACTTGACGTTAATAATATAGGCGAGAGTGATTTTATAATCGATTACAGAAAGAACCAGCAGCCGGTGTGGTTATCTGTTATTCTTAAGATTATCGTGTGCATAATAATATTTATAGGAAGTGCTTATGCGATAATGGCGTATAATAATGATGTCAGCACAATAGAGATATTTGAAAAAGTATACCGGATGTCAGGTGTGGACTGGCTTATGGAATACAATGTGTGTGAGATAGCTTATGCAATAGGGTTGTTTGCCGGGATAGCAGTATTTTATGACCATTTTGCTGGAAAGAAGATGAGTAAAGCACCAACCCCTATAGAGGTGTCTATGAACCAGTATGTCAAAGATGAAAATCAGGCTATGATTGACTCTGTAGAGTGTATGCCAAGATGCGTAAGAAACAATTATCCGGGGGCAACAAAATGCTGATTAAAATATTATTTATCATACTTATCGGGTTAAGTGCCGGAGGTGTTACGGCTACAGGACTGTTCGCCCTAATATCAAGCATAGGTCTTATTAACAGATACGCAGATGTGACCAACACAACAGAATCAATAATGCTTTATGAGGAAATGATTATATTTGGTGCAGGGATTGGGAATATATGGTATATATTTGAACTGCCGATTAAGCTTGGCGTGGCAGGTGTTATATTGTATGGTGCGGTATCTGGAATATTTATAGGTACATTTTTAATATGTCTTGCAGAAACAGTCAAGGTACTGCCTATATTAGCACACAGGGTTAAGCTTAAAAAATGTCTTGGCTTTGTAGTTTTGTTTATTGCTATTGGAAAGATGGTGGGACATTTGGTATACTATTTAGTACCTTAAATACTAAACAGACAGGAAGAAATAATA
The DNA here is from genome assembly GCF_003096855.1 of Bacteroides galacturonicus. Classification (NCBI taxonomy): domain Bacteria; kingdom Pseudomonadati; phylum Bacteroidota; class Bacteroidia; order Bacteroidales; family Bacteroidaceae; genus Bacteroides; species Bacteroides galacturonicus. Next base: position 32,965 of record NZ_QEOA01000006.1, on the reverse strand, counting down.
TGATTACGAGAAAAGAGCTTGCAAAAGCAGCTAAGAGAACATTAAAAAAGCATTTCTGGATATTGGTTGTTGTGTGTCTTATAGCAGCGTTTGTTGGAAGTGAATTTACGGAAACTTTCAGTTTCTTTAAAATGCAGATGACAGACATTAATAATACAGATACGAACGAATCACAGGGCGTTACGCTTGTTACATCAGATATTGATAACAGGACGAAAAGTGCAATGCTTGATGCAATTGTATCAGTTATTATGAACAATGAGGAACAGGGCAAAGAGCAGTCGCAGACACTTATCGACAAAGCAAAGGATAATGCAGGGGACATACTGGGGAGAACTTCGGGAATATTATCATCAGTTGTTAATAACGTATCATCAGGTGCGGTTGTATTTACTATAGTTGATGTTGTATACGGAATTACGGGTTCAAGACATCTTGTTGTTATCCTGCTTTTATGTCTGGCACTTATATTTTATTTTGGAATAAGATATGTCGTGAAAATGTCTTATGTTGTTATATCAAGAAGAATATTTCTTGAAAGCCGGACATATAAAAGTGTAGGGGTCGGCAAATTTATGTTTCTTATGAGAGTAAAAAGGTGGATGCGTGTAGCCTTTACAATGTTAGTTAAAGACTTGTATACCATATTATGGTCGCTTACAATAGCAGGGGCTTTTATTAAGCCGCTGTCATATATGCTTGTGCCATATATAATAGCCGAAAATCCAGACATAAAGGCTAATGATGCAATAACCTTATCAAGAAGAATGATGAACGGCTATAAGTGGAAATGTTTCTGCTACCAGTTATCATTTATTGGCTGGAATATATTAAGCTTTATATCTATGGGTCTTGTGGGGGTATTATATTCCAATCCATATAAGACAGCATTTTTTACAGAATTGTATGTTCTTATAAGAGAAAATGCTATTAAGAATAATATAGAAGGCGCGGAAATGCTAAGCGATGTATATCTGTATGAGCGGGCAGACGAAGAAGAATTGCAGGCAGCTTACGCAGACATATATCTATATATGAATGAAGACTCTCCAGAGGAAAGATTTGATGATAATATTATGAAATCTGACATCAGGTATTTCAGGAGATTAAGAAAGTTTCTTGCTGACTGGTTCGGCGTAATTCTTTTTAATACGAGTGAGGAAAAGAAGTTCGAGGATGCCAAGGCGGAACAGATAAAAGCTGACAGATGTAAACAGGAGATACTTGGTAATATGTATCCTTCAAGGCTGTTTACATTAAAGGAGCATAGAGCTAATTTTGAAAGTACGGTATATATGCGTAATTACTCAATCCCATCGCTTATACTTATATTCTTTGTAATGTCATTTATAGGGTGGTTCTGGGAAGTTTCATCACACTTAATGCTGTATCATTCATTTGCTAACAGAGGCGTGCTCCACGGTCCCTGGCTTCCAATATACGGAGTTGGCGGTCTTTTGATACTTCTGCTTCTTAAAAAGTTCAGGGAAAAGCCGGCTGTTGAGTTCGTGCTGGCGATTATTCTGTGTGGAGTTGTTGAGTATTTTACAGGACTTGTGCTGGAACTTACACATAACGGACAGAAGTGGTGGGACTACACAGGATTTTTCCTTAATCTTCACGGGCGTATATGTGCGGAAGGCCTGTTAGCCTTTGGTATTGGTGGAATGGCTATAGTGTATTTTGTAGCACCATTGCTTGATAATTATTTCAGAAAGATAAAGCTTCAGATTATTATACCATTATGTGTGGCACTTATGATGATATTTGTTGCAGACCAGTTGTACACAAAGAAGCACCCTAATGTGGGCGAGGGAATAACATGCCTTAACATATATGATATGTATTATTATTTATGAATAATTCTTAAGTTTATGGTAATGCTAATAGAAACATATGTTAATAGTAATATAATGCAATAAGACAGGCGGAATATATGATTATTAATATCAACATATGTCACTAATAAAGCATATGTAGGAATGAGGATTATTATGGTTCAGGATGTTGAAAAAAGAAATAAAAGCTATAACCAGTATGTTGAAAATGTCACGAAAAAGGCGGGGTGTGTATACAACTGCTTTAAGGCATTTATAACAGGTGGAATTATATGTACAATAGGCCAGCTTATTATGAATTTTATGAAGATGACAGGAATGACAGCAGATGATGCAGCAAGTTATACAACGCTTATACTTGTTGCTTTAAGTGTTATATTTACAGGCTTTGGAATATATCCGCTTATCACGTCTTTTGGAGGAGCTGGTGCACTTGTTCCGATTACAGGATTTGCGAACAGTATAGCTTCTCCTGCGATTGAATATAAGAAAGAGGGACAGGTATTTGGTATTGGCTGTAAAATATTTACGATAGCAGGACCGGTTATATTGTATGGAATATTTTTCAGCTGGATTATAGGTCTGATATACTGGATAATAAGTCTTATGTGATTAACTATTTGGAGGTACTAAGGAAATGGCAATGACCGAATTAGAACAGCATTATAATAAATTCAATGAGGAGAAACGTCTGGATTCACGTCACGGAAGGGTTGAATTTATAACATCTATGAAATATATCCATAACTGCCTTGATGATATTAAGGCGGCTATGGATATTGCCAGTGATATAAAGATACTTGATATAGGTGCAGGAACAGGAAGATACAGCGTTCCATTATCTGAGGAAGGGTACGATGTCACTGCGGTGGAACTAGTAAAGCATAATCTTGGACTTCTAAAGGCTAAGAATTCAAATGTCAAGGCATATCAGGGCAATGCACTTAAGCTTAAGCGTTTTGAAGATAATACATTTGATATGGCACTGCTTTTTGGACCTATGTACCATTTGTTTACATTTGAGGATAAGCTTAAGGCACTTAATGAAGCAAAGAGAGTTGTCAAGCCGGGTGGAATTATACTTGTGGCATATCTTATGAATGAATATAGTGTTATTACATATGCGTTTAAAGAAGGACATATTAATGAATGTCTTAATGGGAACAGACTGACAGAGGATTATCACACTGTATCAAGTGAGGAGAACCTCTATGATTATATGAGAATAGAAGATATTAACAGTCTTAATGAGGCGGCAGGGCTTGAGAGAATTAAAATATTATCACCAGATGGACCGGCTAACTATATAAGACCATATCTTAATAAGCTTACAGAAGAAGAATTCGCAGAATTCGTGAAGTATCATCTTGCAACGTGCGAAAGACAGGATTTAATCGGAGCGGCAGCACATACACTTGATATATTAAGAGTTAAGTAATTTTAACTGGATACATCAGTGAGTGGCAGAATTTACTTTTGACACTCATATGATAATATTAATATAGAATAATTAACGGATAATGCTGGGGAAATAATACAATAATGAATAAATTACCTGATAAAGCAGATACTACCTATTGATGATTGATTATGAATAAATATTAAGAGGTAGCGTATGATTGCAGGTAAACAGAGTATTAAATTTGATAATAATGTATACATCAAAGCAGGAGCTACAGTGGCGGGAACTAAGGAAAAGAAAGGACCGCTGGGCTGCTGCTTTGATGTCGTTTCGCAAGATGATTTATTTGGTGGTGAAAGCTGGGAGGAGGCAGAGAGCAGGATACAGAGCCTTGCATTTGAGAAGCTGTTAGAAAAGACAGGAATGATGCCAGAGGACATAAGATATATATATGCAGGTGACTTGTTAGGTCAGCTTATAGCGACATCTTTTGGATTAAAGACGTATGATGTGCCGCTTTTTGGACTTTATGGTGCGTGTTCAACTATGGGTGAGTCATTATCGCTTGCGGCTATGTGTGTTAATGCTGGTTTCGCGGATAATGTGGCGGCGATAGCTTCAAGCCATTTTGCAAGTGCTGAGAAGCAGTTCAGATTTCCATTATTATATGGTAACCAGAGGCCAATGAGTTCAACGTGGACGGTTACAGGTGCAGGAGCGTATCTTGTATCTAATTCCCCAGTGATAACAAAATGTGATGGAGATGTATGCCGGATTGTTGATAACGGCTATGCAAATGTAATTATATCGGGTATAACTACAGGAAAAATAGTTGATTATGGTGTTAAGGACTCTATGAATATGGGAGCTTGTATGGCACCTGCAGCGGCAGACCTTATAGAAGCCAACTATAAGGATTTTGAAGTGACTAAAGGGTATTACGATATGATTATAACCGGTGACTTGGGGTATACAGGTAAAGAGATACTTCTTACACTTCTTAAAGAGAAAGGAATAGACATAAGTGATATATACACGGACTGCGGAATAGAAGTATTTGATAAAAATGAGCAGGATACCCAGTCAGGTGGAAGTGGTTGTGGGTGCAGTGCGATAGTTCTTGATACTCTTGTATTGGACAAGTTAAGAAAACGTGAATTAAAAAGGGTATTATTTGTTCCAACAGGGGCATTGTTATCGCAGGTAAGCTTTAATGAAGGTAAGTCAATACCGGGAATAGCACACGGCGTTGTGCTTGAGGCTGTATAATGTGCATAACACAGCATTGCGGCAGATATAAGTTAAAAGTGCATAACAGGATTGTTATATGTCAGTAAAAGAAAGGAGCTGGGAGTTAAAATGGATTATTTGAAAGCATTTGTTGTAGGCGGAATTATATGCGTTCTGACACAGATTTTAATGGAAAAGACCAGGCTTATGCCAGGAAGAATAATGGTTATACTTGTAACCACGGGTGCGGTTCTTGGTGCGGTAGGATTATATGAACCACTTGTGCAGTTTGCAGGAGCGGGAGCGAGCGTTCCGTTGACAGGCTTTGGAAATGTACTATGGAAGGGAATGAAAATGGCTGTTGATAACTCGGGCTTCTTGGGATTGTTCAAAGGTGGCTTTACAGCCTGTGCGGTGGGAGTGTCAGCGGCACTTGTATTCGGCTATATTGCCTCGTGGATATTCGAGCCTAAGATGAAAAAGAAATAAAATTTACAGCGATATATAAAAAGCCCCTGCTTATTAATTTATAGGGTTTGCTTATAGCACTTGCATAAAGGCTATAGGGCATTTAGGAAGGATCTTATAAATATAGTAAGCAGGGGCTTTTTTATATTGCATATCGTTATGAATATTAACGAACTAATTAACGCAATAACTAATTAAATAACTAAATAATCAGCTGGCTGACAGTTACAAGCTATTGTTACCGACAGATTAATTACTGCTTCCTGTAGTAGAAGCGGTTGTGTTCTGCTTTGCAGTTGTTGACTGCGAATTAGAAGCGTTCTGTGTGGTGGTTGTAGCTGTTGTGTTCTGCGGGGTCGTGTTCTGCTTTGTAGTTGTTGACTGGCTGTTGTTACTGTTATTGTTACTGTTATTGTTAGTAGTTGTTGATGGTGTTACAGGTGCGGCTGTTGAGTGAAGCGTACAAAGCCTGCTTAGCTTCTCATCAGTTATCGCATATTGTGCATCAGCAGTTGTATAACCAGAAGTATCCTCACCACCTAAAGTGTTAGTTGATGACTTCTTAACATAAATGTTAGTTGAAACATTAGTACAGCCTGCGTTAGCAACAAGACCTGAGTCATTACATATATTAACCTTAACGTGAGTATCACAGGTTTCTGTAGGCTGGTTGTCAGCCGCAAAATATTCAGTGATTATACAGCTTCCTCTAGGGTCAGCATCACATAAACCTTCAACAGGGAGCTTGCCTGACTTAGAGCATACAGCAACCTGTACAATATCATCTGGCTGTGTGAAGCTTCCGGTAGGAAGATTTTCGTGGATTTCCTGCATAATAGCTTTCCATATACCGGTATGGTTGACTGAGTCAACACGCTTAGAGTTATCATCATAACCTACCCATATAGAAGCAGTGTAGTAAGGTGTAAATCCACAGAACCATATATCAGTATCAAACTGTGTAGTACCAGTCTTACCAGCAACCGGCTGGTTAGATAACTTGGCTCTTGTAGCGGTACCTGAATTAACAACAGATTCCATACCGCTTGTAAGAAGCCATGCAGATGACTCTTTTAAGACTCTGTGTGTTTCTGGTATTGAGTTGTCAATAATTACATTACCTTCTCTGTCTAATACCTTAGTGTAATATATTGGCTTAGTATATGTTCCTTTGTTGGCGATTGCCGCATAGGCGGCTGTCATATCTATATTACATACACCCTTTGTCATACCACCAAGCGCAAGTGACTGCACAACATCGTGGTTTCCGTTAATTGCATTCTTGGTAGATACCAAAGTTGAAAGTCCGAACTTTTCAAGGTAGCTGAAACCAACGCTTGGTGTTATCTGTGTAAGAACCTTTACAGCAGGTACATTCTGTGAACGTGTGAGTGCTTCACGCACTGTCATATATCCAAGATACTGTCCTTCTGTGTAGTTCTTTACAAGTCGTGCATCTGTTCCTGAATAATAGTAAGGTGCATCATCGATAGCAGAAGCAAGAGTGATAGCACCAGTATCAAGTCCTGGTCCATAAGCAACAAGCGGCTTGATAGAAGAACCCGGCTGTCTTGTTACATCATCTGTAGCTCTGTTTAAGCCTCGGTCAGTAGCCTTATCTCCACGTCCGCCGACAAGAACTTTAACATAGCCTGTTGACTGTTCTATTATAGAGAAAGAAATCTGAGGCTGTATAACAAAATAGGACTTCTCATAAGTAACAGTTCCGCCATTAGCTGTCATAGCTTCCCTGTACTGGTCAATATAGCCCTGAGCAGTAGTTTCATTTCTTAATGTAAGGCTGAAAGAAGAATCAACATTTTCTTTAAACCATTTCTCCATATTATTCTGTGAATAATATGAAAATGTTCCATCTGCCTCTTTTACTGTGAGATTATAATTAATAGTAAAATCTGTATTGGATGGATAGTAGTCTGGGTCATTAAGTATTGAATCTGCAATGTTCTGCATAGACATATCCTGAGTAGTGTATACAGATAAACCGCCAGAATATATCATACTTGTAGCCTGCTGTTTAGAATAACCCTTCTGCTGCATAAGGTCATCTATAAGCTGGTTGATAACTTCATCTACAAAATAAGAATAATTAGATGAAGAAGAAGCAGCTGATACATCAATACCTTCAAGTCTTGCATATACATCATCTGCAACAGCCTCGCTGTATTCATTAGTAGAGATGTATTCCTGCTTTAACATATTATTAAGCACGGCAAGCTGTCTTTCCTTATTATCATCAGGATTCTTCAAAGGGTTAAGTCTTGAAGGGTTCTTGGTAATAGAAGCAAGTACGGCACATTCGCTTAAAGTAAGCTCGGATACATCTTTATTAAAGTATCCGTTAGCAGCCGCCTGTACACCATAATAACCATTGCCTAGGTTAATTGTATTAAGATAGTTCTCTAAAATGCTGTCTTTGTCCATAACAGTTTCTAGCTTGATAGCAAGATATTGTTCCTGAACCTTTCTTTTAATCTTCTCCATAGTAGATTCATTGTAAGCATTAAATACATTATTCTTAAGTAACTGCTGTGTGATTGTACTGGCACCCTGTGACATCTCGCCATCGGATACAGTAATCATGGCAGCTCTCATAATACCCTGAAGGTCAATTCCGTTATGCTTGTAGAATCTTTCATCTTCAATAGCAACAAATGCGTGCTGAAGATATACTGGAATCTGGTCAAGGGAAGCGTATATTCTGTTAGCTCCGGTTGTTGCAAGCGTCTGTATTTCTTCACCATTGTTATCGTATATCTTAGTTGCGTAACCTTCGGGTGAAACATTGATTGACGATATATCAGGTGCACTCTCAATTATGCCCTGTGCAGCACCGAATATAAGGCATGAGCCGCTTATTACAACTGCAATTGCACCAACAAGAAGTAGTTTGATAAAGAAAATGTTAAACTTAGTCCTAAACTTCGTTGCTGATGAATTAAGGAGCTTTTTCTTTCGTCTTATGCCGTTTCCACCATAATTCATAATTGTAAATCCTCCATATTGTTATAAATGGTAAAACTATGATATTATTTACCAAATGCAAGGTACAAAATCCAATAAGGATTTAAAGTGATAATCCGTAACACGGATACCTTATTGTACCATAGAAATGAATGACAGGCAATCGGAGGAGTTATGAATATAATTTTAAAGAACGGCAGTGGAGAAATAGAGGAGAAGAAGTCGCGTTTCATCTGCCACATTTTTAAAATAAAAAGCGAAGAAGAAGCAGAGGAGTATATCACTGCAGTAAAGAAGAAATACTGGGATGCAAGACATAACTGCTATGCTTATGTAACAGGCGATAAGGGGCAGATACAGAGATTTAGTGATGATGGAGAACCGCAGGGGACAGCAGGAAAGCCGATGCTTGATATACTTAATTCATATGGGCTTACAGACTGCCTCTTAGTTGTAACAAGATATTTTGGCGGCGTGCTTCTTGGAACAGGTGGACTTATAAGAGCATATCAGGCTGCTGCTAAAGAAGGGATTAAGAATTCGGACATAGCACAGGTGTGTGACGGAATAACTGCTGTCATAACGACTGATTATAACGCATATGGCAAATTGCAGTATATATGTAATGATAATAATGTGGATATCATTGATACTGACTTTGGTGCAAATGTCACAATTAAACTTGCGGCAGAAATGTCAGTTTGTGACACATTTGAAAAGAAGCTGATGGACACGTTTGCGGGTAATGTAGTTCTTAATGATAAAGAAAATGTTAAATTTTGCAGAAATATGGCTGGAAATATAATATTTTTATAACATATCGTACAATTATATGATTGTAACAAATGGACGAATTGTGAACAAATAATTAACACTGGTAAATAAGCACAATTTAAGTATGGTTTTTAGATAAAAATTACATTTGATTGTTAAAGTGATGTAAAAAAATGCTAAAATTATCTTAATAATAGTGCAAAATTTACATAAAACATCTATTTTTAATAGATGTAAAATTATACAGAATGAATATATAAAGGGCGCTTTGTTAATAAATTGTTCAAAAATATAGTGTTGGGAAGCCGCATAAATACTGGGGTTCATAAAAAAATTAAAAAAAATACAAGAATTGTTAAAAATAGTCTTGTTAAAATAGTACAAAAATGGTAATATATCAATGTCAAAAAACATATTAAGTGGGGTTGCCCCACAAGAACCAATTAAGGGAGGTTTACAAGGTTATGAGAAAGACAATTAAAAAGCTTACTGCTGTAGGTTTAACTCTTACATCAGTAATGGGTCTTGTAGCATGTGGCAATAACAATGCTTCAAACGGCACAAAAGAAACTGTAGATTGGGCAAGCGTAGAAAAGCCAGAACATTTCACAATTATGGTTGATGGTACAGTTCCTACATTAGAAGAATGGGGCGAGAAGTTTGATGAACAGCTTATGTCATTAACAGGTCTTGATTTTGAAATTACACGTCCTGACCACAACTCATACTATGATGCAGTTGCTAACTCAATGCTTGATGCAAGTGCAATGCCAGATGTTATCATTCTTTCATCTGATTATTTAGCACTTTATGCAAGCCAGGGTCTTCTTTGGGATATGACAGATGCTTGGAATAATTCAGCAACAAAGTCTTCTGGAAGACTTATCTCAGATGCAGAGAAGATTATGCAGGCTAACTATGTAAGAGGCGTTGATGGTGAGAAGGCTCTCTACGGATTCGTTCCTGCTCGTGGTAACGGATGTGTTACATATGTAAAGGAAGCTTGGGCTACTCAGGCTGGTTATTCTAAGGCAGATTTAACAAGCAAGCAGCTCTCATATGATGAGTTCTACACAATGCTTAAGAAGATGAAGGAAGCTAGAGGAGTTGATTATGTAATTTCTGCTCCAGGTTTCTATTCAAAGGAAGCACCTTATACTAACTACCTTCCAGAATTCTATCAGAATGCTCAGTTTACTTTCTACTATGACCAGGCGAAGGGTGAATATGTAGATGGTTTCTCTCAGAAGGAGATGAAGGATGCTCTTCAGAGAATTCAGAACGCTGTTAACGATGGTCTTATCAATAAGGAAACAAGCACAAAGACAACTCAGACAGCACGTAACGACTTTAAGTCATCAGATCCTAAGACAGAATCAGGTGTATTTACATACTGGGCTGGACAGTGGGCTGAAACATTAAGCGGATACTTAAAGACAGCTGGTCTTGATGATTCAATGATTCCACTTCTTCCAATCAAGGAACTTGGTTCATACGCAGAAAGACTTGCACCATCATGGTGTATTACATCTCACGCTGCTGAGACAGGTAAGGCTGAAGGAATCTTCAAGTACTTCATCGATACAATGTTAGATGGTGGAGATATCCAGACACTTTGGGAATATGGTCCTAAGGGTTACTACTATGAAGAGCAGGCTGATGGTTCATTCAAGTTCCTTGGTAAGAAGACTAACCCTAAGACACTTTATGCTAAGGCTCATCTTGACTGCAACTTAGTTCTTGCTAACTTCACAAACGGTAAGGATCCAGGAAAGGCTGAACAGCCAGAAAATGTTACATCTTGCTCAGATATGTTCTTTGAACATTCTACACTTGTAGATTCACCTGCTATGACAGAAGAAGTTGGTAAGCTTGTTGGTGATATCAATACAGAAAGATACACAGTAATTGATAACGTTGCAAGAGGTGAATGGACAGTTGATCAGGGTATGCAGGAATACACAAAGACTGTTGGTTCTAAGGTAGATGCGGCTCTTAAGTCATTAAATACACAGTTCGCTGGAAAGAATTAATGCTACTTAATATGTGTTAAAAGATGTTTTAAACATCACTTTATATTTCGTGCCAGTAGACCTGGTCTTCTGGCACGAATTTTGCTTGATATAAGCAATTGTTACTATAATATTAGGAAAGAAGGGTATAAAGATGCAGTGTAAGTCTTGTGGAACAGAGCTTCCTAAGAAGGCAAAGATTTGCCCTAAGTGTGGAGCACTTAATGGTAAGCCAGCTGGTAATACCAGATATTTAGCTATTATCGGTATGGTTATTATGTTAATAGGCGGATTACTTCCATTTGCAAAGTCTAACGAAACTCTTATGGATGGTTATACACCTAAGGCATATTCATTCGGCTTTATGAATATCAGCGTCATTGCAATGTGGTACATATTTATGTTAATACTTGTTGCTGGTATTTTATTAGTTGTTGCTAAGAAAGAAAAGTTATCTATTATTACATCTGTGGCAGCTACAGCTGTTGCATTTATTTCAATGTTTGCATTCCAGTTTACTAGTGCTGATGGAAAGACTAAGACTGGTGCGTTAAAGTATGTATACCATAACATTTCAGATTTATTATCTAATGGTTATAATGGTAATTCTTATTCAGTAGGTTCAGGTGTATATGTTATAATCATCGGCCTTATAGTTGCTATTGTTGGTGTGTTCTGGGATGTCGTTAAGATATTCAAGAAAGACCTCGGTGTTGATACAAAGTATTTATCTAACACATTAAATCAGAATATTGGGCAGAAGATGTTCTACTACAGAGGATTTTATCTTATGTTCCTGCCAGTATTAGTAATGGTATTATTATTCTTCTACTGGCCAATGTTAGGATGTCGTTACGCCTTTACTTCATATGTATTAGCTAACCCTTATTATATTGGTGTATTCCACTTCCAGACAATGTTAAAATTTGATACATTCTTCTGGGCAGCATTCAGAAATACACTTGTATTATCAATTGTTAAGTTAATACTTAATACAGGTGCCGCAGTTATTATCTCACTTCTTCTTAACGAGATTACTAATATGGCATTTAAGAAGACAGTACAGACAATTGTATACTTACCTCACTTTATGTCATGGGTAGTTGTTGCTGCTGTATTCAAAGTAATTCTTTCTGTTAACAGCACAGGTGTTGTTAATGGTGCTTTAATTAATATGGGACTTATCAATTCTCCAATTGATTTCCTTGGTAGCTCTAAGTATTGGACAGGTACATTCTTCGTAATGAATATCTGGAAGGATACAGGATGGGGAACTATTCTTTTCCTTGCTACATTATCAGGTATCAGCCCAGATCTTTATGAGGCTGCTCAGATTGATGGTGCTAACAGATTTAAGAGACTTATATATATAACTCTTCCTGCTTTAGCTAACACAATCATCACAGTATTTATTCTTAACCTTGCTAAGGTTATGAACCTTTTTGAATCAGTATTCGTTACACAGAGTGCTGGTACATATGATGTTTCTCAGGTATTACAGACATACATTTACAATAAGACATTCTCGGCTTCATTCTCTGATTATGGTTATACAACAGCCGTAGGTTTATTCAAGTCATTTGTAGGTATGATCCTCGTACTTGGTTGTAACTACGCAAGTAAAAAAGTCCGTGGACGTGGAATTGTATAGGAGGTTAGACGATGAGTGAAGAACAGTTAGTTTATAAAAAGAAAAAGAAAAAATTTAAGATCTTCCCAATAGTCAATGTAATCTTCTTTATATTGGTTTCATTGTTAATTCTTTTCCCTATGTGGAAGGTTATTGTAGATTCATTTGATGCTCATTCAGCAACAAGTTTTAGATGGTGGCCAAGTACATTCTCATTAGGTGGATATGGTGCGATTATTTCAAGAGCTTCTCTTTATCGTCCATTCCTTGTATCAGTTATCACAACATTAGCTGGTACATTTATGGGATTATTACTTGCTACACTCGGTGGTTATGTACTCATTCAGTGGGAAATGCCAGGAAGAAACTTCTTCGCATATATGTTATTATTCACAATGATTTTCGATGGTGGTATGGTTCCTAAGTACTTAGTTATGCAGAACTTACACTTACTTGATACATTGTGGGCAGTAATTTTACCAATGTCTATCAACGTATATAACCTTGTACTTATGAGAAACTTCTTTGAAGGTATTCCAGAATCATTGTTTGAGGCTGCTCAGATTGATGGTTGTTCACCAATGGGTATATTCTTTAAGATTGTGTTACCACTTTCTAAGGCTGCCCTTGCTTCAATCGGTCTTATGTTTGCCGTAACATTCTGGAATGATTATACTAACTTCAAGATTTATATCAGAACAGATAAGTTATACAACTTCCAGATTAAACTTCGTAACATGGTTATGGATAGTAATATTCCTAACGACGATTCAGTAGACCCTAACACAATCTCTAATGCGGCTACAATCGTTGCTATATTACCTTTCATGATTATCTACCCATTCTGCCAGCAGTACTTTGTACAGGGTGTTAATGTAGGTGCCGTTAAGGAGTAATATCAGGAATATAAGAATAGTTATTAATCAACTATTATCTGATTGTTGAGATTAATTATTATAATTATTAAAAAAGACGGAAATGCTAATATCATTTCCGTCTTTTTTTGTTGTATTGGCATTTTTTATGTAGAAATACATATATCTATATGTTAAAATTAGGACATATTTAGGAATTGTCTATATAAAACACGTTAAGGTGGTGGAGAATTGAGAAAGTTAGCAGATTCGATATATCTTGAAAATATTGCAGAAGTTAAGACTATACTTGAGAATGAGCCTAATCTTATAGATGAGAAGGACGAACATGGAGTACTTATGGCATTACTTGCCGCTAAGACGGGTAACCTTGAGCTTGTGAAGTATATAGTTGAATATTCAAGGGCAAGTATGAATATTCACGATGATAATAATAAGAATATGCTTCATTATGCGGCTATGTCAGGAAGCGTACCTACTTGCAGGTATCTGGTTGAGAGAGTTGGAATGTCACCTTTGTCTGGAGATATTAATTTACAGACACCTTTTGAGGTTGCTCATCAGAATCATTTTATAGAGTTAGAAGAATATTTTGAGAGTGTTGTTGGTCATAAGTTAAGTGAGATGTATCACAATCCAATAAGGACAGGTATGTATCCTGACCCATCAATTGTCAGGGTTGAAGATGATTATTATATGGTTAATTCTTCATTTATATTCTATCCTTGTATACCAGTATCGCATTCTAAAGACCTTATTCACTGGAAGATAATAGGTTATGCTATTACAGAACCAGAGTGGGCGGCTCTTGATGACCTTGAAGGAGGACGAGGTTACTGGGCTCCCGATATATCTTATTATAAGGGAAGATTTTATATAACAGCTACATACAGACTTAATGATACAGGTAATGTATACAGAAAGCAGATAGTTGTAAGTTCAGATAAGCCGGAAGGACCATACAGCAAGCCTGCCATTATAGATGAAGATGGTATTGACCCATCTATATTTAATGATGATGATGGAAGAAGATATATGCTCCTTAACAGGGGAGCAAGAATATTTGAGCTTAATGAGGATGCTACTAAACAGATATCCAAAGCAGAGCTTTTGTTCTATGGAGATAATAAGAGAGCACCGGAAGGACCTCATCTTTTAAAGAAGGATGGATATTATTATCTGTTTGAAGCAGAGGGTGGAACAGGACCGGGACACAGAATAACGGTATCCAGAAGCAGGGAGCTTAAAGGAATATATGAACCCTGCCCATACAATCCTATTATGAGACAGAACAACCCTGATGAGATAATACAGAGGTGTGGTCACGGAAAGCCGGTACAGACACAGAATGGTGACTGGTATATGGTGTATCTGTGTGGAAGAAAGATTGGCGATGGATACAGCATTTTAGGAAGAGAAACTGCTCTTGACCCTATAAGCTGGACTATGGACGGCTGGCCGATAGTCAATAACCTTAAAGGTCCTAGTGCATTACAGGTAAAGCCTGATCTGCCAGAGATGATATGGGAAGATGAGTCAGATGATGATTTTAATAATTCATATCTGAGTAATGAATGGTGGTTCCCAAGAGTGCCGGAGATGGACGGCATTAAGTTAAAAGACTCTCAGGTTCATATCAAGGGAAGCAAGTATGACCTTGATACTATGAAAGCTAAGAATATACTTTTAAGAAGACAGAAACATTTCAGATTTAGTGCTGTATGTAAGCTTTGTATGCCAGAATTATATCCGGGTCAGAACTGCGGTATGACTTGTTATTATGATGAGAACACCTATATAAAATTCGGTGTATTTGCTACGTTAGAGGAAACACCAAGACTTATGCTTAATGTAGTCGAGAAGATTGGTGACGAGGTCATTACACACGATGGTGTATGTGTTGATAACAATAATAAAGACATATACCTTAAGATAGATACGAACAATTTAAGAAGGACATTTTCATATAGTTATAATGATAAAGACTATAATAAAGTTGTTAGTCTGGATAATGTCTATTATCTGTGTGATGAAGGAATTCGTAAGGGTAAGCGTTTTACAGGTGCAATGATTGGAATGTATGCTTACGCTGGAGATTATGGAAGCCAGTATACTGATAGCGAGGGAAGACACGGAACAGATGATTATTATGCGGCATTTGATTATTTCAGATATAAAGCATAAAATAATGAGCACCAAGGTGCTCATCTTAAAAGTTTCTTGCGAAACTTTATAAGTGTTGAAAAGTATCGTGAATTACGAAATAATGAGCACCAAGGTGCTCATCTTAAAAGTTTCTTGCGAAACTTTATAAGTGTTGAAAAGTATCGTGAATTACGGAATAATGAGCACCAAGGTGCTCATCTTAAAAGTTTCTGACGAAACTTTATAAACGTTGTAAAGTATCGTGAATTATGAAATAATGAGCACCATAGTGCTCATCTTAATATATAGTAAGGAGATTGCAATGATAATTAACAGAAATTCAGAATTGGAAAAGAATATGTATGCAAAGTTATCACAGGTTGATGAATTAATCAGCAGTAACGATGTGTACGCTCTTGGATTAAGACTTAACGCACTTTCTTCATTATGTAAGGCATTAAGAGAAGATAGTGCAGTTAAAGCATTAACAGAAGCACTTGATAAGGTTATAGAGAGTGGTGTTATAGACAGCCTCGATAAGAATAGCCTTAAGCATTTTATGATTGGTAATGCGTTCTATACAGCATCAGATTTTACAGGTGATGATAAATATAAGAATGAAGCTGTAAAGCTTGCGGCTGGTTTTAGGGATTTTGAAAGAAATGAAGCTGGTTATTTTAAAGATGCAGATGATAAGAAATGCTTATGTAAGGCATATTCATATGAACCATTTTATATGGCATATGAAACTAAGGACGGTGGAAAAGAGCAGTATAATGACGTTATCGGACAGTATAACGCTATGAATGATGAGCTTTTTGCAGACACTAAGTATTCATCAGATACAACAGCCAAGGTTAAGGTATTATCTGTATATGCAGCTTCACTTGTTGATACAATGGAAGTTATGGACCAGATGATATATGAAATCTACAGAAAGATGCAGGACTATTTCAAGGCATCAGTTAAGGCTGTTCTTGAAACAGGGAGAGATTATGATGACTTTGATGATTTTGATGAAGAGTCAGAGCTTATGTTTGCCTACGCTGTATTAAAGGGATGTAGAATGAAGGCACTTCACACAGAGAAATACGAAGGCATTGTGTTAGGCGTGTGTGATAAGGTAATGTCAGGTGAGATATTCACTGATGACGATACCGATAAGAATGTAGTAAGCAAGGCGGCATTAGTATACAGCGAGACAGTACGCAACAGAGAATATCAGGATTATGGCCGTGGCAAGGGAGGAGCATTATGGAGTTAGTATTAGTAACTAATACAAGCAGAAATGCAGTTGTAGAATTAACAGAAGCAGGAAAGTATTATTCTAAGAAAGAATATGACATATATGTTAATGGGGAATTATTCACACATACAGACAAGCAGGTTACATCTTTATATGGCTTCAAGCCAGATACAGATTATGAGATAACAGCGGTATATGACGGTAAAGAATATGGCCCTGTCGAGCTTCATACAGATTATGAATTTGTAACACTTAATGTAAGGGATTTCGGTGCATATGGTGATGGTGAGCACGATGATACCAATGCAATCCAGTGTGCAATTATGGCTTCTAAGAAGAATTGCAGAGTATATGTTCCAGAAGGAACTTACAGAATATCAAGCATTTTCTTAAAAGATGACCTTACACTTGAGCTTGCCAAGGGTGCTACATTACTTGCATTCACAGACAGAGATAAGTTCCCTATATTACCAGGTCTTATTGAGTCATATGATGAGAAGTCAGAATACAATCTGGCTTCATGGGAAGGTAATCCGGTAGACTCTTTCTCGGCAATAATATGTGGTCTTAATGTTAAAAATATTGTTATAACAGGTGAGGGTACTATTGATGGTGGTACAACACACGATAACTGGTGGAAGAACTGCAAAGTGCGTAATATAGCGTGGAGACCTAACCTTTTCTTTATAAATCATTGTGAAAATGTTACTATGCAGGGCATAACAGTACAGAATTCACCTTGCTGGACTATTCACCCATATTTTAGTAACCACCTTAAATTTATAGATGTAAAGATTAAAGCACCAGCAGACTCACACAACACAGATGGTCTTGATCCAGAAAGCTGTGAGGACGTACTTGTACTTGGTACATATATTTCAGTTGGAGATGATTGTATTGCTATTAAATCAGGCAAAATCTATATGGCACAGAAGTACAATGTTCCAACAACCAATATGATAGTAAGACAGTGCTGTATGAGAGATGGACACGGAGCTGTAACAGTAGGAAGCGAGATTGCCGCAGGTGTTATGGACGTGCATATCAAAGACTGCCTGTTTATGAACACAGACAGAGGCTTAAGAGTTAAGACAAGACGAGGAAGAGGAAAGCTTTCAGTTCTTGATGACATTTCTTTCGAGAATATAGATATGGATAATGTTATGACACCATTTGTAGTTAACAGCTTCTATTTCTGTGACCCGGATGGTAAGACAGAATATGTGGGTTCTAAGAAGCCGCTTCCTGTAGATGATAGAACACCTTCAATTAAGAAGTTCACATTTAAGAATATCAATGCTAAGAACTGCCACGTTGCAGGTACTTATATATGCGGACTTCCAGAAAGCAAAATAGAAGAACTTACATTTGAGAATATTAATATTACATACGCAGATAATGCCAAGTCAGGTGTTGCAGCTATGATGTTAGGCTGTGATGAAGCAAGCAGACAAGGTATGATTGTAAGTAATATCAACACACTTATTCTTGATAATGTTAAGGTTACAGGCTGTGACGGTGAAGAAATTGTCGCAGAAAATGTAGATAATATAATTAAGAAATAATAAGATGTCAGAGTCAAAAGTTCAGAAAGTCGTTAATACCTGCGTAATAGGATTTGGAACTTATGACTTTATCATCATATGATTACAACTATAAATAGGGGAATGTGCCGCGGCACATTCCTTTTTATAACGATGAAAGCGGGGTGAGTATATTGAATTTAAGAGCACCAAAGGGAATAGATGTCGAGAGCTGGTTTATAGAATGTTATAAAAAGCATAAAGGTCACCCTATGCAGATATTGTTAGGTCTTTATAAAGGCAACTATCATAAGTTCTTTCTTGCTGTTATATTCTTCTTTATAAAGCATGCACCTGTATGGGTACTGCCTATTGTCACAGCGAATATTATTAATGATATAACGAGTGGTTCGCCAGAAACTTATCAGAACATAATTATACAGGCGATGATTATGATTGTTCTTGTAGCACTTAATATTCCTATGAATTATATGTATACAAGATACAAATCATTAGCAACAAGATATGCAGAGACAGGCTTAAGAAGGGCACTTGTAAGAAAGCTGCAGCAGTTATCTATATCTTATCATAAGGAAACGCAGTCAGGACGTCTGCAATCCAAGATTATGCGAGATGTCGAAGCGGTGGAAACACTGTCAACGCAGATGTTTCTTAGCATACTTAATATAGCACTTAATATAGCTATAGCACTTATAGTAACCATTAATAAGAGCCTTGTAGTATTCATATTCTTTCTGCTCACAACACCAATTGCCGCTGCGACAATGGTATTTTTCAGGAATGTAATGAAGAAGCGTAATAATGAATTCCGAAAAGAGATGGAAGAAACTTCTGCAAGGGTAATGGAGATGGTTGAGCTTATTCCTGTCACGAGGGCACATGCACTTGAGGAGGAAGAAGTTCAGAAAATGAGTGGACAATTATTCGCTGTTGCAGAAAAAGGCTACAGACTTGATGTAATACAATCATTATTTGGTTCAGTAGGCTGGGCGATATTTCAGATATTTCAGGTAGTATGTCTTGGATTCACAGGCTTTCTTGCAATTAAAGGAACTGTAATGCCGGGAGATATAACACTTTACCAGAGCTATTTTGCTACAATCGTAAGTCAGGTATCATCACTTATGTCTCTTATTCCTACAATAGCCAAAGGTATTGAATCGGTTAATTCAATAGGTGAAGTATTATTAGAAGATGACATAGAACAGAATGAAGGTAAGGAAATAATTAAGGACATATATGGTGAGTTCGATTTTAAAGATGTAACATTCAGATATAATAATATCGACAGGCCAGTTCTGCATAACCTTAATCTTCATGTGGATAAAGGCGAAACAATTGCACTTGTTGGTGAATCCGGAGCTGGTAAATCGACAATTCTTAACCTAGTAATAGGTTTTAATCAGGTTAACAGCGGAGAAGTGCTTATAGACGGACACAATATGAAGGATATTGACCTTCGCTCATATAGAAAGCATCTTGCGGTTGTTCCACAGACATCAATATTATTTTCAGGGACAATAAGGGATAATATTACATATGGTGTTGATAACGTTGATGAGGCAACGCTTGATGAAATAGTTAAAGCCGCTAATCTTACAGATTTAATCAATTCACTTCCAGACGGACTTGATACGATGGTAGGAGAGCACGGTGGAAAGCTTTCAGGAGGTCAGCGGCAGCGTATATCAATAGCAAGAGCACTTATACGAAATCCTAAGGTTATAGTGTTAGATGAGGCCACATCAGCCTTAGACAGTATATCAGAAAAACTTATACAGGAGGCTCTCAATAACCTTACCAAAGATAGAACAACCTTTATAGTAGCCCACCGTCTTTCAACAATAAAAGACGCTGACAAAATAGCCGTAATAGCTGATGGCCACTGTGTAGAATATGGAACATACGATGAATTAATGAACCTCAAGGGTGAGTTCTATCAGATGAAGAAGATACAGTCATAATGTCTGTCTAACCCGAAAGCACAGAGGGGGTCTGCCTGCATTTTTAACGAAGTCACAGCATAAATTATCAGCCAATATGTAAAAAGAAACCTGATGCCATTTATTAGCACCAGGTTTCTTTTATATGTGATATTCAAAGTCCTTAACTTGACGAAGAACATATATTATATCAACTTATCTTATTAGTTATTAATCCAGATTCTTAATGTTGAGATTAACTTTTCCTTAGTCTCAGAATCTAATTTAGATACTAACTGCATAATTTCATTATCAAGAGCTGTGCTCTGGTAGTTCTTATCAACACTTCCTGCAAGGTAGTCAAGAGAAACGCCTGTAAGCTCTGCATAGTATGAAAGCATTCTTAATGTCATAAGATTACGTCCATTTTCTACGTTACTGATATAACCTGGAGTTACATCAAGTGCCTTAGCAACGTCTTCCTGTGTTAAACCCTGTGAAATTCTTAATTTTTTAACTTTTGCTCCTAAATCGCTATCCATAGTAGACCTCCATTGATAATTATAAATTGTTAATTGGTTGTTATATATTAATAAGAAGAATTCTGATTAAATGTAATTACTTCTTATTAGCTCTGTATCTTGCTGTAGAATCAAGAATCTTTTTACGGATTCTAAGATGAGTTGGTGTTACTTCAAGAAGCTCATCTGTGTCAATATAATCAAGAGCCTGTTCAAGACTTAATATCTTAGGTGGTACAAGTCTTAAAGCTTCATCAGCACTTGAAGAACGAGTGTTAGTAAGGTGCTTTGTCTTGCAGACATTAACTTCAATATCCTCAGTTCTTGGGTTCTCACCGATAATCATACCAGCATACACCTTTTCACCAGGTCCGATGAAAAGAGTACCTCTGTCCTGTGCATTGAATAGACCATAAGTAACAGCTTCACCATCTTCGTAAGCTATAAGTGAGCCAGTCTTTCTGTAAGATATATCACCCTTGTATTCTTCATAACCTTCAAATGAAGTGTTAATAATACCATTACCCTTAGTGTCAGTAAGGAATTCACCTCTGTAGCCAATAAGACCACGGGATGGAATAGAGAACTGTAATCTTGTGTAACCACCATTAATAGGTGTCATTCCAAGTAGTTCTCCCTTTCTCTGGCTGAGCTTCTGGATTACAGAACCAGAGAATTCTTCTGGAACATCAATATATGCAAGCTCCATAGGTTCAAGCTTCTTGCCACGTTCATCAGTGTGGTAGAGAACCTCAGCTTTACTTACAGCAAATTCATAGCCTTCACGTCTCATATTCTCAATAAGAACAGATAAATGAAGTTCACCACGTCCTGATACCTTAAATGAGTTCTCAGAACCAGGATTCTCTTCTACTCTTAAACTTACATCAGTATTAAGTTCCTTGAAAAGTCTGTCGCGGATATGTCTTGAAGTTACGAACTTACCCTCTTTACCAGCGAGTGGGCTGTCATTAACCATAAAGTCCATAGAAAGAGTAGGCTCTGAAATCTTCTGGAATGGGATAGCAACAGGGTTCTCTACAGAACAGAGTGTATCACCAATCTTAAGGTCAGCAATACCAGATACGGCAACGATATCACCGAAGCCTGCCTCATTAACTTCTACCTTATTAAGTCCGTTGAATGTGTAAAGCTTAGTTACACGTACTCTCTTTCTTAAAGATGGGTCGTGGTGGTTAACAATAGCTACTTCCTGATTAACCTTAATCTTACCATTCTCAATCTTACCTACACCGATACGTCCAACGAATTCATTATAATCAATAGTAGATATAAGCATCTGTGTATCAGCATCAGGATCACCCTCTGGTGCTGGTATATTATTAACTATGCAGTCAAATAAAGGCTGCATGTCCTTTCTTTCGTCATCAAGGTCAGCCATAGCATAACCAGACTTAGCTGATGCGAATATGAATGGACAATCAAGCTGTTCATCGCTTGCATCAAGGTCGATGAATAATTCAAGAATTTCATCGATAACTTCATTAGGTCTGGCTTCTGGACGATCAATCTTATTAATACATACGATAACTGCAAGATTAAGATCAAGTGCCTTCTGAAGAACGAACTTAGTCTGAGGCATAACGCCTTCAAAAGCATCAACGACAAGAACAACACCATTAACCATCTTTAAAACTCGCTCAACTTCTCCACCGAAATCAGCATGTCCTGGAGTATCAATAATATTAATCTTAGTATCTTTATAGTGAATGGCAGTATTCTTTGAAAGTATAGTAATACCTCTTTCACGTTCTATATCGTTAGAATCCATTACACGTTCAGCAACTTCCTGATTAGCACGGAAAGTACCACTCTGTTTCAAAAGTTCATCTACAAGAGTTGTCTTACCATGGTCAACGTGGGCGATAATAGCGATATTACGAATATCTTCGCGTTTAGTTTTCATTATGTTTTCCTTTCATATATAAGTCAAAATGTTCAATCACTGTTACATATTTACCAGCAATATATATTATACATTGAATGGTTATGGTTAGCAACTTTTATATTCTATCACAAAGCTATCAAAATACAATAGTATATATGGTAAAAATATTAAAAAATATCAAATATATTTTATAGCAGATTGCACATATATATACATATTAATATTTAATAATTGCGATTATGCTAGTAAGACTATAACATATATTTTAATAGAAGTATACCGGTATACTTCTATGTTCGTAAAAAAATACAATTTGTGTAAATACAGTAAAACACAGTATTTTTATAATGTTTTCAAAAATATTATAATTTGTACACAACTTTTTCAAAATATTTTTGTAATATTACAGCAAGTTAGAACATATACATATTGAGAACAATAAATAAAGCACAGGACCGAGGCACAATAATATCGGTCAAAGAAGGGAGAAATACTTATGCTTGATAAGGTAATTGAAAACAACAGGGTATGTATCATCGGAGAAGTGGTATCAGAATTTACATTTAGCCACGAGGTATTTGGAGAGGGCTTTTATATTGCAAATGTATCTGTCAACCGTCTCAGTGATATGGTGGATATAATTCCACTTATGATAAGTGAAAGACTTATTGATGTAACTAAAGATTACAGGGGAATGAAGATAGAGGTATCTGGACAGTTCCGTTCTTATAACAGACACGAAGGTGTTAAGAATAAGCTCGTTCTTTCAATATTTGTAAGAGAATTACGCTTTATAGAAGATGAAGATATTCCAGAGGAGCAGTCAAAGTCTAATCAGATATTCCTTGATGGCTATGTATGTAAGCCACCTATATATAGAAAGACTCCATTAGGAAGAGAGATAGCTGATATTCTTGTAGCTGTCAACAGACCATATGGCAAGTCTGATTACATACCATGTATTGCGTGGGGAAGAAATGCAAGATTTGCAGGCGGACTTGAAGTAGGAAGCCACCTTCAGATATGTGGAAGAGTACAGTCAAGAGAATACACCAAAAAGGTTGATGAGGAGTCAGTTGAGAAGAGAGTAGCCTATGAGGTTTCTGTCAGCAAGATTGATTTAGTTGAAGAAGAATAAAATATTGCGTAGTCACGAATAGTTTATGGCTATTTACACCTGACATCATATAAATAAGAATGTGTTGATATTGACAATGAACTACGCAAGTGATATAGTCAAATTAACTTTTAATTCTACAAAGTAGAGGTCGCACGATTCAATAGTAACTGTACGGATGTCCCCAAGCATATGATGTGCAGCGAAAGGGGAAAGTGCCGAAGCATATAATTCAGGGAAGTTATATGCTGGGCATAAGGTTAATAATCTTATGACTGTCATTATGGGCATTGATGCCTTATGATGGAGGGCTACGCGAAGATTTATATAATGATATTTGTATAATGAATTCTTAATTAGGCCGGTCTGTCATTAGATCGGTCTGTTTTATTGTAAAAGAGTTATTTAAACGTTGTACTCTGTTAGACAATACAGGAATAGAATTGAAATAATTAATATTAATACAACGGATAAGCGTTGGAATGGAGGAGTTATGTCAATATTTACAGGTGCAGGTGTCGCTATTGTCACACCAATGAAAGCCAATGGAGAAATCAACTATGATAAGCTTGCAGAGCTTCTTGATTATCAGATTAATAATTCAACAGATGCGATTGTTATCTGTGGAACAACTGGTGAGTCTGCAACTATGACAGAAAAAGAGCATATCGAAGCTATAAGATTTACTGCTGATTATGTTAAAAAGAGAGTTCCTGTTGTTGCAGGAACAGGTTCTAACTGTACTAAGACAGCTGTTGAACTTTCAAAGGAAGCACAGGCGGCAGGCGTTGACGGATGTCTTGTTGTAACACCTTACTATAATAAGGCTACACAGAAGGGACTTATAGAGCATTACACAGCAGTTGCCAGATCAATTGACCTTCCAATTATTATGTATAATGTACCAAGCAGAACAGGCTGCAACATTCAGCCAGAGACAGCAGTAAAGCTTGCCAGGGAAGTAGATAATATCGTAGCCATTAAGGCTGCAACAGGCAATCTTTCACAGGAATCTAAGACAATGATGTTAGCAGAAGGCTGTCTTGATATGTATTCAGGTGAAGACGGACTTATCGTACCGCTTATGTCTATTGGTGCTAAGGGTGTTATATCTGTATTATCAAATGTTGCACCAAAGCAGACACACGACATATGTGCTGAGTTCTTTGCCGGTAATATTGAAAAGAGCCGTCAGTTACAGTTTGAGGCACTTGAGCTTGTAGATGCTTTATTCAGTGAGGTTAATCCTATTCCAGTTAAGACAGCTCTTAATCTTATGGGTATGGAAGTAGGACCACTCAGAATGCCTCTTTGCGAAATGGAAGAAGCTAACCTTAATAAGTTAAAGACAGCACTTAAGAATTACGGACTTATAAAGTAGTGTAAGAATCTATAATTTGGCAGATAAAAGAAGTGTGCGAACATAAACATTGAAATAATAAAGAAAATAATGTATGGAGGCTATGATAATGACAAGAATTATTATGCATGGCTGTAATGGACATATGGGAAGAGTTATTACAGACCTTGTAAGCAAAGATGATGAATGTAAGATAGTAGCAGGAATTGATCCATTTGACGATGGACATAATGATTATCCTGTATTTGCATCAGTTAATGACTGTGATGTAGAAGCAGATGTCATAATTGACTTTGCAGCAGCAAAGGCAGAGGATGCACTTCTTGATTATTGTGAAAAGAAGCAGATTCCGGTTGTAGTATGTACAACAGGACTTACAGATGAGCAGATTGAACACGTAAGAAAGACAGCCTGCAAAGTTGCAGTGCTTAAGTCTGCTAATATGTCACTTGGCATTAATATGCTTATGAAGCTTTTACAGGATGCAACTAAGATTCTTGCACCAGCAGGCTTCGATGTTGAGATAGTAGAAAGACATCATAACAAGAAGGTAGATGCTCCAAGTGGAACAGCACTTGCATTAGCAGATTCAATCAAGGAAGTTCTTGGTGATGATTATTACTATAAATATGACAGAAGTCAGGAAAGAGTAAAGAGAGATCCTAAAGAAATCGGTATCAGCGCAGTGCGTGGTGGAACAATAGTAGGAGTACATGATGTAATATTCGCTGGTGAAGATGAAGTTATTGAATTCACACACACAGCATATTCTAAGTCAGTATTTGCAAAGGGTGCTATAGAAGCAGCTAAGTTCCTTGCAGGTAAGAGTGCAGGAATGTATGATATGTCAGATGTTATAGCGGCAAGATAATAAATGGGATAGCACGAAGAGAACAGATTAAATTATTAAAGGTGTGGATAATGTAACAACCGCAGTATTCAGGGCTAAAGCCTGAATTGTTAGTTACATTATCCACACCTTTTGCTTGTAGGACTTATTTTACGTTATAATACTTTAGTTCTTCCCTTACAACAAATCCGCTTGACTTATAAAGCCTGACAGCGGGCATATTACTGCCTGAAACGTGAAGTATAAGAGGAATTATAGTATTATCGTGGCTGTTGTTTAAGCTGTCATTTTTCCAATCCTGAATAAGCTCTGTTAATAATAATCTGGCATAGCCACATCTGCGCATATCAGGGTCAGTCCATACATCGTGTATACATATATGTGTGTTAAAATGTTCAAATGATATTGATGATATAAGCTCATCAGAGGCACTTGATAAAAGCTGATATTCATCATCATATTTTAATAACTCAATAGTGTCCGGAAGGACAGTGGAAAAGTTATTAGTTATATGTTTAATTGAAAGTTCCATAAGATATTCGCTGCAGGCATATGCTATATTGATATTGCCGGAAATATTACAAGCAGGATTATGCTTGTGGCTGATAATGCTGTTCGCGGTTTTATCGTCAATGGCGGTGATGTATTTTATGTTGCTGTCTGATATTAAAGCATTAACGGTGCACATAAGTGCATAAAACATTGCTGTGAAAATGTGCTGCTGCCTGTAGTCAGTGGCAGTCATAGCGGTAAATTCAATTACCATATCATCATATATACTCGGTTTAATAGTATCTGAATTATTGTGAGTGTCTATGTCATCGGAGTCATCAGTGTTGCAGTTAATAATAGGGTTTAAACACGAAATAAACCCGACAAGGCAGTGGCTATCCTTTGTAAAAGCCGCAAGTTGTATTAAGTCTTCAGCCTCAGGTTCATCACAGAATGGTTCATAATTGCATAATTCGGAAAGCTTTAAAACATCATCATAAGAGAAGACATTTTCTATAATAATATCTGTATTGGCGAATGAAGTAGTATTGGCGTGTGCGTTCATATATTAAATCCCCCTGATTTAAGTAAAATTGGTAATCTGTTGCAAATTTTATGTAAAAATCATTGTAGCAAACTAAAAGATAATGTACAATAAGAGTTGATAATCATTTTTATACTACGGGTAGATAGAGAGTAATTGCTATATATATTAGTGATGATTGGTAGCAATTACAGTAAATAATAGGAAGGTCATATTATGAGTAAAGTAGCAATATTAACAGACAGCAATAGCGGTATTACACAGGCACAGTCTAAGGATATGGGTGTTACAGTTATACCTATGCCTTTTTTTATTGATGGAGTGGAATACCTTGAAGATATTAATCTTACACAGGAAGAATTCTATGAAAAGCTTAAAAATGATGCAGATATATCTACATCACAGCCATCAATAGGAACATTACAGGACTATTTTGATGAATTGTTAAAGGACAATGATGAGGTTGTATTTATACCTATGTCAAGCGGTCTTAGTGGTACCTGCCAGACAGCAACTATGGTTGCAGGTGATTATGATGGAAAGGTGCAGGTTGTTAATAACCAGCGTATATCAGTTACTATGCGCCAGTCAGTTATGGATGCAAAGGCTCTGGCAGATAAGGGTAAGAATGCCGAGGAAATTAAGGATATACTTGAAGCTCACAAAATGGACTCAAGCATATATATAACTCTTGAAACACTTAAGTATCTTAAGAAGGGTGGAAGAATAACACCTGCGGCGGCAGCTATTGGAACTATGTTAAAGCTCAATCCTGTATTACAGATACAGGGTGAGAAGCTTGATGCATTTGCCAAGGCAAGAGGAAAGTCATCAGCCAAGAAGATTATGCTTAAGGCTATGAAGGATGACTGTGATAACAGATTTAAAGATTATGCACAACAAGGAAAGCTTCATATGGAAGTTGCATATACTGGTAATGAAGAAGAAGCCAGGGAATGGGCTGAGGCTGTAAAAGAAGCATTTCCTCAGTATGATTTCCATATGGACCCATTGTCACTCAGTGTTGCGTGCCATATAGGATATGGTTCATTGGCAATAGCAGTGTCAGCTTATGTACCGGAGGCAGAATAATGGCAGCACCTTTAAGAAGTGAGATTGATAATGAGTTCAAATGGGCAGTTAATGACATCTACTCATCAGATAATGCGTGGGAAGAAGATTACCATAAGCTTATTAAACAGGCAGGCGAGCCTTGTGAATATCAGTCTGTTTTAACTGAGTCGGCTGATAATCTTTATAATGTATTAAAGGAATTGAATGATACTGATTATCTTGTTGAGAGATTATATGTATACGCATTTATGAGATATTATGAGGATACAGCTAATTCGGTGTATCAGGATATGTCAGGCAGGGCACAGACGGCAGAAGCTAAATGTGCTGAGAAGTACGCATTTGTTGAGCCTGCAATATTAAGTATGGATGAAAATGTTCTCTATGAATATTTAAAAGATGACAGGCTTAAGTTGTATAAGCATATGATTGACGATATGTTAAGCCAGAAAGAACATTCTCTTTCGGAGAAGGAAGAGGTTCTTCTTGCAAAGGCATCGCAGGTAATGTCTGTTCCTAATGAGATATTTTCTAAGTTTAACAATGCAGATGTCCATTTTGGCAGTATAATTGATGAATCTGGGAATAAGGTTGAGCTGACTAATGGAACATATGTAAAATATATGCAGAGCCAGCAAAGAAGTGTAAGAAAAGAAGCCTTTGAGTGTCTTTATAAGGAATATAAGCAGCACATCAATACGCTTGCAGCCTGCTTTTATGGCAACGTAAAACAGGCAGTATTTAAGGCTGAAGCAAGAAAATATGAATCAACATTACATATGTATCTGTCTGATTCATTTATTCCTGTAGATGTATACAAGAATCTCATTAATACTGTAGATGACAATCTTAATCTTATGCACAGGTATGTTGATATAAGAAAGAAAGCTTTAGGAGTTGATGAGCTTCATTTTTATGATATATATGCTCCGATGGTAGCGGACTATGAGTGGAAGGTTACCTATGATGAAGCCAGACAGATGGTTCTTGAAGCTTTAGCACCTATGGGCGAGGAGTATGTTGCTAAGGTTAAAGAAGGCTTTGAAACAGGCTGGGTTGATGTATATGAGAATAAAGGAAAGAGAACGGGAGCATTCTCGTGGGGAGCATATGGAACTCACCCTTATGTATTCCTTAATTTCTCAGGAACATTAGATGATGTGTTTACAATTATTCACGAAATGGGTCATGCAATGCACACATATTATTCTAATTCCAACCAGCCATATATATATGCCGGTTACAAGATATTCGTTGCAGAAGTTGCCTCAACCTGTAATGAAGCACTTCTTATGAATTATCTGTTGGAAAGCTGTAAGAATGATAAAGATGATAAGAGAAGAAAGTATCTTCTTAACCATTATTTTGAGCAGTTTAAGGGTACATTGTTCAGACAGACGATGTTTGCTGAATTCGAGATGACAGCCCATAAAATGGTCGAAGAAGGCAATGTCCTTACTTCTGATAATCTGTGTGATGTATACAGAAAGCTTAATGAAAAGTATTTTGGAAGTGAGTGTGTTATTGATGATGAGATAGCATACGAGTGGGCGAGAATACCACATTTTTATACTCCATTTTATGTATATCAGTATGCAACAGGATATTCTGCTGCTATTGCGATAGCTGATGGAATATTAAAGGGAGATAAAGCTGTTAAAGAGGGGTATAAAAAGTTCCTTTCAGGTGGCAGCAGTCTTCACCCTATTGACCTGCTTAAGCTATGCCGAATAGATATGGAAAAACGTGAAGTTGTACAGTCTGCATTAAATGTATTTAAGGGACTGCTTGATGAGTGGGATTAAGCTGTTAATGCGTTTTGTCCTATAACCTATGTTTCGTTATATAACACTAAAATAGTAAATAGTAAAAGAACCCTGCCGGTATAGCGGGGTTCTTTTTTAGAGGTGTAAAATATGATAAACAATAATTTAAGTAGTTGTCTGTTAAATAAGGCTCTTGTAAAGCTCTGTTATCTCTTCAACACTTGTTTCTCTTGGATTACCAGGTCTGCATGCATCATCATAAGCTGACTGTGCAAGGAA
Organism: Bacteroides galacturonicus; assembly: GCF_003096855.1. Classification (NCBI taxonomy): domain Bacteria; kingdom Pseudomonadati; phylum Bacteroidota; class Bacteroidia; order Bacteroidales; family Bacteroidaceae; genus Bacteroides; species Bacteroides galacturonicus. The sequence continues at coordinate 2,985 of NZ_QEOA01000006.1, read as the reverse complement.
TGGAATATCTTCTTCCTTGACAATATCCTTTAAGTTAGCTGGGATACCTACGTCCTGTGATAACTTTCTTACAGCATCTACAGCAGCTTTTCTGTATTCTTCCTGTGTCATATCATCTGTGCCTTTGACACCCATAGCTTTGGCAATGTCACGATATTTCTCACCAGTTGCTGGAGCATTGTATTCCATAACTGTTGGAAGGATAATAGCGTTAGCAACACCGTGTGGTGTATCATAGAGGGCACCAAGTGGGTGAGCCATGGAATGGACAATACCAAGACCTACATTAGAGAAGCCCATACCTGCTATATACTGTCCAAGTGCCATACCTTCACGTCCCTCAGGTGTGTTCTCAACAGCACCTCTAAGGCTCTTAGAAATGATTTCAATAGCTTTAAGATGGAACATATCAGATAATTCCCAGGCACCAGCAGTTATGTAACCTTCAATAGCGTGTGTTAAAGCATCCATACCAGTTGCGGCTGTAAGCCCCTTAGGCATACTAGACATCATATCAGGGTCAACAACAGCTACGACAGGGATATCGTGTGGGTCAACGCATACCATTTTACGGTTCTTGCTTGTATCTGTGATAACGTAGTTGATAGTAACTTCTGCGGCTGTACCAGCAGTAGTTGGAACTGCAATAATAGGAACGGCAGGTTTCTTAGTAGGAGCAACACCTTCAAGGCTTATAACATCACTGAATTCAGGGTTGTTAATGATAATACCAATAGCCTTGGCTGTATCCATTGAAGAACCACCGCCGATTGCGATAAGATAATCTGTACCAGCATCTTTAAATGCCTGTACACCTGTCTTAACATTCTCTACTGTTGGATTAGGCTTGATGTCTGAATAAACCTCATAAGCCAGTCCGTTCTCGTCTAATACATCAAGAACTTTCTTAGTTACACCAAATTTGATAAGGTCAGGGTCAGAGCATACAAATGCTTTCTTAAATCCCCTTGAAATAGCCTCTGTAGCTATCTCCTTGATAGCTCCCTTTCCGTGGTAAGATGTACCGTTAAGAATAAATCTCTGTGCCATAATAATATTTACCTCCATTCACGTTGAATTTATGTTTATATTTTAACACTTTGTGAATAATATACAAGTAAAAAACTAAAAAATATTAAAATTAATGCAAAATGACGCAACAAATGTGAGAATGTGTATACAAATGAGGGCACATAAACAGGGGATATATTAATAATATGTGTGTGAAAAGATATGTAAAATGGTATATTTTATTATTGAAATTATATTATTGAAAATACATTATCAGAACACTATAAAATATAGAAATGAAATTTGAAACAAAATTTGAAACAAAATTGAAAAGTAAATTTAAAAATAAAATTGAGGTATAGATATTATTAAATGAAAGGTATATCATATACACATTAAATACATAGGAATGGAGTAAAATGAGAAACAATAATTTAAAGAATATAATAAAAGTGATAAATACAGCGTTATTAGTAAGTATATTGACATTGAGCCTGACAGCGTGCGGAAGGACAGACGGTAAGTCTGATGATTCTAATAATGAAGCAGATACGGCAGTTGTTGCGGTAAATAATAGTGATACAGATAGTATGCAGAATGTAAATGCAGATGATCTGTCTGTTAATTCAGATGAGAACCAGAACACCAGCGAAGCCGATAACACATCTGCTGTAACGGATAACGAAAATAATGCAGATATTGAAGATGAAAATAACAGCGGTGATGAAAGTATAAGTAATGATAATTCGGATTATGATACGGATAATTATACAGAAAATGGTAACAATGTAGATGATAACAGCCAGCAGCCTGTATATAATGACACATTTTCTTATGTATCAGGTGGAGCAGAAGATGATGATACACAGGAAAATATTCAGGAAGCACAGCACAAGACAACTATATGTATAGATGCAGGACACGGTGGAAGTAATGAGGGAACGAAAGAAACATATGATGGTGTACTCATTAAAGAGAAAGATATTAATCTTGTAATAGCAAAAAAGCTTCAGTGGTATCTTGAACAGAATGATAATCTTAATGTCATTATGACACGTACTTCTGATGCAGATGTGAGCATAGGGGGAAGAATAGACTATGCTAAAGGCAATAACGCCGATTATGTTATATCGGTTCATATTAACAGCAAAAGCCAGGATAATACTAATCCAAGAGGCTGTATGGTATTAATGAGCTGTAGCCGATATCAGCCATCTGATTCAAGATTTGCAAGCATATATGATAAAGAAAATATGCTTGCCAATGCAATTATCCGCAATCTTAACAATATAGGAATTCCAATAGCAGATGACTGGAACACAGAATACACTAATGGCATATTACAGCGTACCAACACAGTAAATGAACTCTACCCAGACGGTTCACCAGCAGATTATTATGGACTTATATACAACGGCACATATGCCGGAATACCAACAATTATAATAGAACACTCATTCCTAAGCAACGAGAACGACTACAGAACTCATTTCAGCACCGACTCCCAGCTAGATGCCCTGGCCCGTGCCGATGCACAAGGAATATTAGAGGTAGTGAACTAACTTTTGTTTTAGGACTTATTGATAATCCCTCCCGTACGTCACGCGAGACGGGTGTTAAGAGGTCCGGTGGACCTCTGCTCTGACACGACCGAAGAGTGCTTTAGCACTCTGAGAAATCGAACCCAAACTTCGAAGCAGTTGGGTTTCGAGAAGTGCCTCGCACTTCTCGGATAACAAAAAGTGGCTGTCGCTTTAACGATTGAAAATCGTTAAAGTACCAGCCTCTTTTTCCTATAAAAATACGATTTTTAAGTTACTATTTATTAAAATGAATGGGATGTTCCAAAAATTGGCGTACTTTAATAAACCTATACAGATTTTAAAAATTTTTATTTTGATATTTCTAAATTCAGGCACTTTTTAAAGGAAATAAATGTGTTCCTGTCTTCCCGTTCTGAATCTTATTATGAAG